>JBBRDH010000013.1:0-57077 GCA_038204125.1 Mycobacteriales bacterium
TGCCCAGCCGCAACAGCCGGTTCTCGTAGAGCTGCGAGGAGCGGGTCGTCCAGCCGAACTTGTCGTACCGGTACCGCCACCATGTGCCAACTACCAGGATCGCGATCGTCACGTAGGGGACGACGTCCCAGAACACCGCCGATGCGTTCACCGGGAACCCCCACGCATGCCGATGGTGAGAGCGAAAGGTTCCAGGCCCACCGATTCGGCCGGCGGTCCCTGCATGGCCAGTCGGCGGGCCTCCCGCAGATCGGCTTCGGTCGGCGGCGGCAGCGTCATCGACACCGAGGCGATCACCCCCGCATACGGGGAGCGGGCCTGGGCGAGGCCGGAGTGCAGCATGTCGATCGGTGTCCGGTGCCGCCGCAGCAACTCGTAGCCGGCCGCCTCGTCCACCGTCGCGGCGAATTCCAGCAGCACCGCGAGGTGATCCGGCAGTTCCCGGGTGGGCGGGGTGGCCCCGGCGGCCCGGTAGGTATCGGCGAATTCCAGCAGCGCCATCCCCCGGTTGCGGGTGTCTCCGGCGGTGTAGTACGTCAGGAACATGGTCCGCTTCCGCCGCCAGTCGAACGTTTCGGCGTAGTCGGCGGCAGCGGTGACCCACGGCAGCGTGCGCAGGTGGGCCGCGCAGGACAGGAGCGGGGCGCCAAAGGGGTCGGGCAGCGACGCGGCGGCGTCCTCGATCAGGTCGAGCCGATTGGGCTGCTCGTCGTCGGGATACGCGAGCAGCAGGGACGCGGCCTGCCACACCACCCGCCGGTCGACGGCCGCGGGATTGTTCCGGCGCAAAAGTTTCACGAACCGCTCCTGACGTCGGGTGCGGGGGTCCCGGCGGCCCGGGGCGAACCGGGCCGCGGGGTGAACATGCCGTCGGGCGCGCCCTTGCCGTCCCAGTTGAGCAGGTTCACCCTCGACGGTCGGGAACCGGCGGCCGGGCCGTCGCTTGATTGCCGTTCCCGCAGCGCCTGGAATGTCTCGACCGCCACCGGTACCGGCTGGCCGCTGGCCTCACCGAACGGTCCGGACCCGGTCACATACATTCCCGGTCCGCCCTCGAAGTCGAGCGGGCAGTCGGTGACGCTCTCCTCCAGCTTGTGTCCCTGCGCGGCATAGGCGGTCGGGATGACGTACCGCGCTTCGTATTTCGCAATGGCCAGTAGTTGGTACATCCGGTACAGCAGTTCCGGCTCCATCCCGACCGACGCCGGGATCTCCGGCCGTGGATCCCGGCCGAGATTGATATCCCGCAGATACGAGCGCATCGCCGCGAGTTTCCGCAGCACCCCCTCGACCACGGCCGTGTCGCCGGCGGTGAACAGTCCGGCCAGATATTCGACCGGGATTCGCAGCGCCTCGATCGCACCGAACAGGTTGTCGGCATCCTCACCGTCGTGCCCGTCCCGGCTGATCGCATCAACCACCGGCGAGAGTGGCGGAACGTACCAGACCATCGGCATCGTCCGGAATTCTGGATGCAGCGGCAACGCGATCCGATAGATCTTGGCCAGCGCATACACCGGAGACCGTCGGGCGGCATCCAGCCAATCCTCCGAAATCCCCGACAACCGTGCCCCCGCAATGACTTCCGGGTCGCTAGGGTCGAGCAGCAGATCGAGTTGCGCCTCGTAGAGATCGGTTTCCCGCTCCACCGACGCGGCGGCCAGCACCCGGTCGGCGTCGTACAGCAACAGACCGATATAGCGGAGACGCCCGACGCAGGTCTCCGAACAGACGGTGGGCAGCCCGACTTCGATGCGCGGATAGCAGAAAGTGCATTTCTCGGCCTTGCCGGTGCGGTGGTTGAAATACACCTTCTTGTAGGGGCAGCCGGTGACGCACATCCGCCAGCCCCGGCACCGGTCCTGGTCGACCAGCACGATGCCGTCCTCGGTCCGCTTGTACATCGCGCCGGACGGGCAGGACGCGACACAGGACGGGTTCAGGCAGTGTTCGCAGATCCGCGGCAGGTAGAACATGAAGCTCTCTTCGAGTTCGAGCTTCACCTGCTGGTTGATCTTGCTCAAAATCGGGTCGCCGGCCAGGATCTCCGGGCTGCCGCCGAGGTTGTCATCCCAGTTCGCCGACCACGAGACCTTCATCGGCTGCCCGCTGATCAGGCTCCGCGGCGGCGCCACCGGCATCTGCTCACCGAGCGGGGCGTTGGTCAGATTCTCGTAGTCATAGGTCCACGGCTCGTAGTAGTCGTCGATGGACGGCATCTTCGGGTTGGAGAAGATGGTGGCCAGCTTGCGGAAACGGCCACCGGCCCGCAGGCGCAACCGCCCCCGGCTGTCCCTGACCCAACCCCCCTGCCAGCGGTCCTGGTCCTCGTATGTCCGCGGATAACCCTGTCCCGGACGGGTTTCGACGTTGTTGAACCACACGTACTCCGTGCCGGAGCGGTTGGTCCAGGCCTGTTTGCAGGTCACCGAACAGGTGTGGCAGCCGATGCACTTGTCCAGGTTCATCACCATCGCCAGCTGTGCCATCACCCGCATCAGTACTGCACCTCCTGCGAGCGCCGCCGGACCATGGTGACCTCGTCCCGCTGATTACCGGTAGGTCCGAGATAATTGAAGGCAAAAGACATCTGGGCGTAGCCGCCGGCCAGGTGCGAGGGTTTGACCAACAGCCGGGTCAGCGAATTGTGGATGCCGCCCCTGTTGCCGTTGGTCTCGCTCAGTGGCACGTCGATGGTGCGTTCCTGCGCGTGGTGGACGAAGACCGTCCCCTCCGGCATCCGGTGGGACACGATGGCGCGCAACACCATCACTCCGTTGCGGTTGACCGCCTCGACCCAGTCGTTATCGGCGGCGCCGATCTTCACGGCATCGGCTGGGCTCATCCACATCGTCGGGCCGCCGCGGGACAGCGACAACATGAACAGGTTGTCCTGATATTCGGAATGGATCGACCACTTCGAATGCGGCGTCAGATATCGCACCGCCAGCCCGAGACCCTCGGTGATCGACCCGAGCCGGGGTTCACCGAACAAACCGGCGATGTCAAGCGGCGGCCGGTACACCGGTAGCTGCTCGCCCAACTCCTGCATCCAGTCGTGGTCGAGGTAGAAATGCATCCGGCCGGTCAGCGTGTGCCAGGGCTTGAGGTTCTCGACGTTGACCGTGAATGGGGCATAACGGCGACCGCCGGTCTCGCTGCCCGACCATTCCGGGCTGGTCATCACCGGAACCGGCCGGGCCTGGCAGTCGGCGTAGGTGATGCGGCGTTCGGCGTTCCCCTCGGCCAGGTGCACCAGCGGCTGTCCGGTCCGCCGCTCCAGTTCTTCGAAGCCCTTGACCGCCAACCGGCCGTTGGTGGTGCCGGACAGTGCCAGCACCGTGTCGCACATCTTCACCGCGGTGTCGATTGCCGGCCGGCCCGCACCCGCACCGCTCCCCATCACGCCGTGCCGGGCGCCGAGATCGCGCACCTCGACGTCGGGGTGGACGGTGACGCCCTTGGTGGTGACGCCGAGCGTGTCGACCAGCGGGCCCAAGGTCTCCCACTGCTGCGCCAGCGCCGGATAGTCACGGGTCACCACCGCCACCGCGGGCATCGTCCTGCCGGGCACCGGAATCTCGCCGGTCCGCCGCCAGTCCCGCTCCACCCCACCGGGATAGGCCGTCTCGCCCGGCGTGTCGTGCTGCATCGGGGTCAGCACCGCGTCCCGCCGTACCCCGAGATGATTCTCGGCCAGCCGGCTGAACACCCGGGCGATGGTGTGGAAAGCGTCGAAATCGGAACGGGCCTCCCACGGGGGGTCGATGGCCGGGCTGAAGGCGTGGACGAAGGGGTGCATGTCGGTCGACGAGAGGTCCGCCTTCTCGTACCAGGTCGCGGCCGGCAACACGATGTCGGACAGCAGGGTGGTCGATGTCATCCGGAAGTCGATGGACAGCAACAGGTCCAGCTTGCCCTCGGGAATGTCGTCGGTCCAGGCGATGTGCTGCGGCCGCAGGCTGGGTTCGGTCGGCGTTGCCCGCAGGTTCGACCGGGTGGTGCCGAGCAGGTGCTGCAGGAAGTACTCGTTGCCCTTGCTGGACGAACCCAGCAGATTCGCCCGCCACGCGGTCAGCACCCGCGGCCAGTTGCCGGGTGCGTCGGGATCGGTGACGGCCAGCTTCAACCCGCCGGCGGCCAGTTGCTGCGCCACGTAGGCGGGCACCGGCTGCCCGGCCCGGTCCGCGTCGTCGGCGATATCCAGGCTGTTGCGGTCGAACTGCGGGAAGAACGGCATCCAGCCCATCGCGACCGACGAGGCCAGCACATCCATCGTGTGCTGCCCGGAGAACCGACCCTGGCCGAGCGGCGAGGCCAGCGCGTCGGCCCGGTACCCGTCGTACCGCCACTGGTCGGTATGCGCGTACCAGTAGGCGGTGCCGATCATCTGCCGGGGCGGCCGCACCCAGTCCGTGGCCATCGCCATCGTGGCCCATCCGGTCACCGGGCGGCACTTCTCCTGCCCGACGTAGTGCGCCCAGCCGCCGCCGTTGCGGCCCATCGAACCGGTGAGGATCAGCATGGCCAGCACCGCGCGGTAGGTGGCGTCGCCGTGGAACCACTGACAGATCCCGGCGCCCATGATGATCATCGACCGGCCGCCGGAATCCTCCGCGTTGTGCGCGAACTCGCGCGCCACCCGGATCACCTGGCTCGCGCTCACCCCGGTGACCGACTCCTGCCAGGCCGGCGTGTAAGGCCGGTCGGCGTCGTCGAATCCGGTCGGCCAGTCGCCCGGCAGTAGCGGCCGGGAAACCCCGTACTGGGCGAGCATCAGATCGAACACGGTGCAGCACAGATGTTCTCCGACCCGCCGCACCGGTACGCCGCGGGTCATCACCTCCGCATGTCCGTCCGGGGTGTCGAACCTGGTCAACTTCACCGCCACCGCTGCGGCCTCATCAACTGCGTCGCCGAGAACGGTGAGCGCAGGGACGATCTCGCCGAGATCGAGGTTCCATTTGCCGACCCCGGAGTCGGTATACCGGAAGCCCAGTGACCCGTTGGGAATCACCACCTCGCCGGTCCGGCCGTCAACCAGTGCGGGTTTGAACGCGGCGCCCTCGCCGGTGTCGCCGAGGTCGGCGGCGGTCAGGTTCTTGCCGGGGACGTACTGGCCGTCGTGTTCGTCGAGCCGGACCAGGAACGGCAGGTCAGTGTATTTCTGGATGTAGTCGACGAAGAACGGCGTCCGGCGCCGCACCAGGAATTCTGTCAGGATGACGTGACCCATGGCCATCGCCATTGCTCCGTCGGTGCCGGGCGCGCACGGCATCCATTCGTCGGCGAACTTGGTGTTGTCGGAGTAGTCGGGGCTGACCGAGACGACTTTCGTTCCCCGGTAACGCACCTCGGCCATCCAGTGGGCGTCGGGGGTGCGGGTCACCGGGACGTTGGAGCCCCACATCATCAGGTAGGAGGCGTCCCACCAGTCCCCGGATTCCGGTACGTCGGTCTGGTCGCCGAACACCTGCGGCGAGGCCACCGGAAGGTCGGCGTACCAGTCGTAGAACGAGGTCATCACGCCGCCCATCAATTCGATGAACCGCGATCCGGCGGCGTGCGACACCATCGACATCGCCGGGATCGGCGAGAAGCCGGCGACCCGGTCCGGCCCGTAGCGGGCGATGGTGTGCACGTGTGCGGCGGCGGCGATCTCGGCGGCCTCGTCCCAGCCGATCCGGACCAGGCCGCCCTTTCCCCTGGCCCGCTGGTACTTCGTTCGTCTCTCCGGGTCGTCCTGGATGTCGGCCCAGGCCAGCACCGGGTCGCCGAGCCGGGTTCTGGCCTCCCGGTACATCTCGACCAGCAGTCCCCGGGCGTACGGGTAGCGGACCCTGGTGGGCGAGTAGGTGTACCAGGAGAACGCCGCGCCGCGAGGGCAGCCGCGTGGTTCGTAGTCCGGCCGGTCCGGGCCGACGGTGGGGTAGTCGGTCTCCTGCGTCTCCCAGGTGATGATGCCGTCCTTGACGTACACCTTCCACGAGCAGGAGCCGGTGCAGTTGACCCCGTGGGTGGAGCGCACCACCTTGTCGTGGCTCCACCGGTCGCGGTAGAACACATCCCCCTGCCGGCCGCCGGACTTGGTCACCGTTCGCAGATCGGCCGAGACGTCCTGCCGGGTAAAGAATCTGCCCGCCCGCAGCAGCAGATCGGCCGCGGTTCCGTCGGTGCCGGACGTCATCGGCCGCTCCCGCCGGTCACAGATCCCCGCTCAGTCGGTTGCGGCATCGGGCCCGGTGGTGTGCCCGGCAACTTTTGCGGAGGTTTTCCCGAGGATTTTCCGGGGAGCCGCCACGCGGTGTACAGCAGCGCCACCAGGCAGGTGGCGCTCAGCAGGGCAAGACCGACGGTGTAGTTCTTCCCGACGGAGTCATAGGTCAGACCCATCACCAACGGCGGAAAGTATCCACCCAGACCGCCTGCAGCGCCGACGATCCCGGTCACCGTGCCCACCCTGTCCGGCGGTGCGGACCGGGCCACCCAGGCGAACACCCCGCCGGTGCCGACGCCGAGGAAGAACGCCATGGCGATGAAACTCGCGCCGGCTGCGAGTTCTGGCGGCGGTTGAAAGGCAACGAGCACGGCCATCACCGCCGCTCCGGCGAGCGCACCCAGCACCACGAGCTTGGGCTGGATGCGGTCGGACAGGATGCCGCCGAGCGGTCGGGCGAGAACGGCTGCGACCGCGAAGCCGGCCGTCCTGGCACCGGCAGCGGTGAGCGAGAAGTCGTAGATCGTCTTGAGATACGTTGGCAGGTAGGTGCTGAACGCTACGAAGCCGCCGAACGTCACCGCATACAGGAATGCCATCTGCCAGGTGACGCCGAGCCTGCCCGCAGCGACCAGCCTCGGGACCACCGGGGCGGTGTTCGGTCGCCAATCGGGGGAGTCCTTCATCCGGGCCCGCACCAGCAGAGCGGTCAACCCCAGCGCCACCGCAATGATGACGTGGGTCGTCACGTACCCAAACCAGTTCACAAACCGCGGGGTGAAGAACGAGGAAAGCGCTGTGCCGCCCATCCCGGCGCCGAACATGCCGGTTGCGAATCCTCGCCGGGCGGGCGAATACCAGGCGTTCACGAAAGGGATTCCGATGGCGAAAGCCGTTCCGGCGATGCCGAGAAAGAAGCCGAACACCAGCAACAGGGGATAGGAGTTCGTCTTGCCCGCGAACGCCACCAGCAGGACCGGGACGATGGAGACGAGCGAGATGACGGTGAACATGGTCCGGCCGCCGAGCCGGTCGGTGAGCGCGCCCACCGGGATACGTCCCACCGATCCGACCAGGATGGGCGTCGCCACCAGCAGCGCCGCCTGCGCGGTCGTCAGGTGCAACGCGGCCGAATAGCGCGGTGAGAGCGGCCCGATCAGGTTCCAGGCCCAGAAGTTGATGGCGAACGTCCACGTTGCCAACCCAAGGTTCCCCCCCCGCCCCGCGATCGCCGGCAGTGGTTGGACCGTGGTTGATGTCCCGCGGCTCATGACGCCCCGGCCTCGGCGCGGAGACTGGGGCAAATTGCGCCCGTCCCCCAATGACAGGCCATCCGGACCTCCCTATCAGGTGTCACCGTCTGGTGCTGTGCGCTGGTGCCGGCTCCGGTTGGTGGGTGTGGTGGCGTTCGCGACCCGCGAGCTACCGCGGCGCGCAAATGACGACATTAGAAAGATCGACGCGCCGCCAACAGGGCCTAAAGTCCCTAACAGAACCCTGAGTCTCGTGCGAGGCTGCGGCGCCCGCCGCCTTGGTCCGGTGCGCTGGTTCAGCGGTTGCGCGGGTCGGCGGGTGGATGATCAGTGCACTGAGAACGAGCGGAAGCCGGCAGACCCGTCGGTGGAGCTTCGGCCGATGTGCAGGTACCCGCCCCGGTAGGTGCCGTCGTCGGCAGTGACGGTGAACTCGGCGCCCGTCGCTCCGGCGGCGGCCAACCTGGTCCAGGCGATGGTGTTCGGGGTGACCTGCAATCGAAAACCCATCCACTGTCCCGGCTCCGGCGTCGGGCTCGCCACGGACGGGCCCAGTTGCTCGCCCTCCGGGCGGCCCTGACGGTGGCGGAACAGTTCCAGCCGCCCGTCACCGCGCACGATTGCGTGGTAGCCGTTGCCCAGACCGGATCGGTGTTCGTAGTAGGCGTCGTCGGCGTGCCCGAAGGCGAGGGTGATGTTGTCGGCGGTGTCCTGCGGCAACGCTTTCCAGCTTGCCTCCACATTGATCGTGTAGGTGTGTGCGGCCGCCGCGAGTGGGCAGAACTGGCCGAGCGTGAGGAAGTGCTGGGCACCGTTGGCCGTCAGGTGTAGTTCGTTGCCCGACCATTGTGGAGCCCAGCCCGCCAACGCCGGATCTTTTGTCATCTCGCCGGGCGCTATTGCCCCATAGGCCCACGTGTCCCGCGTGGTGACAGGGGCATCCCCGGTGACATAGCCCAAACTCGAGGTGACTATGCCCTTACAGCCGAGATCGATGAAATGGCGGGCCTCCACCCTGCGGTGGGCGGGAAAGACCCACACCGGCACCTCGCTGCGGACCGCCTGATCAACAAGAGAGTCTGGGGTGTAACCGTTCTTGTCGCTGACCGGCAGCACCAGGTAGTCGCGTTTCGGATCGAGTACCGCTTTTAGTGCGGTGATGTTCTCGGTCGTGACATCCGCCACCGAACCGAAATAGGCGAAAACAGCAAAACCCGCGGCCTTCGTCTCGGCGAACCTCGGACTGGTATGCGGGAGTTTGACGATCACGCTGTCCGTGAGTCCGAACCGGCCTATCGTCGCTACTACCTTCGGGTAGGCGTCGTCGTTCTTGGCTTCGATGCACATTGCGACGCGCCCGCCAAGGGCCGCCAGCACTTCGTCGAACAACGGCACCATCGGCCGCGGCTCGGCGGACCACGCCGGTCCGAGTTGCGGTGTGTTCAGCCGGATCCCGCGCAACGCGGTCGAGGGTAGGTGGGCGATCGTCCCCGTTGCCGTCGTCGTCCGGTCGAGGGTGGCGTCGTGCAGGCAGACCAGCACGCCGTCGGACGTCATCTGGACGCTGATCTCGACACATTGCGCGCCGGCTGCCACCGCCCGCTGATATCCCTCGAGGGTGTGTTCCGGATAGACGTCCCCGCTTCCCCGGTGCCCGACATAGAACGAATCGCCACGTACGGCGGCCCGGGACGCAATGGTCGCCTGTTGGCCCACCGCGGCGGCGGCCAATTTGGACGGAGCGGGCGAATCCGCCTGCCGCCCTGCCATATAACCTCCGGCCACCCCGGCCACCGCGCTTCCGCCGAGTACCCCCAGCGCAGCCCGCCTGCTCAATGGTTCTCCAGCCGACACTGGTGCTCCCCTCCCGCCGCCGGTCGCCGGCGACCGGGAGATCCTGACAGAACGGACATGTTAGCGGCGTTCAGAGTCTGGTGGGCGGCTTCGTCAAAATTCGCCCCGACTTTTGCCTCCTGGTGGGTCCCGGACAGGTTGGACTGCCAAGGGGGACCAGCGAGTGGTTAACCCCGCCGGATGATCCGCCGTCCGGTGACCCGACCTGTCCTGCCCCGGGCAGCGAACGCGGTGATCAGACCTCGGTAAACTTCGGCGCCGGGTAACCAACCCCCAAAACTTCTGGTGGACGACCGCTTTGGGCGACGGATCGTTTTCCCGTCGCCTTTGGGGATCGCGACGATCACCGGCGCCGCACGTCGGTTATTGCGCCGGCCGGCAGAGGTGTCAGGTGAACCAGAGGTTCAGGTCGATGACTTCTGGGGGTTGTGGCCGGCCGGTCAGGTAGCCCTGAAGTTGTACTCCCTCGGGGAGGGCTTTGCGCTGCTCGGCTGTTTCGACGCCCTCGACCACGCAGGACAGATCCAGATCAGCAGCCAGACCGGCCACGGCGCTGACGATCTTGCGACAGGTTTCGTCATTCGGCAGTCCGGCTGTGAAGGACTTGTCGATCTTCAGCGCTGATATCGGGAGGGTGGCGAGGTAACGCAGACTGGCATAGCCGGTGCCGAAGTCGTCGATGGCGATGCCGATGCCTTCCTCGTGGAGCCTGCGGAGCGTCGCGATCGTAGAGTTGGCGGCGTCGAGCAGGGCGGTCTCGGTCAGTTCGAGAACCAGGTCTCCCGGTGCCAGACGGTACTTCTCCAGCGCCAGGTGGATATCGCCGGCCAGGGCGGCGTGCTGCACGTGTAGGGCGGAGACGTTGACGGACATGACCACGTCGGCCATCTCCTCGGATTCAGCGCGCCAGGCGGCGAGCTGGCAGCAGGCCAGGTCGAGCATGAAAACGTCGATCGACCCGACGATTCCGCATTCTTCGGCGATGCCGATGAAGACATCCGGGGCGATGGAGTTCCCGTACGCATCCTTGAGTCGGGCGAGCGCCTCGAACCCGACCAGGGCGCCGGTCGCCGACGAGAAGATGGGCTGGAAATCGGCGGACAAGCGGGGCCTGGATTCGCCGCCCTCGCTGCAGGGCGGTCGGGCGGCCGGGCGCAGCGCCTGACGCAGGATCCGTTCGACCCTGGTTCTTTCAGCCCCATCGGTGCGCATCCCGTCGTGGAATATCTCGAAGCGGTCCTTGCCGCGACCCTTGGCCCGGTACATCGCCGCGTCCGCATCCTGCAGCAACTGATCGCCCCTGCTCACCCTGCCCGGACCGAAAGGTACGTGCGGCCCGAAGGCGACGCCGATGCTGACGCTGACGACGTGTTCTATGCCGTTGACGGCGACCGGACGGCGCACGGCTTCTCGGACGCGATCGGCGATGCGGGTAGCAGCAGCGTGGTCTTGTTCGGGTGTGGCGACTCCATCGTCGCCGTTGCGATTCCACGGCTCGATGATGACTACAAATTCGTCGCCGCCCATGCGGGCGACTGTGTCGCCGTCTCTCACCACCGACAGCAGCCGCCTGGAGATCTCGGTGATCACCTGATCGCCGGCGGCGTGGCCGGCCGTGTCGTTGACGCGTTTGAACCCGTCGAGATCGCAGAACAGGACGCAGATCTCGCGCTTGGTGCGATCGACTCGCGCAATTGCGCCGTCGAGCCGATCCATCAGCAGCGCACGGTTGGGTAGCCCGGTGAGATTGTCGTGCAACGCCGAATGGCGCAACTGCTGCTCGGCGGTGACCGCTTCGGTGATATCTCGCAGCACACCGACCAGTTCGGTGACCTTGCCGGTGTTGTCGCGGCGGAACGCAGCGATCCGGCGGGAGAACCAGCGGTGAGTGCCGTCGGCCGCACGCAGCCGGTGATTGACCTGGACGACCAGGCCCGGCTCGGCGTCCGCCGTCGCCGTGAGCGCGGCGTCGAACTGTGCCCGTTCCTCTTCGGGAATCAAGCTGTCGATCGAAACGGATTCCGATCCGGGCGCTTCGGAGTAGCCGAGGATTGCCAGCTGCGAGCGGTTGCTCCAGGTTGTCGAACGGGTGCCGACGTCGTAGACGAAGATGATATCGGGCGACGCGTCGATGACGGCCTGCTGGAACGCCTGGTCGTCGCGTGCTTTTACTTCTGCCAGGACGTGATCGGTGACATCGGAGATAGCGCCGACAAGGCGCACACGTTGGCCGCCCTCGTACTGCGCCTCGCCGCGGGTGTCGATCCAGCGCAGCTGGCCGTCGTCGAAGCGGTTGATCCGGTATCTCGTGCGCAGGGGCGTGCCCCTCGTCGCGCAGGCCTCGACGCCGGCGTTGACCTGAGCCCGGTCGTCCGGATGAATGCATTCCAACGCTGCGCCGTAGTCACCCCGGAATGCGTCCTGGTTGAGTCCATACAGGTCGAAGATGCCGGCCGACCAGTTCACCGACTGGTCACGCAGATCCAGCTCCCACGACCCGACCCGGCCGATGGCCTCGGCGTCCCGAAGCCGACGGCGCTCTTCGGCGAGCTCGCGCTCGAATTGCCGAGCAGCGGTCACGTCCTGGGTGAAGCCCATCGCTGCCACGATCGTTCCGGTCGAATCGACCAGCGGACCCAGACGCTGGGTGTATACGCGGCCTTCGTACGGTACGTCGATCTGCGACGACTTACCGGTGAGGGCGGACCGGTACATCGGGGTGATCTGGTCAGCCACCTCTGGTGGGAATACCTCCTCGACGGTGTGGCCCTCCAGCATCTCCCGGGAGAGACCCACGTCGGCCAGACCGAGCCCGCCGGCGCACAGATACCGGAGGTCGAAATCGAACGCGATGATGGCACCCTGCGGAAAACCCTGCAGGATGGGATGAGACCCCGCTATTCGAAGGGTGCTCAGCGCATCCTCGGCGCCATCCGACGCAGGCGGCGGTCGCCGCGGTGTCACCGTTCCGGCGACCGCTTTCATGGAGACCTCTCGAATTGGCCCAATTGACTGTCAGTAACTATGACGATACCCTACGTAATAGGGTTGGTGACAGCACCCGAAGGGCGCTTGGCCAGGACAACGTGATCCCGGGATCCTCCAGCAACCCAGCCGGCCCTTGGCCGGAGCGTCGCCGTTCCCTTTGATCACCCTCCCGCTGCCTGTTCTGGGGATGCCAGGACCGGTCCCGGGTGGTGACCCGTCGCCCGCTTCCTGGATGGCGGCTCTTCGGTGGGCCTCATCACAGCGCGTGTCGCCCTGGGTGGGTCGCGGCCGGGAGCGTCGATGCCAGAAAGGTCACCCCCCCGGAAGGACCTTCGGCACTACTGCCGACGGTGTGGCGTGCCTAGATTCGGTGCTGGCCGACACGGCCGCGAAACACCGGACGACAAATATGAGGAGCACCGCAATGACACAAACCGACCAAACCAAACTGATCGTGGTCGGCATCGACGGCTCAGTCGCCAGCTCGGCTGCACTGCGTTGGGCCATGCAGGAGGGGGTGTCAAGGGGCGCGACGGTGGAGGTCGTGCACAGCTGGCACCCGCAGATCATGGCGGACATCGTTTTGTCGCCACCGCACGAGCTGCACGTTGCCTCCCTCGCCATGCTCACCAACGAGGTCTCGGCGGCGAGCGCGAACATGCCCGACCTGCCACCGGTGGTCCAGACGAGCCTGCGCGGCACGCCCCCTAAGATCCTGCTCGACCGGGCCGCCCACGCCGAACTGCTGGTCCTGGGTGCGCATGGCAAGTCGTCCGTCCGCGACCTGGTCTTCGGCAAGATCGCCGCTACCTGCATCAAGGAAGCCGGGTGCCCGGTCGCGATCGTTGATTCCGACGACAAGGTCGTGTTCCATGGCACCGATCGGGCGCAGGCCCCTCGCCGCCCGTAGCCGGCCATGTCGCCACCGGCATGTTGCCGACAGCACGCGCCCCACAACCTCGGCGAGGATCAATCCACCGCAAGCGGGAGGTGCCCCCGTCTCAGGCGAGGACGAATGTGACGACTCCTGTCACTCCAGTCCCAAAAGGGCAACCTTCGTCCTCGCAGCGCCTCTGCAGGGCAACTGTCTTCCTTGCAACGGGTGGATGCCCTCCAGGCGCTTCCGGACCTCCCGCCAGCTCTGACCCGGTGGATTCGGGTGAAGTGCCGACGGCGTACGAGGAACCCCGATCGTCTCAGTGTGAGACGCGGGCCACAACGCGCACGGATCGACCGAAGGTGCTGCCCCCAGCCAGGTCGGGCAAGTGGGGTCTTTAGCCTCCTGTGCTCCACCCGGCCGCCGGCCTAGCGTCGGAGGTGGAGCGGCCGGTGGCCGCCCGAACGGAGGAAAACACATGACCGTAGTAGTAGAACCGACCTTGGCCGGCACGCCTGGCGACGGGTCACCGGGTGCGCCCTGGCGGGAATTCGCGGCCGGACCCTGGCAGGACGGAATAGACGTCCGGGATTTCATCCAGCTCAATCACACCCCCTACGAAGGGGACGGCAGCTTTCTTTCTGGCCCGACCGACCGCACCACAGCACTCTGGTCGAAGCTCACCGCGATGTTCCCGGCCGAACGGGACCGCGGCGTGTACGACGTCGACCCGAGCACCCCTTCGACCATCACCTCGCATGCGCCCGGCTACATCGACCGCGATCACGAGCTGATCGTCGGCCTGCAGACGGACGCCCCACTGAAGCGGGCCATCATGCCCAACGGCGGCTGGCGGATGGTCGAGGACGCGCTCCTGACGTACGGTTACCATCCGGATCCACAGGTGAAGAAAATCTTCACCGAGTACCGGAAAACCCACAACCAGGGCGTATTCGACGTCTACCCGCCCGATGTGCGGGCCGCCCGGCGGAGCCATGTCATCACCGGGCTGCCCGACGCCTACGGCCGGGGCCGGATCATCGGCGACTACCGCAGGGTCGCGCTGTACGGCGTCGACGCACTGATCGCCGCGAAGAAACTCGACCGGGCGGAGCTGGATGCCCACCGTTCGACAGCGGAGATCATTCGCGACCGCGAGGAGAACACCGACCAGATCAGCGCTCTGACCGACCTGAAGGAGATGGCCGCCGGCTACGGATTCGACATCTCCGGCCCGGCCGCGACCGCACAGGAAGCCATCCAGTGGCTGTACTTCGCCTACCTGGCCGCGGTCAAGGACCAGAACGGCGCGGCCATGTCGCTCGGCCGCACCTCGACTTTCCTGGACATCTATCTCCAGCGGGATCTTCTTTCCGGTCTGATCACCGAAACGGACGCCCAGGAACTCGTGGACGATCTGGTGATCAAGCTGCGAATCGTCCGCTTTCTCCGGACGCCGGAATACGACGCATTGTTCTCAGGCGACCCGACCTGGGTGACCGAGACCATCGGTGGAATGGCCGAGGACGGCCGCACCCTGGTCACCCGGAACTCGTTCCGGATGCTCCAGACGCTCTACAACCTCGGCCCGGCGCCCGAGCCGAACCTGACGATCCTGTGGAGCGACCGGCTGCCCACCGAATTCAAGCGCTTCTGCGCGAGGGTATCCATCGACACCTCCGCGATCCAGTACGAATCCGACGAGCTGATCCGGACCAACTGGGGTGACGACGCGGCGATTGCCTGCTGCGTGTCGGCCATGCGGGTGGGCAAGCAGATGCAGTTCTTCGGCGCTCGGGTGAACCTGGCAAAGGTGTTGCTGTACGCCATCAACGGCGGCAAGGACGAGAATACTGGGCAGCAGGTCGCGCCCGTTTCGCCTGCGGTGACCGGTGACGTCCTCGACTATGCCGATGTGTCGGCAAAGTTCGACACGCTGCTGGACTGGCTCGCGCAGACGTATGTCGACGCGCTCAACTGCGTGCACTACATGCACGACAAGTACTCCTACGAACGACTGGAGATGGCGCTGCACGATCAGCAGATCCTGCGGACCATGGCCTGTGGAATCGCCGGTCTGAGCGTAGTCGCGGATTCGTTGTCCGCGATCAGGTACGGGACGGTGCACCCGGTTCGGGACGACGCCGGTCTGGTGACCGACTACCTCGTCGATGGCGAGTACCCGATCTACGGCAACGACGACGACCGCGTGGATGACATCGCCGTGGATATCGTGAAGAGTTTCATGACGAAGATCAGGCGGCAACCGACCTATCGCGACGCCGTGCATACGCAGTCGGTGCTGACGATCACGTCGAATGTCGTCTACGGCAAGGCGACCGGCAACACTCCGGACGGTCGACGGGCGGGTGAACCGTTCGCGCCGGGCGCCAACCCGATGAACGGCCGGGACACCCACGGCATGCTGGCCAGCGCGCTGAGCGTCGCCAAATTGCCGTACGACGAGGCGCAGGACGGGATCTCGCTCACCGCGACCGTCGTGCCATCCGGCCTGGGGCACCTGCCGGCGGAGCAGGCCGACAACCTGGTCGGCCTACTCGACGCCTATGTGGTCAGCCGCGGGTTCCACATGAACATCAACGTTCTGAACCGGGAGACGTTGCAGGACGCCATGATTCATCCCGAGCTGTATCCGCAGCTGACCATTCGGGTATCCGGTTACGCGGTCAATTTCGTGCGCCTCACCCGCGAGCAGCAATTGGACGTGCTGTCTCGGACGTTCCATTCCCACGTATAGGGCAGCTGTGCACACCATCAATCTCGAAACCCCTACCATCGGGCGGCATCCGGATCCCATCCGGACCGCCCGACTGGAGGCGATCCGGGACGGGCAACTCGGCAGCGTCCATTCCTGGGAATTGGTGACCGCGGTCGACGGCCCTGGCACCCGGCTGACCATCTTCCTTTCCGGGTGCACACTGCGGTGCCAGTACTGCCATAATCCGGATACCTGGAAATTACCCGACGGTATTCCGACCACCCTGAGGGAGGTCACCGACCGCATCGACCGCTATGCAAAGGTGCTCACCTCGGCGCACGGCGGGGTCACCCTCTCGGGTGGCGAGCCATTGGTGCAGCCGGCGTTCGCCGCGGCCATCTTTCGGCACTGCAGAAGAGCCGGCCTGCACACGGCCCTGGATACGTCCGGCTTCCTCGGCGACCGCGCCACCGACGCCATGCTCGACGACGTCGATCTGGTCCTGCTGGACGTCAAATCAGGGCTGCCGGAAACGTATCTGCGGGTCACCGGCCGAGAACTGGCCCCCACTCTGGCTTTCGGGCGCCGGCTCGCGGAGCGGGGCGCTGAGATCTGGGTCAGGTTCGTCTTGGTCCCCGGCCTGACCGACGCGGTCGACAACGTCGACGCGGTGGCCGACTACGTGGCATCGCTGCAGGGTCTCGGCGCCGGCGGTGCGGTGACCCGGGTCGAGGTACTCCCATTCCACCAGATGGGCCAGTCGAAATGGGCGGCCATCGGCGTCGTATATCCCCTCGCGGACACCGACCCGCCCACCGATGAACTGATCGACCGGGTGTGTTCCCAGTTCCGCGAGCGCGGGCTCATGGTCTACTGAGCAATCTGGAGATCGTCGTTCAGCGGCTGAATCGGTACTCCTGCGCGTCGTGGTCGGGTCGGTAGCCGATCTGCTGGTAGATCGAATTGGACGTCGGGTTGGCCAGGTCGGTGTACAGAACGACGTGCCTCGCGCCGAGCTCGAGGCAGGCTCTGGTTGCTCGGGCGGTGACCGCGGCGCCGTAACCGCGCCGTCGGTGCTCCGGTGGCGTGTAGACCGGCGCGATCCTGGACACCCCGGCTGCCGGCTCGGTCATGGCGGCCGACGAGACGGGCCGGCCATCGTCCTCCCACAGCCAGAGATGCTTCGAATGCACCACCCTGGTCGCCATTTCGCCCACATTGTCGACGGGAGAGTCGGGGTTGGCCTCGGTGTGGAAGGCCGTGAACCACTCCCGTGCGAGGTACAGGTCCGGCTGAGTTGCGCGCCGGGCGGCGCCGGGTGTGCCCAGGGGTACCTCCAAGTCGGCGAGCCGGTACATCCGCGTGGACATGCCGGGTGTTGCGTTGCCTCCCGTTGCTGCGGTCCACGCTTCCACGAACTCGGCGGCGGCATCGGCCCTGCCGTTCACACCGTGGAGCGGTTGATCTTCCTTCAACAGGGCGCGGGCGATCTCGGCTGACGCCCCGTCGGGCAGCCGAGGAAGAAACGGGTTGTACGGCGGATAGTGCACAGCGACGCCCACTACCTCGCCGGCATCGAGAACTGTGATCCACCGGGTGTTCTCAGGTTGTCGGCGCGCACCGGAAAGAACGCCGGCGAGCGTGGTGGCGATGATGCTGGTGCTGAACGGATCGGCCCGAAAACACGCCTGAGCCATCGGGGCGAATGCCTCGGGGTCACGATCCAGCCGGATCTGCACGCGGACGATCATCTCATTGAGCGCAGCCGCTCGCCCGTCCCGCGCATCTTCGAGGTCAGGTCCGGCCGAAACGTTCCAACGCCGCCATCATGAGGTCGGTCATCTCGGCGCCGCCCATGTGCCCGGTCGGCACCAGATGGAGCTCGGAGTCGGGCCACGCCCGCGACAGCAACCAGGCAACATCGGCGGGCGAGCCGATATCCAACAGACCGTGGATCAGGACTCCGGGAATACCGGCCAACAGGTAAGCATTCCGGAGCAGTTCGCCGTCGTCGAGCCAGGCCGCGTGCGAGAAGTAGTGGGCGCACAGCCGGGCGAACGCCATCCGGAATTCGGAATCGGCATAGCGGGGGTTCGGCTCCCAGCCGTCCTCCAGCGAGACGACGGCATCTTCCCAGTCGCACCAGTCCTGCGCAGCCGTGGTGCGCATTGACGGATCTGGTTGGACGTTCAGCAATTCGTCGTAGGCGACCACCAGATCGGGAGCCCCGCCACCCGCGGTCCGAAAGCGATCCCACTGCACCGGAAGGAATCTACCGACCTCGTGATACAGCCAGTGCACGTCTGCGGGCCGGGTCATGGTCACCGAGACGAGCACCATCGCGGTCACCAGCTCTGGGAAGCGCTGGCCGTAGGCGAGTCCGAGGGTGACCCCCCAAGATCCACCCCACACCAGCCACCTGTCGATGGCCAGATGTTCACGCAGGCGCTCGATGTCACCGATCAGGTGACTCGTGGTGTTGGTGGTGAGGTTGGTGGCCGGGTCGGAAGCCGAGGGCGTACTTCGCCCGCAGCCGCGCTGATCGAACTGGACGAGCCGGTAGATCTCCGGATCGAAATACCGGCGCCGGCCGGGGGTACTGCCCCCGCCGGGGCCACCGTGCAGTGCCAGGGCCGGCTTCCCGGCGGGATTTCCGCTGACCTCCCAATACACCTGATGTCCGTCACCGACGTCCAGCATGCCGGTCTCGTACGCCTCTATCGGCGGGAATGCTTCGCGCACGGATGAATCCTATGCTCGTAAATCTTGAGCCAGAAGCCCCTGAGCGGAATGACTGGGGGTCGGCGGCACCGGCTCGATCGTGAATGTCAGATTGATCGAGAATGTCAGAACGTGAAAACCAGCCGGGCCGGCACCGACCCGGACAACACCTCGGCGATGGATTCGTTGACCTCTTCGAGCTTCCGGGACTCGGCGACCACCCTGGTCCGTCCGGCCGCGTGGAGAGCGAACACCTCGGCCAGATCTGTGCGGGTACCCACGATCGAGCCGATCACGGTGATGCCATTCAATACGGTCTCGAAGATCGGCAGACTCAGCGCGGCATCATCCGCCGGCAGTGCCACGCAAACCAGCCGGCCGCCTCGCCGCAGCGAGCGGAAAGCCTGCTCGAAGGCCTTCGGTGAGGCGGCGAGTGCGATCGCGACGTCGGCGCCGCCGAGGGCCTGGATCGCGGCCACCGGATCCGCCTGCAAAGCATTGACGGTATGGTCCGCGCCGAGCTCAGTGGCCAGCGCGAGCTTCGCCGGCTCCAGGTCGACGGCGACGGTGAAGGCGCCGGCGATCCGGGCGTACTGCAGCGCAAGGTGTCCCAGCCCGCCGATACCGAAGACCGCCACCATTTCGGCGGACCGGACCCCGGCCACCTTCACGGCCTTGTAGGTTGTGACGCCGGCGCAGGTCAGCGGCGCCGCGTCGAAGGCGGAGATACCGTCGGGCACCAGCGCGGCGAAGGCAGCCGGTGCGACGGCAAATTCGGCGAAGGTGCCGTTCACCGAGTACCCGTTGTTCTGCTGTTTCAGGCACAGCGTTTCCCGGCCGTCGTTGCAGTAGTTGCATTCACCGCAGGCATAACCGAGCCACGGGAGCGCAACCCGTTGTCCCACCTGCCGGGAGGTGACCGCCGAGCCGACCTTCTCGATGATGCCGACGCCTTCGTGCCCAGGGGTGAACGGCAGTCCCGGCTTCACCGGCCACTCGCCCCGGGCGGCGTGGATATCGGTGTGGCAGAGGCCGCTGGCCTCGATCCGCACCAGCACCTGGTCCGGGCCGACTTCGGGAACAGGTATTTCCTCGACGGTCATCGGTATCGTGAAATCATGGACTACTGCAGCGCGCATCGAACTCTCCTCAATTCGTTAAAGGTAATGGATTGCTTTCGGTTGACCGTTGTCAGACAGAAGCGGCCTCGTAGTGGTGCGGGCTGCGCCAGGTGACCGTGTGGTCCCGGTCGACGATGACCAGTGGGCACGTCGCGCGTCGGCGGACGGTGTGGCCGACCGGGCCGCGGAACAGATCGCGCATGGCCGGCTGATGCCGGGCGCCGATGACCAGCATCGCCGCGTGTGCCGCGTGTTCCAGCAAAATGGTGGCCGGCCGGCCGGGTGCGCTGACCTGCGTCACCACCGGCTTCTCGACGAATTCCAGCAGGGCCGCCCTGATCTCGTTCTCCAGCATGCATGCCGAGCTACAAGCCAGTGCATGCCTGGGCTCGAACACCAGATCTGACAGGGTGTTCGGCTCCCAGCCGTGGATGACCTCGACCGCGGCACCCGTCGCGACGCCCTCCCGCAGCGCCCACCGCAGGGCTGCCAGGCTGCTGGCCGACCCGTCGATCCCCACGACGATCGGGCCCTGAGTCACTGATTCCGCCATTGTCGAGCTCCTCGAAGTTTGACACCGAGCCACATTCACCAGGCTCCCAGGCCGAGGGTGAAGCGGCGTTTCGCCGGGCAGTGGATAGCACTAGCGGTAGTCAACATGTCGGATCGTTATCTGCGCAGAGTCGAAGGTCCCTACGGTCGGGGGACCTTCGCTGCGATGTGCCCGCGGATCGACGACCTTCGACTCTGCTGGCAGCGCCGCAGATGGCCGATCGTGAACATGAAAGCCAAAGCCGACGTCGACAGATCCTCGGATTCCCCGCATCGGCAACCTCGACTGATCGGAGCGTTCCCATGACCACAATCACGCCGGTGCCGGCAGCTCAAACGCATGCCGCACGGTCGACCGCCCGCTCGCACTGGGCACCTGAACTGCTGCGGATCGCGCTCGGCTTCATGTTCCTCTGGCCGTTCCTGGACAAGCTCTTCGGGCTCAGCTATTCGACTCCTGGTGCCAAGTCCTGGCTCAACGGCGGATCGCCCACCAAGGGATTCCTGTCGCACGTCGCCGTCGGCCCGTTCCAGGGCCTGTTCCATGCGATCGCCGGCAATTTCTTCATCAACATTCTGTTCATGGGGGCGCTGCTCGGGGTCGGTGTCGCGATGTTGCTGGGCGTGGCGCTGCGTCCCGCCGCGATCTCCGGATCGATTCTGCTGGTGATGATGTGGGCCGCCGAATGGCCGATGGCAAAGTTCACCTCTGCCGGAGATCCCACCAGCTCGACCAACCCGCTCATCGACACCCACATCATCATGGCCCTCGGCCTGATCGTGGTAGCGGTTCTCGGGTCGTCCATGTGGAGCCTGGGCAACTGGTGGTCGAAGCAGCACATCGTCGTCGAGAACCCCGTTCTCCGCTAATCGGTCGGCACGACCCCAGCGTCGCGGTCGGAGTCACGGACCACAAGTTGTTCGTCGTCCTGGCAGAAATGCCAGGACGAACTTGTTCTCACACCAGACAAGAATTCTGCTTTCCAGAAGAGTAAATGATCTAGGCAATACCGAGGAGTGCTTTTCTCATGACCACCATGCGAGAGAATATCCGAGAGAGTGTCGTGCGAGAGAACGTCATCGTCGCCGGCGTGGACGGTTCCGCCATGTCGACGACCGCGGCCCTGTGGGCGGCGGCGGAATGTGTGCGACGCAACGCGTCCCTGCACATCGTTTCTGCGTTCACCGTCCCGGTGGCCGGGTTTGCCGGTCCGGGCAGTATGCCGCTCGACGTCTACGACGCGAGTCTGGAGGCAACCCAGGCGGTCGTCGCCCAGGCTGCGGAGATCGTGCGAAGTGCCCATCCTGACCTGGATATAGTCACCGAGGTATTCCGCGATCAGAGCGTCGCTGCGCTGTTGCACTGTTCCGAAAAGGCGTTGATGACGGTCGTCGGATCGCACGGCAGGCACCAGTTCACCGATGCCGTGCTGGGTTCGGTGGCGGTCCGGATGGCCGCCAGGGCCACCCGCCCGGTGGTGGTCGTCCGTCACCCGGAACTGGCGGCAACCGACACCGAGGAGATGGCTGCCGACGGAACACCGCTGGCGGCCGACGGGCCGGTGCTGGTCGGAGTGGACGGTTCGGACGACGCCCAAGCGGCTATCGGCTTCGCCTTCGAGGAAGCGGCTGTCCGCGAGACCCAGTTGATCGCTGTGCACAGCTGGGATGACGTGGTTCTGGACGGATTCCTCCGGGCCTATCCGCTACCGATCAACAAGGCCGAGGTCGACGAGGAGCGCCGGAGGCTGCTGGCCGAACAACTCGCCGGATGGTCCGAGAAATATCCGGAGGTGCACGTCCGGCCCGAGATCCGCCGGGGTCACCCCGTCGCCGCGCTTCTCGGCCCATCGCCGGTGCCGGCGCCGGGGGACAAACCGCCGGCACTGATCGTCGTCGGAACCAGGGGCCACGGGCGGTTCGCCGGCCTGCTGCTGGGCTCCACCAGCCAGGCACTGATCGCGCACGCGCCGTGCCCGGTCGCCGTGGTCGGTGGGCACCACCACCGTTGAATCCCGGACCGATCATCGACGGCCGGCAGATCGCGACCCCGTGGGGGGTGGGTCGCGATCTGCCGGATTCGGCTTCGGGCATCGGTCACACCACTGGATCTCCGGATGAGAACATGAATTCGGTTTCAACGGTGAGCCCATTCTCCAGGTATGAAGAGGTGCGAAGTGCGTGCTCGTGATGTGATGACCCGAACCGTGTTGACGGTCCAACCCGACACCGAGATCACCAAGGCCGCTGCGATTCTCGTGCGCCGTGGTTTCAGCGCCCTCCCGGTGGTGAATGCCTCCGGGGACCTGGTCGGGATAGTGACGGAGGCAGATATCATCGGCCATCGTTTCGCGGCGGACAACTCCGTGGGTGATCTTCCCCGCGTGCAGGTTCCCCGGACGGTGTCCGAGGTGATGACCGCCCCGGTCGTCGGTCTGAGCCACGACACGGATCTGGCTGTCGTCGCCCGTTCCATGGTGATCGGTCGCCGTCGTTCGATGCCCATCCTGGACGGCAGGAAGCTGGTCGGCGTGATCACCAGGCGCGACATCGTCAAGATGCTCACCCGGACGGATGCCGAAATCGCCGACGACGTGCGCAAACACCTGCAGGTCCTCGGCGGGCCCGCGCGCTGGACGGTGCAGGTCACCGATGGCGAGGTCGTCGTCGCCGACCAGTTCACCGAGGCAGCGGACCGCCCGGTGGCGAAGGTGCTGGCCGAGGCCGTGGCCGGGGTCATCAGGGCGACAGTTGTCGGGGGCGCTACGGCGGACGCGGACGCTGCTCCAGACCCGATCTGACTTCGGATCCCGAACCGGTCAGCGGTTGAGTTCCGCCCCGAAAACCGCAGCCTGGGTGCGGCGCTGCATCCCCAATTTGGCAAGCAACGCCGACACGTAGTTCTTGACCGTCTTCTCGGCGAGGTGCAGGTGCTCCCCGATCTGCCGGTTCGTCATCCCTTCGGCGATCAGCGTCAGGATGTCGCGCTCGCGGTCGGTGAGCGCCTCGATCCGCTTGTCGTGCGGCTCACCGTCGCGGAGCCGGGCAAGCAGGCGTCCGGTCACCTTGGGATCCATCAGCGACCGGCCGGCCGCGACCTGCCTGATCGCATCGACCAGCGAGGACCCCCGGATCTCCTTGAGGAGGTAACCGGCGGCACCGGCCATCACCGCTGAGAACAACGCCTCGTCGTCGTCGAACGAGGTCAGGATGAGGCAGTAGATGTCCGGGTTCGCCGACCGGATGTCCCGGCAGACATCGATCCCGCTGCCGTCCGGCAGTCGGGCATCGAGTACGGCGACCGTAGGCCGGGCGGCTGCGATCCGGGCCATCGCCTCGGCCACGTTGCCGGCCTCCCCGACGACTTCGATGTCGGGCTCGGCGTCGATCAGGTCGGCGATGCCGCGCCGCACGATCTCGTGGTCGTCGAGCAGAAAAACCCGGATGGCAGTCGACGCCTCATTTGCCGGTACCACAGTTGCTGCCCCGATCGTCGCGCCAACTGATGTCACCGGCCCTGCCGCAGGTGCGCTCAGATCAGGGGGGCTGTCCATTTCAAGGAGGTGCCTTTCTGTGGTGCGGAAGCCAACTCGAATCGACCGCCGAGGCTCTCGGCGCGGTGGCGCATGTTGTCCAGGCCGCTACGCCTGGTCGCCTGTCCGATGCCGACTCCGTTGTCATTCAACTCCAAAGTAAGCCAGCCGTCGGCCACCGTGAGCTCGACTTCGACGTTGTCGGCCCTGCTGTGCCGGGCGATGTTGGTCAGCGCCTCCCGCATGACGGCCTGGACATTGTCGAGAAGTGTTGCAGAGACAAGGGTTTCGATAGGGCCGGCGAATTTGATGCGGGGCGGTGTGTCCATTGTGGCGGCGACGGCGTCGACGATCCCCATCAGATGGGCTCGAACCGTGGACGGGACACCGGCCGGGGCACCGTGCAGGGCGAAGATCGAGGTCCGGATCTGCCTGATGGTGTCGTCGATGTCGTCGACCACCCTGGAGAGCTTGGCGATGCTGTCCGGCGCCCGGCCGGCGACGACGCTCTGCACCGTGAGGCCGGTGGCGAACAGTCGCTGGATGACATGGTCGTGCAGGTCGCGTGCTATCCGGTCCCGTTCCTCCAGCAGGCTGAGGCGGTCGGCGGCGGCCCGTGCATCGGACAACTCCAGGGCCACTGCGGCATGCCCGGCAAACGTCGCGGCCATATCCAGTTCGGAAAGTGAGAATGCAGATCTGCCGGGCAGTCTGCCGACCACCAGGACGCCCCGCGTGGCGCCGGACCCGGACAGCGGCAGGGCCATCACCGGGCCGCCCTTGACGACCTCGGCGAGATGCACCCGGAGATTGCGGCTGTTCGACGCGCCGGAGAGCCGGATCGGTTCGCCGGTTTCGATGGCCGCCTGCGACAGCGTGTGGTCGAGGTCGTAGACGAGGCCGGTGAGATCGGCTGCGCCCTGCCCGGTCGCCACTTCCACCCGCAACTGGTTGAGGCCGTGCGGCAGCACAACGGTGACGACATCGGCGTCGGCCATGACCTTGACCTGCTCCGCTATGTCGCCCAACGCGGCCGAGTCGTCCTCGGTCATCAGCCTTCTGGTGATCTCGGTGGACGCCTGCAGCCAGTCCTGCCGTCGCCGGCTGTCCTGGAAGAGCCGGGCATTCTCGATCGCGATGGCCGCGGTCCCGGCCAGTGAGATCAGCAGCTCGGTGTCCTCCTCGGTGAACTCCCCCGTATGGCTTTCCGTGAGATACAGATTGCCGTAGACCTCATCGCGGAGCCGGATCGGTACGCCCAAGAAGGACCGCATGTCGGGGTGGTGCGGGGGGAATCCGCCGGCCCGCGGGTCCGACCTGAGGTCTGCCAGCGAAATCGGCCTGGGGTCGGTGATCAGCGCCCCGAGCAGCCCCTTGCCCTGGGGTAGCGCCCCAACGGCCGCCACCCGGTCGGCGCTCATCCCGGTATGGATGAATTGCTCGAGATTGCCGTCGGAGCCAATGACGCCCAGCGCCGCATATCGCGCTCCGAGCAGATCGCAGGCACATTCGACGACCCGGCGCAGCACGGCCGGCAGCGACAGCTCGCTCAGGATCGAACGGTTGGCGGACAGCAGTTTCCGCAGCCGTTCCCGGGCGGCCACCACTTCGCCGATCCGGTTCAGCAGCTGCTCGAGAAGTTCGTCGATGCGGAGCGCCGCGTCGAGCTGGCCCGACGCGGCGGGGATGCGCTGATCCGGCGCAACCTCTGCTGCTGGGCTCTGATCGGGCATGCCCGAACTCCTCGCGACGGCGCTCACCCGACCCGACAGCTGACACCCGACGGGGCGTCGGTCCTGGTGCCGACCGACCCAGCATGGCAGCTTCCCCGGCGACCGGCATAGTCGGCGACCTTGTCGTCGACCGGACAGCGGCCGGCGAGAAGGCGTAATACTCGCATATTGAGGACCTTGGTCCCGTGCGCATCGTTGCTCATGCTGCCAGGCTGAATGCAGCAAATGACGACCAGACGACCAGTTCGGGGGCAAGAGTGCTGACCGCAGCCCTGGGACTGACCTCCGATCAGACGCGGCAGGTGTTGACGGCAGCGTGCCGAGCGCCGTCCCTGCACAACAGTCAGCCGTGGACGTTCCGAGTGGACGCCGACCGCATCGAGATGCACCTCGAGCCTGCACGAGCCCTGCCGGCCAGTGATCCCGACGGGCGGGAAGCCCGGCTCGGCTGCGGTGCCGCGTTGTTCAATCTGCGACTGACGCTGGCCAGATATGGGGTAGAGGCAAAGGTGGCCGTCTATCCCGAGGGCGACGGCGGGCCCGTCGCGGTCGTCGAGTACGGCGGTGAGGTCCGGCTCAGCCCCCTGCGTGCCGATCTCGAACGCGCCATCGTCCATCGCCGGACGAACCGCCATCCGTTCTTCGAAGCCGAGGTTTCGCTCGCCCACCAGCACACGCTGGCCAGGGCGGCTCAGGCGGAACGGGCCTCGCTGGCCCTGATCACCGAACCCGGCCCGCTGGCGCAACTGGGTGCCTGGGCCGCCGCCGCCCACCGAATCCAGCTGGCAGACCCCGCCTGGGTGGCCGAATGGACGGCGTGGACCCGGCGTGAGGGGACCGCAGACGGTGTTCCGTCGGTCTCGGCTGGTCCCCGGCCGGCACCCCAGGACACCTTCACCCTGCGGGACTTCGGTCGACCGGGCCGGCCGGACCGGGCGGCGGGGAAGAATTTCGAGGCGCAGCCCCTGCTAGCCGTGCTGGGAACCCGACTTGATGGCCCCAACGCCCAGCTCCAGGCGGGCCAGGCGTTGCAACGGGTGCTGCTGACCGCGACCAGTGTGGGCTTGGCGGCCTCGTTCCTGTCACAACTCATCGAGGTCGAGTCGGTGCGGGGTGATCTGCGTGACCTGATCGGGGGTGCAATCTCACCCCAGACCGTCCTGCGCATCGGATTCGGCGGGCCCGTCCCGGGTACCCCGCGGCTTCCGCTGTCGGCCTCCCTGCTCCCCACCCAGTTCCGCAACGTTGATCGTGATGATTCCACCGTGCGCAATCCACAGCTGACCGGGAGCGTTTCCGCCATTCCCGGCGTCAACCCAGAGTGAGGAGATCATGCAAGCCCGAGAAGCCATGTCGCACCCCGTGATCACCGTCCGCAACGACGCGACGGTCGGACTCGCCGCCCGATTATTGACCGGCCATGGGTTCACCGCTCTGCCGGTGACCGATGAGGACGGCGCACTGGTCGGGATCGTCTCCGAGATCGACCTGCTGCGCGGGTGGACAGCTCCCGATCCCCTGGCCGGGAGGTCGAGAGCCGCCCGGCCTGCCCGGGAGCTCACCGTCGGCGAGGTGATGACCTCGCCCGTCGAATCCCTCACCCCGGGAGCCGACGTCGCCCACGCCGTCCGGATGATGGACGACGAACGGATCAGGTCCCTTCCCATCGTCGACGGCTTCGCCATTGTCGGCATGCTGACCCGTCGGGATCTCCTGAGGGCAGCCCTTGCCAGGGACGACCGGGTGCTGGCGACCGAGATCTCCCACCAGCTCGCCGAAGCTCGATATCAGACCTCGGACCCGTTCTGAATAGACCACAAAGAGAAAACCTGCAGCCCGATCCCCGAAACCCGGAAAGAGATGAGCACAGAAAAGATGAGCACTGAAACAATGAACACCGACGTGAACGGCGCCGATCAGGTCAAGGCTTCGAAACAAGCTCTGTGGACGGGGGCGAGCGGCACGCTTTCCGATACCGAAAAGAGCGCTATCCACGCCTGGTGGCGGGCCGCCAATTATCTGGCAGTCGGTCAGATCTATCTACTCGACAACCCCTTGCTGAAAAGGGATCTCGAGGCCGAGGACGTCAAACCGCGGTTACTGGGGCACTGGGGGACGACCCCGGGACTCAATTTCATCTATGCGCACCTCAATCGCATCATCCGCAAGGACGACGTCAACGCGATCTTCCTGGCAGGCCCCGGACACGGTGGCCCCGCGGCGGTCGCGAGCGCCTATCTTGACGGCACCTACTCCGAGGTGTATCCGCATATCACCCCGGACGCAACCGGTCTGCAACGTCTGTTCCGTCAATTCTCCTTTCCCGGTGGTATTCCGAGTCACGTCGCTCCCGAGACGCCCGGCTCCATCCATGAGGGCGGCGAACTCGGATATGTGCTGTCGCACGCTTACGGGGCGGCGTTCGACAATCCCGACCTGGTGGTCGCGGCGGTCGTCGGCGACGGCGAGTTCGAGACCGGGCCGCTGGCGGCGTCCTGGCATGCGAACAAGTTGCTCGACCCGCTCCACGACGGGGCGGTGCTGCCGATCCTGCATCTCAACGGCTACAAGATCGCCAATCCGACCATCCCGGCCCGGCTTCCGCGCGAGGAACTGTTGTCCTTGCTGCGGGGTTATGGGCACGAGGTGCTCACCGTCGAGGGTGACGATCCGGACATCCTGCACGATGTGATGGCAGCGGCGATGGACAGCGCGCTGGCAACCATCAGGGACATCCAGGCGGCCGCCCGGGCCGCAAAGCCCGGCGAGGCGCCCGCCCGCCGGCCGTGGCCGATGATCCTGATGGTCACTCCCAAGGGCTGGACGGGACCCAAGTTCATCGACGGCCTGCAGTACGAGGGCACCTGGCGCTCGCATCAGGTGCCGCTGACCGCGCCGCGCGAGAACGCCGCCCACCGGGTGATTCTCGGCGAGTGGATGCGCTCCTACCGGCCCGAGGAACTGTTCGACGCCGACGGTGCGGTGGTCAGGCAGATTTCCGATCTGGCACCGGTGGGGGACCGGCGGATGAGCGCCAATCCGCACGCCAACGGTGGGCTGTTGCGCAAGCCACTGTTGCTCAGGGACTTCCGTGAGCGGGGGGTCGAGGTCACCGCGCCCGGCGCCTCGGTGCACGAACCGACCAGGGTCATGGGCCAGTACCTGCTCGATGTGATGACCGACAACCTGAACAATTTCCGGATCGTCGGTCCGGACGAAACCGCTTCGAACCGACTGGACGCTGTCTACGCCCTCACCGACAAGGTCTGGCAGGGCGAGATCTACTCCACCGACGAACATCTCGCCCCGTCCGGCCGGGTGGTCGAAATCCTGTCCGAACACACCTGCCAGGGTCTGCTGGAGGGTTACCTGCTCACCGGCCGGCATGGCCTCTTCTCCTGCTACGAGGCCTTCATCCACCTTGTCGACTCGATGTTCAACCGGCACGCGAAATGGCTGAAGGTGACCCGGGGAATCGGTTGGCGGCGGCCGATCTCATCGCTGACCTATCTGCTCACCTCCCACGTCTGGCGGCAGGACCACAACGGTTTCTCCCACCAGGATCCGGGTTTCGTCGATCACGTCATCAACAAGCGCGCCGAGGTGGTCCGGGTGTACTTCCCGCCGGACACCAATACGCTGCTCTCCACCACCGAACACTGCTTGGCCTCGCAGGACTACGTGAATGTCATCGTTGCCGGCAAGCAGCCCTGTTTCGACTGGCTGACCCCGGACGAGGCCGGCTGGCATTGCGCCCGCGGGCTGGGGATCTGGGAATGGGCGTCCAACGACGCGGACGACCCGGACGTGGTGATCGGCTGCGCCGGCGATGTGCCCACTCTGGAGGCACTCGCCGCTGTTTCCATCCTCCGCAAGGAACTGCCGGACCTGAAGATCCGGTTCGTGAACGTCGTCGACCTGATGCGGCTCCAGGATTCGGCGGAACACCCACACGGCCTGTCCGGTAAGGACTTCGACACCATCTTCACCCCCGACAAGCCGATCATCTTCGCTTATCACGGGTATCCCTGGCTGATCCACCGGTTGACCTACCGGCGGACAAATCACCACAACATCCACGTGCGCGGATACCGCGAGGAAGGCACCACTTCGACGCCGTTCGACATGGTGATGATGAACGACCTCGACCGGTTCCATCTGGTGATCGATGTCATCGACCGGGTGCCCGGCCTCGGGTCGCGGGCGGCTCTGCTGCGCCAGCAGATGGTCGATGCCCGGGCGCAGGCCCGGCAGTGGACCCGGGACCACGGTGACGACATCCCGTCGGTGCGGGACTGGACCTGGCCATCGGCGACCGGCAGCGGCGGCCCCGTCGCGGCCGGATTGCTCGCCGACACCAGTGCCGATTTCACCCCGGCGGATGCTGTGCCCCAGAGCTGACGGGTGGAGAGCTGACGGATCTTTTTCCAGTGAATGTGGGCCTTTGGTCCCTGTTCGGGAGGCCGGTCGAACAGGGAAAATAGGTAGGTCGGCGTTGCCGTCGCACCTTGTCCTGTCGCTTCCCAGAAACCAGGAGAATGTCATGGAAAAACCGGAGAAGAGTTATGCCGGCTACGTCGTCGTCGCCGTTGACGGATCGTTCTCGTCCATCGAGGCACTGCGCACCGGCTACAAGATGTCGAAGTTGGTCGGCAAGCCGATGGTCGCGGTCACCGCCTGGCACCTGTCCCACGGACTGTTCCCGCCGCAGTCATGGGAGCCGGAGGAGGACGCGAAGGTGATGCTGACCCGAAGCGTTCGCGAGGCATTCCGTCCGGCACTGGCGCCCGAGATCGAAACGCTGACCCTGGACGGGACGCCGGCGGAGGCACTGCTGAAGCTGAGCGCGGACGCCGAGATGTTGGTGATCGGCAGCAGAGGACATTCCGGCGTGGCGGGAGTGATGCTCGGTTCGGTCAGTGCCGTCTGCGCGGCCCACGCCAAATGCCCGGTGCTGGTGGTGCACGAGGTGAATGCTGCCGAGACGGCGGACGCACCCAATAAACCCGACCATTCGGCGAGTGATGACTGGCTGTCCGTCAGCTACTGACGAAGTCTCACAACGTGTGACAAGGTCCCTTGACATGAAACCCAGGGACATCTCAGAATAGGGGCATGACAAGTCCACTTGACACCCCGTCCACCCGCCCAGCCGCCGGCGGTGCGCCCACCGGCCGTTCGGTCACCAGCCAGGGAGACCGAGACCGAGGTCGGGCCTTCTACCGGGAATTCGTTCCGGCGATGATGGCCTACGGCCTGCTCCTGGTCCTCGTCCTGGTATTCGGCAAGCTCGACGGGCACAGTCCCTGGCGGTTCGGTTGGGCGGTGCTGCCGGTGGTGCCGATCGGCTGGGTGCTGTGGGCGGTGGCCCGCCACCTGCGCCGGGTCGACGAAATGCAGCAGCGGCTGATGTTGCAGGGCCTTGGCATCGGGTTCGCCGCGTCGATGCTCGCGTCGGTGACTGCCGGATTTCTCGGCATCGCCGGGCTCGACATGCGTTTCGTCGGCTGGATCATCTACGGAATCGGCATGGCGGGCTGGGCGATCGGCGCTGCGGTAGGTGCCGCTGCCGCCGGGCGGACGGCGTGAAGAACAGCCTCCGGTCCCTCCGTGAGGCCCTCGGCCTCACCCAGGCGATGCTCGCGGACGAGCTGGATGTGTCCCGGCAAACGGTCAACGCTCTCGAGACCGGCCGTTACGACCCCAGCCTTCCGCTGGCTTTCCGGATCGCCCGGCTCTTCGGCCGGCCCATCGAAGCAATTTTCGACCCCGGCCTGGCGGTCGGCCTGCCGGCCGTGGAACAGTTCAATAGACCTGCCTGAGCCGCGTCAGCTCCTGGCCGCAATCAGTGCGTCGGCCGGTTTACCCGGCTCACCCAGCTGAGGCTCCGATGATGCGGCCGACGCCGTAGGTGACGGCAACCGCCAACCCGCCCAACAGCAATTGGCGCAGGCCGGCGCGGACGAGCGAGCGCCCGGTCAGTCTGCCGACGACCATCCCACCGGCCAGCAGGGCGACCGCCGTCATCAACAGCGAGACTGCCAGGGCCTTGAAGCCCAACAGGTACGGCAGCAGGGGCCAGATCGCTCCGAGCGAGAAGGCGACCAGCGAAGCAGCTCCGGCCACCACAGGGGAAGGCAGGTCGTACGGGTCGACGCCCAGTTCGTCGCGGGTGTGAAAATGCAGAGCACGGTCGGGGTCGGCCGAGACAGCCGCCGACATCTGGGCGGCGGTGGTTTGGTCCGCCCCGTATTCCAGGAAGCGATTGGTCAATTCCGCCCGCTCGGCCTCCGGGAATTGCTGGTGCATGCGGCGCTCGACCGCTACCTCCGCCTGAACCAGTTCGTTCTGGTTCGATACCGAGATGAACTCGCCGGTGCCCATCGAGAACGCCCCGGCAGCCAGCCCCGCGAGCCCGGTCAGGACGATGGTATGGGTGGAGACTCCCACCCCGCCGACAGCCGCGATGAGCGAAGCATTGGTCACCAGACCGTCCACCGCCCCGAAAACGGTCGGTCGCAACCAGCCTCCAGAGACATCCCGGTGTCGATGGTCGGCCCACCCATGTTCGGAGGCCGGCGCGCCGGCCAGGGGTTCTTGCTTCGACACCGTGCTCCAAATCGTCGGATCCTCGTTCCGACCATCATAAGTTGGCCGACGACGGCCTTCGGTCTACCAGGGCTCAGCCCGAGGCGAGGGGCAGTCCGAATGCCGCAGCCAGGTCGGGAGCCGAGCATCCGGCGGCGATGCAACCGGCCCCGCTGACCTCGGTGAGCAGGCGATTCAGTGAATAGTGGTTCAAGGGCGTCGTGACGACGTCGTGCGATTGAGAGGAGTGGATCACGACGGTGAGCACCGTGTTGTCGGCGGTGGAGTCGTCCTCGTCGGCGCTGACCAGCACAGCCAGCCGTCCGGCCTTCCAATCCGGGGAGGAGTAGATCAATTCCAGCCAGCCCTTCAGCCAGGCGTCGGCATCGGCCAGTGAACCGTCGTGGGCATCGTTGGAAAGGTTCGGGGTCACCTCGCTGAGATTGGGGAGCGAACCACCAACGACGTCGCTCCGCAGCGCACCGGCAGCCAGGGTGCCGGCGGGCACATCGAGGGAGTTGCAGAGGTTCCGCTCCTGCGTGAAGTAAGCCCAGGGGTTGTGTTTCGGAGCGTACTTGCCCGAGTTGGTGGCAAAGCAATTCGACGGCATCGACTCCTGGTAGGACTTGGCGGTCTTGCCGACCGATAGCGCCTGGCCGAACACAGAGGGGCCGGTGACCGGATGGACCGACGGGTTGCCGTCGTTTGTCACGCCGAATGTCGACCCGCCGGCGAAGGCAAGATAATTGGGCAGCGACGGGTGCGTGGCGGCCTTGTAATTTATGGTGTAACCGAATGTGGTGGCCTCACCATAGAGGTACGGCATGCCGTCCCGCATCTCGCTCAGGGAATGGTTTTCCTCGACGAACACGATTATCTTGCTGACGGCATTCGCCGGGACCCCGGTGGTTGGCGAGGTGGTCGGCGAGGTGGTCGCGGTGGAAGTGGGGCGGGTGGCTGTGGTGGTCGGCGCGGTAGTGGTGGTGTTCGACGTCGGCACCGGTGTCCCCCAGTAGGCGGACCGCAGCTCGTCCAGGTAGGAGCCTTGGCCGGAAGCGGACGGCCACTCGCTGGCCGGCTCGACCGATGAGCCCTCGCCCCATTCGTTGAAGGTGGTGACGAGCTGCCAGCGCGCCTTCGACGCGACCTGACGGGCGAGAGCCGCGCGGAACGCCGTCAGGTCCCGTCGCAGTCGAGGAGTGCTCTCGTTGAACTTGAAAAATCCGGGCGACACACTTGCCGAATAGGTGGTCTGTTGATCGTAGGCGACCGCAGGTCCGTACTGGTGCCAGGACTCTGGTTGTGTCGGGCAGGCCAGATAACCACGAAACACCTTGGCGTTGAGGTAGAACCGACCGGCATTTACCTCTTCCAGCCGGGTGATGGCCGCGCAGGATGCCTCGGTTCCGGTGTTGTAGACGAATAACACGGGCTTTCCGGAGACCACCAGCCAGGCAGGGTCGTCCTTCATCGCGGCCAGTGTCGCGAAATCCGCCGTCAGCTCGGCGACCGCCGGGGGGGTGGGTCTGGACTCCAACTCGTAATAGGGCGCCACGTGAAAGCCCTGCGGTCGAGCCGCAGCCAGGAGCAGCGGAAGCCGTTGGGCGGTTCGGCTGCCGGATCCCCACCAGGAGGAGATGAATGCATCAAGACCTGCATACCGTGCCATAGATACGTGACGCGCCAGAATTGTCGGCGATGAAGAATCGTATTTTCCCAGCAACGGCCCGTAATGGGTGGCCCAGTGCTCGGTCTCCGGAAACCACGGATAGTAGAACGCGGCTCGGACCGGGGTGGCCACGACTGACGTCGAACCTGCGGAAGTCTGTCCGCCCGACCCGATGACCATGACGACGGTCAATGACACCACCATCGCCAGACTCGCAGCCAGCAGTCGGCTGAGCCGCGGGTGCCGGGAGGGGAAGCGGGCGGAAAACGGTCTTTCTGCGGCGGCCCGGGGCGGCCCCTGTCGGGCGTTACGCAGGGACCGCTGCCCCGCATACCCGCTGCCCCGGTCCTGCTGGACCGACTCAGAGGCAGCCTCCAACGCGGGTCGTTGTGCCCAGTGCTGAATTCGTTTTCTCATGTCGTCGATCCATCCACGCAACGCTGTCCAGGCCGCCAACTCTACGAGCGCTCCACAGCAGGAAGAATCACTGGCGTGTGCGTGCTGGACATCCGAGCGGCAGGCGTGACCCGGCGCAGCAATGGAGGACGGTGAAGTCGTTGCCCCCGGGTCCGAGTGTACCACGCAGCGTCACCTAAGTCTGCGAATAACTACTAAGCGTAACAGTACGTGATTCGCGGCAGGCTGACCGGCCGCCCCCGGGTGCGATCGGGATTAGCGGGCCACGGCTGGGCTTCGGATACGGGCTTTGCGTTGACCCGAATTGGTGACACCGGCCAAATGACTCCCCGGCTCGCTCCGGCTGGTCCGGGAGGCAGTTGGATCAGCTCAGGCCGTTGTGGGGGCAGGTTTCGGATCGATTCGGCCGAGATGACCCTCTCAATCTCGTTCGACTGAACCCGACCCGGCCACAAATTCCGACGGGCGGACCCGAAGAGGAACCCGTAGGCGTCGACTGACGAAATCGTTACACCTGGATGCGACGGATGCGGCCTGTTAGGCCGGTCGGGTGTTTCTGCCCCCAGCGCGGCACCGGCTATTGCGCAAACGGTTACCGCCCGTTCTACTACTGTTCACCTGGTTGGAGCGACGGCGTCGGGGCGGCCGCACCACGGAAGTCACCGTTCACGCTGTCAAAGGGGACCTCATGCAAGATCGTGTCGACCGCGCGTACCCGTCGGAGCCCGCTCAGGGCAAGGCCCGGTATCAGGGGACGTCGGTTGCCGGCGGGTCAGGGTCGACCGTCCGTCCGGACGCCTCGATGGCGGCGGAGCCAGCTGTCATCGTCGACAACGTTGCCGCGCCAGGAATTCAAAGCGCGCGGGTCACCAGGGCGGCTACCGTCCACCGGACAGCGGTGGAACCCGAAGCTGGTCCCGCGGTGTCGACGAATCGGCACGGTGCAGAGACCGGAGCCACGGCCGAGCCCGGAACCACTCTCGAGCCCGAAACCATTACGTGCCTGCCCCCCGGCGCGAGCGCCTGGTTCACCGTGCTGGTGCCCACCCGCAACGAGGCGGGTAACGTCGCCCCGCTGCTGGAGCGACTCGCCCGCTCATTGGGCGAAGCGTCGGCCGAAATCTTGTTCGTCGACGACAGCACAGACGGCACGGACGAGATCATCAGAATGCAGGGACGGACGTCGGGCTTGGCGGTGCGACTGCTGCACCGTTCGCAGTCCGACCGGACCGGTGGCCTGGGCGGGGCGGTCGCCGCTGGTCTGATCCATGCCAACGGCACTTGGGCCGTGGTCATGGACGGGGACCTGCAGCACCCGCCGGAGTTGATTCCGACCCTGATTGCGGTCGGGCAGAGTCGCGGGCTGGATCTGGTCGCGGCGAGCCGCAAGGTCGACGCGGGGAATGCCGGAGGCCTTTCCGGTGGTTACCGGCACGTGGTTTCCGGCCTGGCCACGACCACGGCCAAGGTCTTGTTCCCGCGTCGGCTGGCCCGGCTTTCCGATCCGATGTCGGGCTTCTTCGCGGTGCGCCTGGCCGCACTGAACCTGCAGGCGCTCAAGCCGATCGGCTTCAAGATCCTGCTCGAGATCTCCGTCCGCCATCCGCGGCTTCTGGTTGCTGAGGTGCCATTCGAATTCGGCGTGCGCCACGACGGGGAAAGCAAGGCATCCGTTGCCGAGGGCACCAGGTTCATCAGGCACCTGGCCAGGTTGCGGGCGGATGTGTTGAAGATCCAGATTGCCCGCTCGTCGACCCAGAGCAAGGCGCAACGGCTGCGTCGATTGATTGCCTTCGGGCTGGTCGGCGCGTCCGGGATCGTGGTCAACACCGGTGCCCTCTGGCTTCTGTCGGGCAGGATCTGGGATCACCACTACCTTTTTGCCGCCGCACTGGCCACCCAGGTCTCGACCAGTTGGAATTTTGTGCTGACCGAATTGCTGGTCTTCGCGGGGCGGAAGCCGGGTTCGCTCCTCGGGCGCGGGATCAAATTCTTTTTGCTGAATAATGCCGCACTGCTGGTGCGCCTGCCGTTGCTCGCCCTTCTGGTCGGCCCGCTCCGGATGAACCTGCTGGTGGCGAACATCTGCACGCTGGTGCTGTTGTTCCTGGTCCGCTTCGTCATCGCCGACGCCGCAATCTACGCCCGGCCCACCGACGAGGTGGAGCGGCGCCCGATGCGAATAGTGGTGACGCCGGGCGAGGTCCAGGCGTACACATCTCCGAAGTCCGGACCGCCCCGTCCCGGTCACCGCCATCTGCCGTACCGCTATTCGATTGCCGGATTGCTGACCGTCGGATCGCACGTCCGACTTCCCGAGCTCGAGTACTTTCGGGCCCAGTGGGTCGGCAACGACGTCGATCTGACGGTGCGGGTCGGCCAGGTCGGCCGGAACGCCCCCCGCACGCGGGCTCAGATGACCCAGTTCATGTCCCCCTCCGCGCTGCGCTACGAGGAGCATTTGGGACGGCTGGGCGCGAATTTTCTGGTCGACATCGGCGACCGAGTCGACGTCGTTGTTTCGCCGGCACTGGCGCATTCCCCACATGTGCTGTACACGAACGTCATCGAGGCCTTGCTCAGATTCCTGTGCGTGTCCCGCGGGTCGATCCTGCTGCACTCGGCGTGTCTGGAACTGAACGGCAGCGGCTTCCTGCTGTCCGCCCGCACTGACACCGGCAAGACCGGAACGGTGTTACGGATGCTGCGGGAACACGGCGCCCGCTTCCTGTCGGATGACATGACGATCCTGGACCCGACCGGGAAAGCCACGTGCTTCCCCAAGCCGCTGACGATCAGTCATCACACCTTGAGGGCAGTACAGGCCGGTGATCTCACCGCTGCCGAATGGCGACGACTCCGAATTCAGAGCCGGCTGCACTCGAAGGAGGGCCGGGACTTCGCGTTGCTGCTGGCCCGGTTGAACATTCCGATCATGGGCTTCAACTCGATGACGCAGCGGATCGTTCCGCCGCCGAAGTACACGGTGGACCGGCTGGTGGACTGCACGATCGCCCAGTCGACGCAGATCTCGGATCTGTTCGTCATCGAGCGAGGAAAGCCCGCCCTGACCGAGATCGGCGCCCGCGAGGCGCTGGAGACGCTGGTGGTCAACACCGATGACGCGTACGGATTCCCGCCGTTCCGGGAAATGGCGCCCTCCATTGTAATCGGCCAGGATGATTACCTGGCGCTGCGTCAGAAAGAACGGCAGATCCTCTCGTCCGCGATGGAAAACGTCCGGGTTCGCGGTCTGTCCTCGGACGACTTCTCGTGGGCCGATCGCATCGCCGAGTTGCTGGGTGCCGACCTGGGCGCCGGGGCGCCGTGGGGCCGCCATGCCGCCGATGGCCACGGGGGGCGCCCAGCTCGCAGCTGGTCGGCCGAGCGACCGATGTCCGGTGCAGTGGTCGACGCGGCGTTGGCGTGAACCCGGCGGCCGCGCCCGCCCTGCCCAGACCCGCCGGACCCGGGCCGCCCGTCGAGCGGCCCGTCCCGCGGTCACGCCGCATCTTCCTGCCGGGCCTCCCTTTTCTTGCCGTCGTGGTCCTGGCAACGTTTCTGCGGTTCTGGCAGCTCGACAGGATTGGGTTCAACAGCGACGAGGCGGTGTACACCGGCACGGCCGCCGCCCTCGCCGGTAACGAGCAACTGGGAGCCGTGTTCCCGATCTTCCGCGCACACCCGGTGTTGTTCCAGATGCTCCTTTCGTTTTTCGTACGCGGCGAAGTGAGCGACTGGAGCGCCAGGGCATTGCCCGCGGCGATCGGGGTGGCCACCGTCGCACTGACCTATCTGTTGGCCGTTCGGCTGTACGGGCGTTCGGTGGCGCTCATCGGCGCGTCGATCCTAGCCGCCATGCTCTATCACGTCGTGGTCTCCAGGCAGGTGCTGCTCGACGGGCTGATGACACTCTGCGCGACCGCGGTGCTGTACTGCATCGTCAGGTACAGCGAAACGGAATCGATGCGCTGGCTGGCGGCGGCCGGTGCGCTGATGGGGGCGACGATCCTTGCCAAGGAGACCAGCGTCGTACTGCTGGGCGCCATTTTCGCTTATTTCGCCCTTACTCCGACTATCCGGCTGAGGCCCAGGGCCGTCGCGTTTGCGGTGCTGGCCATGGGCCTGGTGGTCGCCGCCTATCCGTTGGCGCTGGTCATATCCGGGCACGTCGGGTCAGGGCAGAGCTATCTGTTGTGGCAGCTATTCCGACGTTCGAATCACCCGCTCGGCTTCTATCTGTCGGTTGTCCCGGCGGCCGTGGGCTACGTCGTGATGCTGTCCGCGTTGGGTGGTCTGATCTGGTTGCGCGCCGAGAACGGCTGGCGCGAGAGACTTCTCATGGGTTGGTTGATCGTCCCAATCGCGTTCTTCACGATATGGCCGGTGAAGGGCTACCAGTACCTATTGCCGACGGCGCCAGTGCTGGCAGTGTTGGCCGGGCGCACGATCTTCCGGCTGAGCGTCACCCGCCGATTCGCCCGTCGTGGCCGACTGAGCCGAATCGTGCGGCTCCTGACGGCCGGGGTCGTTGTTGTCAGCGTGCTGTTGCCGACGTGGATCACGATCAACGCGGAGCCAGCCGGAACCGTCCTGGCCGGCACCGGAGGTGTGCCGGGGGGGCGGGAGGCCGGGATCTGGCTCCGCGACAACGTTCCTGATGGCTCGCAGGTTCTGACCATCGGGCCGTCGATGGCCAACATATTGCAGTTCTACAGTCACCGCGGAGCTCGCTCGCTGTCCGTCAGCTCCAATCCGCAGAGCCGCAACCCGTCGTATACGCCGGTCCTCAATCCCGACCTCGCGGTGCGGTCCGGGGAATTCCAATATCTGGTCTGGGACACCTATACGGCGAGCCGGACAAAGTTTTTCGCCGATCGGCTGGATCGCCTTCTCACCCATTACCACGGTCAGCAGGTCTACCCCAGGCCGGAGACCTCCGGCCTGGACATCTCGCATCGAAATGGCCCAGTGGTCGTATACCAGGTCGGTCCGTCGTGAGGGCGCTCAGCCGGCTGACGGCCCTGCTCGCCGCTGCCCTCCTGGCCCTTGTCGGCGCCGGCTATCCGGTTGGTGCGAGTGGACCGGCGATCGGGGATCCGGCGTCGCCCGTAGGTCACCAGGCGACAACGCCGATCCAACACTTCATTTTCGCCATGCAGGGCGACCGGAGCTTCGACAATTATTTCGGAACCTTCCCCGGCGCCGACGGAATACCCGCCGCAACGTGCCAGGAGTACGTGGCAGGGCACCCGAAGAAAGGTTGCGTGAAGCCGTTTCTGCTGAACCCTGCGCTTCCCGGGGCCCCGGTGGCCGGCGCCACTGTCATCAATCGACAGTGGAACAACGGGAAGATGGACCAGTTCGTGTCGGCGTTCCGCGCCCAAGGGCGGGACGGCAGCACGGCGATGGGCCACTACGACGCGGCGCAGTTGCCGTTCTACTGGAACGCAGCGCGTGAGTACGTTCTGTTCGACAGTTTCTTTTCGTCGTCGCGTTCGGGCCCCACGCACAATCGGAGTTACTGGGTGGCCGCCCGCGATCAAACCGTGACAATCAGCCCGACGTCCGCAGACCCGGGCCGGCCGACGATCTTCGACCGGCTGCAGACCGCGGGCGTCTCCTGGAAGTTCTACGTCCAGAACTATCGGTCCAAGGAAACCTACCGAAGCGCGTCGGCGACCGACCCGGCGAGCCAGCCGGGTCGCGTACCGCTGCTCAACATCGGCAGATTCATCGATGACCAGGAACTGAACTCGCACATCGTCGACCTCGGGCAGTACTACGCCGACCTCTCCGCCGGAACACTTCCATCCGTCGCCTACATCGCCACTTCCTCGGCCACCGAGCGGACGGCCCGTTCCGTCGTCTCCGGTCAGAACCTGATGCGCAACATGACAACTCAGCTGATGCTGAGCAGGTATTGGTCGTCATCGGCTCTGCTGCTGTCCTACGACGGTCCCGGCGGATGGTTCGACCATGTGGCCCCCCCGCAGGTCGACGCCGACGGCTACGGCCTGCGGGTCCCGGCGCTCCTGCTGAGCCCATACGCCGTGAAAGGTCAGGTCAACCACACGGTTCTTGATTACACGAGCGCGCTGACCTTCATCGAAAAGAACTGGCAGTTAGCACCGCTCACGGCGCGGGACGCGCTGGCAAAAAGCATTGCGGGCGGATTCGACTTCACGTCGCCGGCCCGGCCGCCGGCAATCCTGCACGGCACCAATGGCGAACCACCCCCGGCCGTGCTCCGTGCACCGGCTGCTGCGCGCGCAGTATTCAGCGCCTATGGGGCTTCCGTGGTGCTAGTCGTCCTTGTTCTGCTGGTGGCCGGCTTGATGCCCTCGGCCCAGTTGCGATGGCGGATGCGTCGGATGCGGTGGCGGATGCGTCGGCAGAAACATCGGCGGATAGGTTGGCGGATACGTCGGCGCGGTGCCCACTCGGCAGCCAGGTGGCGCCCGTCCAGGCTCGCCCCACAGCCGGACGATCGCCTGGCGGAGAGCCTCAGATGAAAGCAGGCAAGCCGGTTTCGCAGCGGCACTGGGCGCGTGGCTCGTTGGTGATCGGCCTGCTCCTGGCCGTGATGTCAACCGGCGTGGGGTCGATCGCTGCCGCTCGGGCTGCCGGGGGGAACCCCGATGGCGCAGCCATCGAGCCTGGGGGGAGGCCTCTTTCGACGAGGCAGGCCACTGTCACCCTCACGGTCCGGACCATTCCAGCTCTCGCCGGGGTTCGCATCTCCGTGGATGGCGCGGTTGCGATGACGAATAGCGCCGGTGAATTACAAATTTCCAGACCTCATGATCAGGGCTCACACCTGCTCGAGATCGTTGACGCCTCGATCCGCCATGGTGGACAGCAACTGTCGTTCGTCAGGTGGGCCGGGCAGAAAACCGAAGCTCAGGCGTTCAGCAGCTCCCTGACCGACCTCCCGCTGCGGGCGGACTACACACTTACTGCTGCTTTCACCGCGAAACAAGCCGTCACGCCGCGGTTCATAGACGAGAACGGTCGGGTCATCGACCCGTCACTCGTGACCGTGGCGACAGCCAGGAGCGACGCAGGAGTGGTGGTGAACCTCCGACCGGGTTCGCCGACCTGGCTCGACGAAACGCGGGTCAACTTCTCCAATAATGTGCTGACGGTCGAACCGGTCTCCTACTCGTGGCAGAGCGTGGTCATCGCCGGCTCCAACGTGATCGACGCCGGCCGGCAGTCCTTCGTGCCGGGTAGGGACACGACGGCGACGGTGGTCGGAAAGTTTCACGACCTGACGATCCAACCCTATGACGCGCTGACCGGTTCGCCGGCCGGCAGGACGGTCGCCGTCACATTCCCGGATGGCTCGGTTCGGACGGTCGAAATGGATGCATCCCGCATCGCCACGCTCAAAGGCCTCCCGCGGGGGACCTACCTCATCAACGTCAAAGCCGGCAGAGCCATCGTGGCCGGCCGGGTGATCCGCCTTTCCCGCGACAGTGTCGTCGAAGTGCCGGTGATCAGCCTGTTGGATCTCAGCCTGTTTACCAGCGTCATCACGCTGCTGATCATCGCTGTTCTCCTGGTGGGTCGAGCCAGCATGCGGCAGCGCCTATTGCGCCCGATCCGGCGATTGGGGCGAGCGAGGATGCAGAAATTTGTTCCGGCTCACGACCCGGCGCGGCTCGGAGCCCGGTGAACAGAAGGAACTGGATGTCGAGGACCGGACGAGCCGGCGTCCTCTTCGTGATGCTCTCCCATCTTGTCATCCCCGGTGTCGCTGGCCCCTACAGTGTCGGCCCCCCCAATGTCGGCCCCGCCATCGAAGGCCGGGAACTGGCCCACGCCGCCGGGTCGCAGCAGGCAACACCGCCGGCGCCGGTCCTCGCGTACTACTATTTGTGGTTCGATGAACCGTCGTGGAATCGGGCAAAAACGGACTTTCCCGAGTTGGGCCGCTATTCGAGCGATGACCCGCGCGTAATGCGCCAACACATCCAGTGGGCAAAGTCCGCCCGGATCGACGGGTTCATCGTCAGCTGGAAGAACACGCCGGTGAACAATCGCCGCCTGCAGTTGCTGGCCGGGATCGCCAAGGAGGAGAATTTCAAGCTCGCCATGATCTACCAGGGCCTGGACTTCGACCGAAATCCGCTGGGCCGCGACCGGGTCAGGATAGATTTTGAGTATTTCGCCCGGCTGTTCGCCCCCGATCAGGTGTTCATCCGGATGTCGGGCAAGCCGCTGACAATACTGAGCGGAACCTGGAAGTACACGCACGACGATGTTGCGGCCATCACAGATCCGGTTCGCTCCACTCTGCAGGTTCTCTCGACCGAGAAGAGCGTTGCCGGCTATCGACGTATAGCGGATGTCACCGATGGCGATGCCTACTACTGGTCGTCCGTGGATCCGCAGTCGCAACCCGACTACGAGTCCAAACTCAACGATATGAGCGAGGCGGTCCACGGCGACAGCAAGCTGTGGGTTGCCCCGTTCGCTCCCGGTTTCGATGCGAGACAGATCGGCGGGGCAAGGGCGGTGCAACGCGATGACGGCCGCACCATGGCTCTGCAGTACCGGGCCGCCACTTCGTCATCGCCGGACGTACTAGGGTTGATCAGCTGGAACGAGTTCAGTGAGAATACATTTGTCGAGCCTTCGTTACATCTCGGGCACCGGTATCTGAGCATTGTTCTCGACCTGCTCTCAACTCCGTCGGCGGGCGGACCGGGGCCGGCACAGTCGGGTGATTCAGGCCCGGATCCGGTGGCCTCGGACCTGGACAGCAGCGCCTCCGGCGGTGATAGCCGTGCATTTGCGCTCAATATCGGTTTGCTGATCGGATTCGTGGTTACTCTCGTCGGCGGCATCACCGTGCTCGCCCGGCGGCGAAAGCAGCACCGCTTCTGATCCGCCCCGGACCGGCCGATAGAGCCACGTCATTTCACGGGCCGTTCGCGATGATGCCGGCAAGTACGTCAAGACCCTGGTTCCCGTATCTGGTCATCGGATCGATGTAGGTGCCCTCGGTCACCTCGTTCCAGCTGATCAGTCCCCAGGCCGCCGGCCCGGTGGCAGCGTTCCCCTTGAACAACGACCGGAGGGTCTGCCCGGCCAGACGGGGGACGCAGGCCGATCCACCGGCCAAGATCTTGTCGTAGCCGGGCGCCGCAGGGGCCACCCAGACCTTTGCGGTGCCGTCGCGGTTGACCGGACTGGCGTGAACCTGCGCAGCCAACTGCGCGAGCTGTTCGAACGACTGGGGATTTCGAACCGGATCCTGGGAAGACCAGTAGTAGGCATCGCCGTCCAGGAGCGACGATCGGGCGGCGGACCACGCGCTTTCGTCCCCGAGGATACGCAGGCGCCCACCGAACGTCGTGGTGATCGATTGCAGAACCGTAAGGCTGTACTTGCGGCTGCCCTGCCAGATCACCGTCGGTTTGATCGAACCGGAATGGTCGAAAGCAGGGTCACTTCCGTAATGGCCGGCGAAGTAGGCCAGGTCGCCAAGTATCGCGCCTGAAGGCAGCACCTTTGCCGACGCCTTATAACTCAACCAGAGCTTGAATGGAATTCCTTGCGCGTTGACGCGGTGCACCGCATCGACCATTCTCTGGAGACGCCGGCTGTACACCGTGCTGTCGACAGTCTGGGTGGCGGATCCGTTGCCGGCCCAGTTGACTGCAAAGCCGGCGAGCCCGGCCCCCGCCGCCTGTCTGACGTCTGCCTCGAGCTGTCCGGGGTCGTCCTGGCTGAACAGGACGCTCGGCACGTCGGTCAACTTGTTGCCGACATACTTGCTGATCGGGTGGCAGCCGGTCGGGTCGAGGGTTGCCGGCAGCGGAAGCGGCATAGCGGTCGCCGGATAGTTGGGTCCCAACATCTCGAGCCAGTGTGCTCGACTCCACCACAGGTAGTAGTAGGCGTACACCGGCGCGACTTTGGCCGGCAGCGCGGCTGCCGCACCCCGCGGGGTCGAGGCGGCACCAGCTGCGGCGATCGCAGCCTGGCGGGCGCCCGCGGATGGAATCGGACCCGACAATGCGGTGACAATGAACACCGTCGTCAGCAGAAGTCTTCTTGCGATACCCAGGCCGGCCGCCCGGTGGTGGGTCCATGGCGTCCGGGCCCTGTTCGTTCGGCGCTCGGGTGTCGGCTCGGGTGTCGGCTCGGGTGTCGGATCGGGTGTCATTGGGGCTTCCCTTCGTCAACGGCGACGGACCTGCTGGCTGTCAGTTCCGGCGACCGGTAATGTCTACACAACGTCACCACATAGTACGTTAAGTAGCGGACCCATCGATGGAGCAGCCTGGGCGGGGGGCGGCCGACTGCTACTGCAGGGCATTCATCGGTCACTCACGCGTCACTCATCGCATCGGGATGTCATTGATGGCAGCTCGTTCTATGGTGATGTCATGGCTGATCACAGAGGCCTTCAGGAGGGCCGAGCGTCGTCCCGGAGTTACAGCGTCCATCTGCTGTCCGATCCGCGCGACGGTCAGACCTTCGACGTCGCCTGGCGGGAAAGGCCGGCTGGATCGGTTGGTCCGGGGACTGTCCGCTACGGCACTGCAACCACGCAGCGCCGGATCGAAGCCATCGAAGCGATGGGTCTGCAAGTGTCCGAGCAGGTCGTTGCCGCCCACCTGGACACGGAGCGCGAGGCGCGGAGGATTCAAGCCGCAGTGATCTCCGCATTGCAAGCCTCATTCACGAAGACCGATCTCGTGTCGGCTGTCAACATGACAGGCCTGGAACCAGGGATCGGACGGTTGGGCCGTGCGTCGACCGGCTCGGGCTTCCTCGACCATGGTCACCGCGGCCGCCTGGAGAGCCTGGTGCTGCAACAGCAGGCGGAAATAGCGGTCCTCAATGCGGCGCTGGACCGGGTCCGAGCGCTTTCGGACCTGGCCCGATGGTCCGATCGCATCGGCGGTCCGGGAGTCGACCCCCTGGTGCGGGTCTCCGATCTGGAGCGGGCGCTCGGCTGACGGCCCGCCGCGGGTCGGTCGGTCGCCGGGTACGACCGGTTCACGGTTCAGTCCGACGTATTTGCTGCCGATGCTTCACCGGTCCGGTACACATATCATTGTCCGGTGGGTGACTTCGGAAATTTACTGGACATCGAACCTCCCACGGCCAGCGGAAGTACGCGGGGTAACTGTCCGAACACGCATTTTGCAGATGCGGCCATGCGATGGGGTGCTGCTCGGATATGAATCGTAGTCGCCGGGCATTGTGGGTCGCAATTGCTGCCGTACTGGTGCTTGTTTCTACGGGCATCTACGTGGGGCTGAGCAGGCGGAACCCAGCACAGACGCCTGGCACTGTGATCGTCGCGGCCGGCGATATCGCCTGCGACCCCGCGTATCCCAACTTCAATGAAGGCGACGGTACGGTGGTCGGCTGCCATGAGAAGGCCACATCCGACCTAGTGGCGAAGATTGCGCCGAAAGCCGTACTGGCTCTCGGGGACATACAGTACGTGCACGGCACACCGAGTAACTACGCGGCCTCCTACGACCCCACCTGGGGGCGGTTCAAGAACATCACCTATCCGGTTCTGGGGAACCATGAGGGTGGCGAAGGGGGGACCAATACCGCGTACTTCGATTACTTCGGACAGAATGCCGGCGATCGTACGACAGGCTATTACAGCCTCGATATCGGGGATTGGCATGTCGTAGCGCTCAACTCGAACTGTGGTGCCTATCGGTTCAACGGGTCCTATGATGGCTGCCGGGCGGGGTCGGCTCAGGAACAGTGGCTGAAGGCGGATCTCGCGGCGCATCCGGCGCAGTGTGTGCTGGCCTACTTCCATGTGCCACGGTTCTCGAGCGGTTCGGACCATCACAGCGACGCCGGATCGGACGCCACGTTGGAGCCTATCTGGAAGGATCTGTACGCGGCCGGAGTTGACATCGTCCTGAACGGGCATTCCCACGAGTACGAACGATTTGCCCCGCTCGATCCGGGCGGCCGGGTGGATGAAGCCAAAGGTATCCGGGAGTTCATCGTCGGAACAGGTGGCGATGATCACCACAAGCCGGCGGCACCGGTGGTAGGAAGCGAGTTCCGCAGCAGCGATTCGTTCGGCGTTCTGAGACTGGTGTTGCGGGGAGGCACCTACGATTGGCAGTTTGTCAACGACGGGTCGCCGGGTTCCACCAACAATGATAAGGGTAACGGCAGTTGTCATCGCTGACTGTCCCTCAACGGCGGTTCGCAACCGAAGCCAGTGTTGTTGTTCAGGCGCAGCGCAGGTCGAGGCGCGGGGCCGATGCGCTGCCCGGATTCCTTCGAGAAATAGCCGGCTCCGTCCGCGCTCGACGACGATCCTCGAAGGGTGACGGTGCCGCCGCCATCACGGCCGGGTCGACCTATCAGGCGGAGGTCACCTTTGCCGGTGCGGATTGCCATCCGACGGTACTTTCCTGCCAGTTGCGTTTGCGTCACTGGTGGACGTCGCGTTCAGGCTACCGCCATTGCCCGAAGGCTCTGTCGAGTTCGCGCCGACTGTCAACCGCAGGGCGGCTGCGGCGGCCCGGCAGGAAGCTGGGATCGCGAACTTGAGCAGCATGTCGTTGACCGGGGACTCCGCATCCACCTTGAGTCGGCTGGTGTTGGTGGTGGAGGCTGCTGGTCGATGGATTCGTCACAGAATGGTGCCGGCGACAGTGCGGTGGAGCTTGCCGGCTATCTAATGGTCACCGAGTCGAAGACCGCGTTGGTGTCCGCTCTGACCGCATCTGCGGTGATTGCGGTCGGTGAGACGGTGATCCGCTCGTACTGGTAGTAGCTGGATTCTCGAAAGGCGCTGTAGGCCGGGGGAGCACTCGCCGGAAAGGCGTTGAAGCCATTGCCGCCTGCACCGGTGACGATGTAGGTGATGCCGCTCGCGGCGACGGTGCCGTTGATCAGCGGATTGGTCCGTTCATAGTTGTGGCTGTTTCCGGACAGCACCAGGTTGACTTTCTGGGCTTGGAACAGGGGTACGAGATACTGCTTGACCGGTACGGAACTCGAGTTGGCCGACGAGGAACTGTACGGCGGCCGCTGGATGACGACGATCCGCCAGGTGTCACCTTGGTGCGCAGCGAGATCCGTCTGGGCGAAGTTGTACTGGTCGGTTCCGGTCGCAAAGGGCTGCTCGCTGTCCAGGACGAGGATGTGAGCGGAACCCCAGGTGTAGCTGTACCTGCTGTGGTTGTTGCCGGGCATCGGAAGGGCCGCCCAGAATTCCCCGTCGCCGTAATATTCCTTGTTACCGTTCGCCGGAAAGAACGCCTGGGAGCGCGCCGCGGTGGCGAATGGCCTGAAAAACCGCTGGTCGAAGTCCGAATAGGTGGTGGAAAAGTTGGGGTCGGGTAGCCCGGCAGACGGGTAGATGTTGTCGCCCACCGTCTGGATGAATTGTGTGCCCGCTGACGCGATGTTGTTCGCATTCAGGGTTTCCGCGCTGCTACCGCCGCCGAAATCGCCGATAGCGGCAAAGCTGAACGTCAGATCGGGGGTCGCGGCCGTATGGAGTGTGCCCCCCGCGGTGCTACCCCCGCTCGAAACTGTGTAGGGCAGACTGCTTGCGGCCGGCAACCCGCTGACGGTAACGGCATGGTGCTGGACCGGCCCTGAACTGTCAATCACGCTGGTGCCGTTGACAGCGACCGAACCGTTGGTCGGCAGGTTCGTCCACCAGGAAACGACGGCCGAGTCGGCAGTGACGTTGGAGAGGTAGGGGCCGCGGGCGATGATGACTGCTCCGGCGGTCAGTGTCCGGGAAGCCTTGGCGGTGGTCGGAAGGGAAATATTGCCGGCTGAGTCGACTGCCTTGATCACGTACGAATAAGAGGTCGCAGAGTTGAGCCCGTTGTCGGAGAAACGTGCGGAATTGGGGAGATCCACAGTCCCGACCAGCGCTCCGTTCCGCCAGACCTGGTAGCCCGCGACGTCGGTCGAGGTGGAAACCCCCCAGACCACATCGATCCTGGTGGACGAGAAAACCCGGAAGGACACGCTGGTGCTCGACGGGGCGGACGGAGGGGTCGTATCGCTACTCGTCAGCGTATGGAGATTGACGCTTCGCATCGGCGACATGTTGTTGGAAGCATCGATGGCCGCTACTCCGAAGGTGTAAGCGCGGTCGCTGTAGAGGCGGGTGGCGGCATAGGTGGTGACAGCGTCCGTGGTTGCCATCAGCGCCATCGACCCGCCGTTCACCCCCCGGTACACGCGGTAACCTTCGATCCCGCTGGCGTCCGTCGAGCGTCCCCACGTCAGGACGACAGAGCTCGCGGTGACGCTCGACGTGGTGATCACTCCGGGCTGGGAGGGCGCGAGGGTGTCTGCGGCGTACGCCCGCCCGGCCGGCGCCCCGAGGAACAGAGAGCCGGTGAACACGGCGAAGGCGACGAAAAGGGTCGATGCACGACCAATCCGGCTTTCCGCCCTGCAGACGGCTTCTCGGCCTGTCATTCGCCGTGATTTGATCATCGACAGTGACCCCCCGGTAGCTCAGTGTTCCGGCCGCGATTCCTGCTAACGCGGATGGCGGCAATTGTAGGCTATGTAACCCGTTTGGCCAAGCTGCCGCTACTGAGCGTGAAATATTGAGGGAGGTAAGGCTGCGCGCGACCCACAAAAGGAGTAGCCCCGATCCGACAGAACGAAGACGATGGGGCCATTGTTCCCCAGTTCGAGTCGAGATCAATAGCAAAAGGGAGCCCCGTCAGTACTTCGGGGGCTGTATTCGGAGAAAATAATTCCCTTCGGCTCCGAGCTTCGACGTTTCAGGCAGGCGTCGGACCCATCGTGCTGCGCGAGGGCGGCCGGTTCGTACTTGAAGGTTGAGTTGCTCCACCTGCCAGGGCAGACCCGCGGCCCTGCACTTCGTCGCCCGGGTCGCACCGCCTGCCCTGGCCAAAAAACAGTCAGCATCGACGACGATGTGGGCCCCGAGAGCCGGCAGATCGGAGGTAGGTGGGGAACGGGTAGATCAGGCACGTCGATGACGCAGACCGTCAGTTCATCAGCGCGCGACGCCGGCCCCGTTCCCGCTTATCGGCGTACATGGCCTTGTCGGCACGCGACCAGGTCTGCGCGATCTCCTCACCTGGAGTGCTGGTGGCGGATCCGGTCGATGCGATCACCCCCGATGCAGCCAGGGCAATTTGCAGCCGCGTCAGGATCGCATTTGCCGCTTCCGCGTCGCAATTGGACAGCAGGACGCCGTATTCGTCTCCGCCCAGCCGCGCCGACGTGTCGCAGGCCCGGCAGTAGCGCTCGAGAACCCTCGCGCAGGCAACGATGAGGTCGTCGCCTGCACTATGACCGGCGGTGTCGTTGGTGCTCTTGAGGTCGTCGAGGTCGAGGACCAGCACGCTGGTCGCCGATCCGCGGCGGCTGACCCGGCGCTGCTCGGTGGCGACGGCCATCTCCCAGCCGCGGCGGTTTCGCAGGCCGGTCAGCCGATCGCATTCGGCCAGTTCGGAAGCGGCGGCGGCGTCGGCCCGATGGGCGAGGATGAGGTGCTCCCGAGCCAGGATCGTCCCCAGAAACTGGCCCAACAATTGTGCAAGGGGGAGTGATTCGGTCAGCGTCGCAGGTTGGACGGCACCCGAGTAGGCACAAAGGGTGCCGAACAATCGGCCGGTATCACTTTCCAGCGGTATTCCGATGTACGAGCGGACCCGGGCCAGCACTCCGGTCGACAACTCCTGGTAGTTCGGTACGAGCGCCACATCGGGTGCGAACATCGGGCCACGCTGCTCGACCATTCGGAGGCAGAACGAGTCCGCCCACGGAAACGCAGTCCCGGGACTCGCCAGGTCGGCCCAGAATCCGGCCGATGCGACCACCACCTGGTCGCCACCCACCCGCTGGGTGACCATCCACAGATCCATCGGCGAGACGGCGTTCAAATGCTCCACGGCCGCTGCCGCGGCCGCGGCAAAGGTGGGCCAGGGCTGTCGCCGTGGGTCGTCGAAGAGCGCCTCGCGCACTTCCGCCGAGTCAGGGATATGGACGGTTCCGCTCACTCCACCACCGGTTCCGATTGAACTGCTTCCTGCAGCATGCACCTTCGGAGGCACGGCCGTTTCAGGCCTTCCTACGGGGCTCTCAGCAATCGGGTGGTTTTGGTTGCCATCGCGGCCGACCTGTACCGTCGACCCCGATCGCCGTCGGTACCGCTCACGCTGGGCGATCAATTCCACGCTGCGAGGCCACTTCGGGATGAATCCTGATTGCCCGTCTGCCGAAACCGGGCGTTGCATATTGGTTCAACGCGAGGGTGGGTTCATCCGTGCTCAGCCGTAGCGACGTCAACCTCGTCCATGACGATTAGGCAGGTGTCGAAAAAGTCGGCGAGGTCGGGAAGGAACGTCCTGATGCGATCCGCCGAATCGATGATGTGGACAGTGATCGGTGTTCGGTCGACCAACTGCCAACCTGCCGGGCCTTGAATCCGCCCGGAGCTGCCGAAACCCGTAGTCCCCTGGAGCGTGCTCGCGCCGCGGAGACCAGCCCGATGCGCACGACGGATGATTTCGGCGCTGACCGACCGGTGTTGCCGCACGGAGGCGTTGCCGAGATAGACGGACAGCCGGGTCATCCGGTGGAAGTGGGTCACGGGCGCTCTTTCCTTCGGTCCAAAGGGTCGGCTGCGCTTGAGCTCATCTGGCCAGGGCACTACCTATGGCGACTCCGATTGCAGCAGAACCGATCCCGGCCACCAGACTCAACGCGACATTCAGCAGGGCCTGCAGGCGGGCGCCCTGATCGGTGAGCCGCATGACCTCGTAGCCGAACGTCGAGTACGTGCTCAGCGCGCCACAGAATCCGCTTCCGACCAGCGCCATGACGGGCGGCGCGATGTGCGCCGCCGCTCCGGTCAGTCCCCCCAGCAGTAAAGAAGCTGCGACGTTGACTGTGAGGGTGCCCCATGGAAATCCACTCCCATGCCGCGCCTGCACCGCCCGATCGGTGAGATACCGGGCCGGAGCGCCGACCATCGCGCCCAGAGCGATCATCAACGCCGTCATCAGCTGCCCGGAGGTCCGGCGGAGACGATTTCCACGTCGTCCAATGCGATGATTCCGCTGGACATGAGCTCCGCCAGCCGGGGTAGCAATGTCTCGATCTTCGCCCGGGTGTCGACGATCACGATCATCATCGGCAGGCTCTGCGTCATATCGAGAATGCGACTCGTGTGGATCTGGTGGGAGCGCCCGAATCCCTCGATCCCGCGAAATACCGATGCACCTGCCATTCCGGCGTCCCGGGCCCTCTTCACGATTTCCAGGTAGATCGGCCGGTGACCGAACTGCGCATCCTCGTCGACGATGATCATCAATCGTCCCGCGGTACCCGACAGACTCATCCCGCTGTGCCACCCTTCCGGTTGGACATCAGTGTCCCCAAGGCCAGGCCCGCCTGCCGGGCACCAGCGGTGGCCACCCACACTGCCACGGCACAGACCACCACCATCGTGGACACATAAGCGACCGCCCGCCAGAGATGTCCCGCGGCGATGAGTTGTCGGGAGTCGACGGTGAAGGTCGAGAACGTCGTGTAGCCACCCAGGACCCCGACGCCGAGAAAGGGTCGGACGAGGCGGTGCGGGGAGGTGAGCTCCGACAGCAGCACCATCAGGGCACCGATCAGCAGGCAGCCGGATGCATTGATCAGGACCGTCGACCACGGGAACTGTCCCTGACCGTGCGGGAAAATCAGGCCCACCCCGTAGCGGCCCTCCGCTCCTACCGCCCCGCCGAGGGCGATCACCGTCAGCAGCGGCCACTCGCCCGAGCGTGCGGCGGCGCCACCGGCAGCGGTCTCGCCGTTCATCAGCGACCATTTCACCCGGCCTGGTCAGCGAAGAGGCAAAACGGGTGACCTGCCGGATCGAGGTACACCCGGACGTCGTCCTGCGGTTGGTGTTCGGCGAGTATTGCGCCCGCTTCGACGGCGTGCGCGCCGGCGACCGCCAGATCGTCCACTGCAATATCCAGGTGAACCATCATCTGCTGGTCTCCGGCCGCGGCCGGCCAGACCGGCCGGACGTACGCCGGTTCGTCCTGGAAACTCAGACCCGATTGTCCGCCCGGTGTACGCAACTGGGCCCAGCCTGGATCTCCCTGCTCGACGACGCCCCCGAGCAGACGCTGGTAGAACGCAGCCAATCGTCCTGCGTCGGCGGAATCCAGGACGATGCCCGAGAGGGTGAGGCGTGGGCTCATGGGGACATCATGCCCGCCTGCACTTCCCGCCTACGAGGTAGCTGGCAGAGTCGGCTGCCGGCAACCGGTCGCAGGTTTCTCGAACGCGGCCGGACGGATCTGGGCGGCCCGAATCCTCGCCACGTCGAGTTTGGTGGACCGGTCGAACCGGTAGATACCGTTTTCCTCCTGGAACACGTCGGTCAGCTGGGTGTAGCAGTAGCCGAACATCAATGGGTCGTCCAACAGAACGCCGACCAGACCCCTGAATCGCCGGTGGAATTCCTCTTCGTTGCCGACGCGCTGCCCGTATCCCCAGGATTGTTCGACGTCGACGCCGGCCGCCGGATCTTCGGCTTCTGGATTCCACCAGATCCCGCCGAATTCCGAGATGAAGTACGGCTGCCCGCGATAGGGCAATGACATGACCGCTGATCCGATCTGGCTCCGGTTGACGAAGGGATCACCATCAGTGAGCCCGGAGAGCGCCACCTCGAAGGCGGCCGGATCCTGCTCGTAATTGTGCGAATCGTAGATGTCGGTGTCGGCGACCCGGTGTGAATAGCCAGATGCATCGATGACCGGCCTGGTCGGGTCGGCCAGTTTTGCGACCCGGAACATGGCGGTGGTGACGTCGTCGAGCACGGTCCCGCCGTCATGCAGTACCTGGTGCGTCTCGTTGAGGGGACACCACCCGACGATCGACGGATGATTCTGGTCGCGCTCGATGGCCTCCGCCCACTCGGCCGCGAACAGCGCCGGGGGTTTCTGATTGTCGCCGGTCGGTCCCTGCCCGGACACTCCCCAGTCGCCGAATTCCCCCCAGCAGAGATACCCCAGGCGGTCGGCGTGATAGAGATAGCGCTCCTCGAAGACTTTCTGGTGCAGGCGGGCGCCGTTGAATCCGGCCGCCATACTCAATTCGATGTCGTGAATCAGCGCCGCATCGTCCGGCGCGGTCATCAGGGTGTCCGGCCAGTAACCCTGATCCAGGACGAGCCGCTGAAAGACCGGCTCTCCGTTGATCAGCACTTCACGGCCGTTGATGGCGACCGACCGGATGCCGGTGTAGCAGTCGACGGCGTCAATGGCATTGCCGCCGGAATCCCTGAGCTCGATGCGCAGTGAATAGAGGTGTGGGTCGGTGACGCTCCACGGCCGAAGGCGGTCGGCCGGCACCGTCAGGGTCAGCGCCGGTGCCAGGTCGAGATCTGCCCGGCATTCGCCGCCGGCCACCTCGCCCTCCTGATCGGAGAGAACGGCCGACAACGACCAGCCGGGCCGATTGGCCGACATCGGTGCCACGATGTGCACGGCGGACGAACCGAGCGACGGGGTGATCCGTGGCCGTCGCAGTTGGACCTCCGGAACACCTTCCAGCCAGACGGTCTGCCAGATCCCGGTGGTCCGGGTGTAGGCGCAGTGCGTATTCGCGTACCAGGTCGCCTGCTTTCCCCGGCCCTTGACGTCGTGCCTGCTGTCCCTGGCTCGGACGGTGATCCGTGCGGTGTCGCCGGGGCCGACGATGGGGTGCAGGTCGGCGGTGAAGGAGGTGAATCCGCCCCGGTGCCGGACCACCTCCGTGCCGTTGACCCACACCGTTGCCTCGAAGTCCACTGCGCCGAAATGCAGAAGCGGGCGCAACCCGGTCCAATCCGCGGGGACCACAATTTCGCGCCGATACCATACGGCTTCGAGGAAATCAGTGTCACCGATCCCGGAAGCGACCGATTCGGGCGCGAAGGGCACGAGGATGTCGCCGGCGAGGGGTCTGTCGAGCAGCCCGCGCTCCAATCCGGAATCGCCGCGATCGATTTCGAAATCCCAGCGGCCGTTGAGGTTGAGCCAGTGCGGCCGGACCATCTGCGGGCGAGGATGTTCGGGCTTCGGAATGTTCTGTTCCACAACACGTTCTCTCGCCCGCCCGCCGCTCGTCCGGCCGGCGGTCACCAGCGTTTGCGGTCCGGCCTCGGCGGTGCTGTTCAGCGGAACGTCCATCGGACCCTCTCTAGCCAAGGAGTGGCCGACCCGGGGTCGCATCCGGCAGCCGAATCGATCATTCAACGTTGTACTAGATGTTTGTATCACTGCGACGCCGGCCGGGCCAGCTGTACGGCCGGCTCCGGCGGACCGGGCGATCAGCCGGAGCCGATCTGCCGAGCCGATCAGCCGAGCCGATCAGCCGACCCAATCAGCTGGAGGAGTCCCGGACAACCAGCCGATGACCGATGGTGTGCCGCTGCGCCGAAGCGCCAGGGTCGGTAATCCTGCGGACCAGCATCCGGACGGCGGAGTGGGCGAGCTCGCTCACGTCCGGTGCAACGGTGGTCAGGGTGGGGTGTGAGAAGCGACCGTCCGGAATGTCGTCCCAACCGACTACCCGCACGTCGACCGGGACGCGCCGGCCGCCCTGGCGGAGAGCATGCATGCCGCCGATGGCGAGCAGGTCGTTGGCGCACACCATTCCGTCGAATGCGATGCCGCGAGCGAGCAACTGGGCGACCTGCGCCGCACCCTGCTCCCTGGTGAAGGCGGTCACCCGGACCGACAATCCGCGGTCCGGGGTGATGCCTGCGGCCCGCAGTGCCCGCTGATAGCCGGTGAACCGGAAGCCGCCCGTGCTGTTGGAAGCGACGGCCTGGCTGCCGAGGAAGACGATGCGGCGGCAGCCGCGTTCGATCAGGTGGCCGGTCGCCTGCTGCATCGAACCGACGTTGTCGTAGGTCAGGTGGTCGAGGCCGGCACCGGCGATGTGTTCACCGACGAAAACAGTGGGTACCACGGCGTTCAGTTGACGCAGACTCGCTGCCGATGCCGTCAGCGGACTGAAGATGACGCCGTCGAACACCCGCGTCGCGAGGGTTCCCAGCAGGTCCAACTCGACGTCGGGATCGCCGCCGGTCTCCTCCAGGAAGACCGCGTAACCCATTTTCCTGGCAGCGCTGATGACCGCATGGGACAGTTCGGCGAAGTACGGCGACACGATGTCCGGCACCACCAGGGTGAGCATCCCGCTCCGTCCCTGCCGGAGCTGCCGACCGGCCTCGTCGGGACGGTAAGCCATTCGGGCGATAACGGCCTGCACCCGTTGTCGGGTCTCTTCGCCCACATTCGGCTTGCCGTGGACGACGTTGGAGACCGTCTTGAATGAGACCCCGGCGGCCGCGGCCACGTCCTTCATCCGCGCCGGCCGCCGCTCGGAGGTACCGGTCGGCTCCGTCATCCCGTCATCCTGCACCACGCCTGGAAATTTCGATCTGATGTCAGGTGAGGGTTGCAATTTGGTCTCCTATGGTTCAACGTTGAACGGGTAGGGAATGGATGCGACGTGGCTCACACGGCGCCCCGCCCCTGCAACACAGGCAGTCGCCCAGGCCACGACGACCGGGACCCGGAGCAGCCCAGAACTTCGCCCCCCGGTCGGGGCGCGACCTGCCAGGGCCGACGGGGCTCCGGCGGCACCGCCGTGACCTGTTCGCACACATGAAAACTGATCTCGCTGTACCCAGGGCCCGCCTGCCGCGACAGCTACTTCGACAACCGAAAGGTCTTCAATGATGAACTCCGCCAGCTACGCAGCCGACGTTCCCTCCTCTGTGACATCACCGACCGTGACATCAACGACCGCCACAGCAACGATCGCCGAAGCATTGGCTGCCAGAGCAACGGCTACCGGCGTAGGGCGAGCCTTCGGCACGCCGCTCACCCGTCGCCGGTTTCTCGCCGCTACCTCGATGGTGGCCGGAAGCTATGCGTTGGCCGCCTGCGGAAAGAAGACAGCACCTCCGGGTGCCGCTCCGGCAGCGGCTCAGACCACCGGCGCCGGAGGCACCGGCTATGCGGGCCCGAATGTGCAACTCGCCTTCTGGAACGGCTGGACCGGGGCGGACGGCGACCAGGCCAAGAAGATGATCGAGCAGTTCAACAGCGAGACGAAGAACGTCAAGGTCCAGCTGAACGTGTACCAATGGGCGGACTTCTTCAAGAAGCTGCCGGCCGCCGTACGCACGGGTAACGGCCCTGATGTCGCTGTCATGCACATCGACGACATTGCCAGTAACGCCGCGCAGAACGTCATCACGCCGATCTCCGACATCGCCGACGCACTCAAGCTCAAGGAATCCGATTTCGATCCGGCCGTCTGGCAGGGCGGGCTGTACAAGGACAAGCGATTTGGGATCCCGATCGATGTCCACAACCTCGGCCTCTACTACAACAAGGATGTCTTCGCCAAGGCGGGGCTGGACCCGGAGAAGCCGCCGACCACCAAGGACGAGTACATGAACGTCCTGGACAAGATGAAGGCGAAGGGCATCCAGGGTTCATGGGTATCGCCGTTCCAGTTCACCGGCGGATTCATGTTCGAGTCGCTGCTCTGGCAGTTCGGCGGGGACCTGTTCAATGCCGACGTGACCCAGGCGGCATGGAACTCCGACGCCGGCGTGCAGGCGCTGACCTTCATGGTCGATCTGGTGAAGAACGGCTACAGCCCGAAGAACGTCGCCCAGGATGCCGACTACATCGCCCTGAAGAACTCGCAGAACGCACTGAATTGGCAGGGCATCTGGCAGGTGAACGAGGCGACCACTCTCAAGGGAGCCAAGATCGGCGTTGCCAAGCTGCCCAAGATCG
>JBBRDH010000014.1:0-54390 GCA_038204125.1 Mycobacteriales bacterium
TCGCCGTCTACCGGTTCCACGCGGTGTTCACCAACAGCTGCGAACCGACGCTGGTCGCCGAGGCGCACCACCGCGACCACGCCATCGTCGAACAGGTCATCGCCGATCTGAAAAGCTCAGCGCTGAAACACTTTCCGTCCGGAGTGTTCAACGCGAACGCGGCGTGGCTGACCTGCGCGGTCATCGCCTACAACCTCGCCCGCGCTGCCGCCGCCCTCACCGGGACGTCGTTGGGCAAGGCCCGCACCGCCACCATCCGCGCCGTATTGGTCAACATTCCTGCCCGCATCGCCCACTCCGGGCGGGTCCACACCCTGCACCTGCCGGCCGGCAGCCGCCGAGAAACGCTGTTCAACAAAATGTTCGACGCATCATGGCGCCACCCCAAACCGCCTGACCCCCTCCGTCCACCACGCCACCCCCGGCCCGACCCAGCCCCACCCCGGACACCCCGACCACCGATCGGGCCTACAGGCATACCCGCACCCAAAGCCGGGCCCACCAAGCTCAACTCCACAATCTCAAGATCAACTACACCCGCCGCGGTGGATCAAGGCTGAGGCGTCAGGGGGGAACCTGCTCGCCAGACCAGCCCGCATTGGGGTCATTGGTTGGCTGTTGGGCGCCGCGGTCGGGGATCACTTGGTCGCCGCTCCAGCCGCGGTCGGGGTCATCGGTCGGCTCGCTGGCCGGTGAGTGTGGGTGCTCCGTCATGGGAGGTCGGTTCCTTTCACGGCGAGGTGCAACGGCAATCAACTGAGTCTGAATAGGTGGGTATGAGCTCAGAAGTTCAGGTCACCGCCGATCTTTGGATCCGGCTGCAAGGCGGCGACGCGCGAACAACTGCGCACCAACACTGATCTCAGCGGCGACGTGGGCTACCAGCCGGCCGGTGTCGATCACCAACTTCACCGCCTCGGCCCGGAACTCCGGGGTGAACTTTCTTGCCTTGTCCGACATGAGGACATCCTCCTGCGTGATCTGGAGTCACTCGGGTGAATGTCCACCAACAGGGGTTAACCCAGACGAGTAGCTGCTCGATAGTGACGGCGAGGGGGAGCGCACGGGGATTCGGCGAGCAGCATGCGCCGCCTGCCGCATCACGGGTGGGGCCACCGGACCGTACGGTCTGCGGTGAGGACTCCTATGGTCCAACTACTCTCGGGTTGGCCGGGCAGTTCACACCCGGATCTGAATCGTCGACCTCCAGGGGATCGTGCTGCGACTGAACCCTCAGCGATGCCCGCTCACCCAACGCGGACAGCTCCGCCGGCACCGGCTACACCCCACGCGCCGGGTCTCACACCGTTCGGCTATGCCGAACCTTGGGGCGTTCGGCATTGCCGTACGTATACTATTGTCCTTTCGGCGCAGTACCGATACGGTGCAGACAATTCGCTCTCACGGGGGTGCATACGCCCTGACGACGGCCCGACCGATAGATCAATGAGGACCATCGATGAGCTTGACGTGCAGGGCTATCGGCACGCCAGAGCGATTTCCATCGCCCGCAGTCCGCTGTGTCCGGCCCGTTCGGCCCGAGCAGCGCAGCTCACTGCACCCGAGGTACCCACCCGGCGGCCGGACCCCCACGGTGCCTCGCTCAAGTGTCGCACCACAAGATGAATTCAACCCCGAATGTTACTGCGGCAAGACGCACCGAGGAGTACCGCGATGAGTTTCCTGTCCACAGCTTTGAGCCCGGCCAACCGGGAAGATGCATTGCGCCAGATGGCCGAAACACAGTTCGACGTGTTGGTGATCGGCGGCGGTGTCGTCGGCGCCGGCGCCGCACTCGACGCGGCCAGCCGGGGCTTGAAGGTGGCTCTGGTGGAGGCTCGTGACCTCGCCTCCGGTACCTCGAGCCGGTCGTCCAAGCTGATCCACGGTGGCCTGCGCTACCTCAAGCAGCTGAACTTCTCACTGGTCTTCGAGGCGCTGCGGGAACGCAAGCTCATCCTTTCGACCCTGTGTCCGCACCTCGCCCATCCGGTGAAGTTCATCTACCCGCTGGAGCGGTTCGCCTGGGACCGTGCCTACGTGGGCACCGGTATCGGTGTGTACGACGTGCTGGGGGCCGGCCGGGGAGTCCCCAGCCACCTCAAGCACCTGTCGAAGAAGTCGACCTTGAAGTCGTTTCGCGGCGGCAAGATCGGCCGGATCAAGGGCGGCATCATGTTCTACGAGGGCCAACTGGACGATGCCCGTCACACGATGATGATCTCCCGCACCGCCGCGTCCTACGACGCGCTGGTGGCCACCAGTGCGCGGGTCACCGGGTTCCTGCGCGACGGCGACCGGGTGATCGGCGCGACGGTGAAGGATCTGGAGTCCGGCCAGGAGATCGAGATCAGGGCGAAGACCACCGTCAACGCAGCAGGCGTGTGGACCGACGAGATCCAGCAGATGCTCGGCGGGAAGGGTCAGTTCAAGGTGACCGCGTCCAAGGGCGTGCACGTGATCATTCCCAGGGACCGGATCGATTCGGACACCGGTCTGATCACCGAGACCGAGAAGAGTCTGCTGTTCATCATCCCGTGCCCGTGGAGCGACGATTTCTGGGTGATCGGGACCACCGACACCCCCTGGGATCTCGATCTGGCCCACCCGGCCGCCAGCCGGTCGGACATCGACTACATCCTGGCCCAGGCCAACCGGCTCCTCGAGAAGCCCCTCACCCGGGAAGATGTCGTGGGCGTCTACGCCGGCCTGCGTCCGTTGCTGGCCGGCGAAGAGGATCAGACCAGCAAGCTGTCCCGCGAGCACGCCGTCGTCTCACCCGTTCCGGGTCTGGTGATCGTGGCCGGCGGCAAGTACACGACGTACCGGGTGATGGCCTCCGATGCCGTCGACGAGGCCGTGAAGCAGTTGCCCGGTAAGATCGGGAAGTCCATCACCGCAACGGTTCCGCTGATCGGCGCCGACGGGTACCAGGCGTTGGCCAACAACATGGACAAGCTCGCCGTCGAGATCGGTCTGGACGAAACCCGGGTCAAGCACCTGCTCGGCCGCTATGGCAGCCTGATCCGCGAGGTGGTCGCCCTGATCGGCGCGCGTCCGGAGCTCGGTGACCCGTTGGACAGCGCCCCGAAGTACCTCAAGGTCGAGGCCGTGTATGCGGTCTCGCACGAAGGGGCCCTGCACCTGGACGACATCCTGGCGCGCCGTACCCGGATCTCGGTGGACACCTGGGACCGCGGGAATGCCGCTGCCCAGGAGGTCGCCGACCTGGTGGCCCCGCTGCTCGGCTGGGACGCGGCAGCCGTCGCGAACGAGGTCGAGCACTACCGGGCACGGGTGAAGGCCGAGATCGAGTCCCAGCAGATGCCGGACGACCAGACCGCCGACGCCGCCCGGATGGGCGCACCGGAAGTTCGGGTCGGTGCCGAGACCCCTGGTGAGCGGCATCGCCTCGACGGTGCCCCGGCCGGCCAGGGCAAGTCCGACCAGGGCCTGTGACGACCATGAGCCTGTGACGATCATGAGCCTGTGACGATCATGGATCGCCGGTGCGGAAGGGGACCGCCCCTGAAAGTCAATCCCTAGGCCACTTCATCGGGCGATGCCGTGCGCGAAATTGCAGATCGATCCATTCATCGCCGGCCACTGAGCCGGCCCAGTCCAATGGAGGACGCAGTTGAGTACTGTCAGCTTGGGGCACATATTCCTGTACGAGACGCTGGGCACCGCAATGCTTCTGCTGCTCGGGTGTGGCGTGGTAGCAACGGCCATTCTGAAGGGTAGCAAGGGTGAGAACGGCGGTTGGCTCCTGATCAACTTCGGATGGGGTCTGGGTGTCTTCGTGGGTGTGTATGTTGCTTTCCCCACCGGTGCACATCTCAATCCGGCGGTCACCGTCTCGCAGTGGATGATGGGCAATATTTCGACCAAACAGGCATTTGTGTACTTCGGTGCCGAGATGCTGGGAGCATTCCTGGGGGCTGTCCTGACGTGGGTCGCATTCCGGGAGCATTTTGACGCCGAGCCCGATCCGGGCAAGAAACTGGGTGTGTTCTCCACCGGCCCCGCACTGCGGACCCCCGTGTGGAACGTCCTCACCGAAATCATCGCCACCTTCGTGTTGATCTTCTGGATTCTGGTGTCCGGCGGGACCCCCGCCTCCATCGGCGCACTCGGCGTGGCTCTGGTCGTCATCGGCATCGGTGCCTCGCTCGGCGGGCCGACCGGCTACGCCATCAACCCGGCCCGTGACCTCGGTCCCCGTATCGCGCACGCGCTGCTGCCGATCAAGGGCAAGGGCTCGTCCGACTGGAGCTACGCCTGGATCCCGGTCGTGGCCCCCCTCGTAGGTGCCGTCCTGGCCACCCTGTTGTTCAAGGTCACCGACGCCGCCGACCTGATGAAGGGCGTCAAGCCCATCCTGGTCCGCACCAACTGACACCGATCCATCCGAGCTTCGCCAGCACCAGTTGAAACGTTCCTCCCACTGTCGTAGTGACCACTGTCGTAGTGACGAAAGGAACCACCTCCATGAGCGAGCAGTTTGTAGCAGCGATCGACCAGGGCACCACCTCCACCCGGTGCATGATCTTCAACCACGAGGGCCGCGTCGTGGCCGTCGATCAGAAGGAGCACGAGCAGATCTTCCCGAAGGCCGGTTGGGTGGAACACAACCCGATCGAGATCTGGGAGAACACCCGCACGGTCACCGCCGGGGCGCTCGCGAAGGCCGATCTGACCCCGGCCGACATCGCGGCGGTCGGCATCACCAACCAGCGTGAGACCGCGATGGTCTGGGACAAGAACACCGGTGTGCCCGTCTACAACGCCATCGTCTGGCAGGACACCCGCACCGACGCGATCTGCCAGCAGCTCGGGGCGCTCGGCGGCGGCGCCGAGCGGTACAAGGCCAAGGTCGGATTGCCGCTGGCCACGTACTTCTCCGGGCCGAAGGTCCGCTGGATCCTGGACAACGTCGAAGGGGCCAGGGAAAAGGCCGAAGCCGGCGACCTGCTGTTCGGGAACATGGACACCTGGGTCATCTGGAACATGACCGGCGGCCTCGACGGCGGCCTGCACATCACCGACCCCACCAACGCCTCGCGCACCCTGTTGATGGACCTGGACACCCTCACGTGGGACGCCTCGATCGCGGTGGACATGAAGATCCCGATGTCGATGCTCCCGGAGATCAAGTCCTCCTCCGAGGTCTACGCCGAGGTCCGGCCGCGCGGCACCCTGGCCGGCGTCCCGATCGCGGGCATCCTCGGTGATCAGCAGGCCGCCACCTTCGGACAGGCCTGCCTGTCCGTCGGCGAGGCCAAGAACACCTACGGCACCGGTAACTTCATGCTGATCAACACCGGCACCGAGAAGGTCCCGTCGAAGAACGGTCTGCTGACCACCGTCTGCTACAAGATCGGCGACCAGCCGACCATCTACGCCCTCGAGGGTTCCATCGCCGTGTCCGGGTCGCTGGTGCAGTGGGTCCGGGACAACCTCGGGCTGATCAACAGCGCCCCCGAGATCGAGGATCTGGCCAAGTCGGTGGACGACAACGGCGGCTGCTACTTCGTGCCGGCCTTCTCCGGCCTGTTCGCGCCGTACTGGCGCTCCGATGCCCGGGGCGCGATCGTCGGGCTGACCCGGTACGTCAACAAGGGTCACATCGCCCGCGCCGTCCTGGAGGCCACCGCGTTCCAGTCCAAGGAAGTCCTGGACGCGATGAACGCCGATTCCGGTGTCGATCTGACGGCTCTGAAGGTCGACGGCGGCATGGTGGTCAACGAGACCCTGATGCAGTTCCAGGCGGACATCCTGGGTGTGCCGGTGATCCGTCCGGTGGTCGCCGAGACGACCGCCCTCGGCGCGGCCTACGCCGCAGGTCTGGCCGTCGGATTCTGGGCCTCGGAGGACGACATCCGCACCAACTGGGCCGAGGACAAGCGCTGGGAGCCCAACATGGAGGAGGGCGCAAGGGCGAAGGCCTACGCATCCTGGAAGAAGGCCGTCACCAAGACGTTCGACTGGGTCGACGACGAGGGCTGAGCACCCCGTACCCGAATCGACCCGCGAACACCGACCCGAACGGGGCGGGACCTACCTGGGTGCGTCCCGCCCCTCGTCGTCCTGCCACGCTCCAGCCGGCTGCGGCGCCCGATTCCAAAGGTTTGTCCAGAATCGGATGAATGTTCGGTGCAGACAGCGTCGTTCCGTCGCAATTGGCCAGAAATCACGACCACGAGTGAGCTACTCGAACTGTCTGTACCGACCTGCACATCCCACGAAGGAGTGGAAGATGAAGAAGATCATCAATGATCCGTCAACGGTGGTGGACGAAGCGTTGGACGGTGTCGCCGCCGCGCATGCCGATCTACTGACGCTGCACCGCAATCCGACGTTCGTGACCCGCGCCGGCGGTCCGATCGCCGGCAAGGTGGCGCTGGTGTCCGGCGGCGGCAGTGGCCACGAACCCCTGCACGTCGGTTACGTCGGCGTCGGGATGCTGGACGCGGCCGTGCCGGGGGCGATGTTCACCTCACCTACTCCCGACCAGATCCTGGACGCCACGAAGGCGGTCGACGGGGGCGCCGGGGTCCTGCACATCGTCAAGAATTACACCGGCGACGTGCTCAACTTCGAGATGGCCGCCGAGCTCGCGGAGGCCGAAGGCTTGTCGGTGGCCTCCGTGGTGGTCGACGACGATGTGGCCGTGAAGGACTCGACCTGGACCGCCGGCCGCCGAGGAGTGGGCGGAACGGTGCTGGTGGAGAAGATCGCCGGAGCGGCGGCGGCCCGCGGTGACGACCTCACGTCGGTGACGGCGGTTGCGCAGCGGGTCATCGCGCAGGTCCGATCGATGGGGATGGCGCTGCACGCCTGCACCGTCCCGCACTCGGGTGAGCCTTCGTTCGTGCTGGCGCAGGACGAGATGGAGATCGGTATCGGCATCCACGGCGAGCCGGGTCGGGAGACGCGGAAATTGGCTCCGGCCGACGAGATCGTGGCGATCCTGCTCGACGCAGTCGTCCAGGATCTGCCGTTCGTCTCCGGTGACCGGACCCTGCTGTTCGTCAACGGCATGGGCGGCACGCCCGAGGTGGAGCTGTACCTCGCCTACAATTCCGCTCGAAAATATCTGGCAGGCAAGGGTATCGAGGTGCAGCGATCGCTGGTCGGCAACTACATCACCGCGCTGGAGATGCAAGGAATGTCCATCACCCTGCTCAAACTCGACGACGAATTCGTCGAGCTGTGGGACGCGCCCGTGCACACCGTCGCCCTTCGAAGAGGACTGTAAACGAATATGGGCTACGACGCAGAGTCGCTGGTCGCGGCAATGCCGGCGCTGGGGGCCGAGATCGCCCATCGACGGGCCGAACTGACCCGGCTGGACCAGGAGATCGGCGACGGCGACCACGACGAGAACCTGGCCCGCGGATTCTCCGCGGTCCTGACGAAACTGCGCACTGTCGAGCCGGAGACGCCGGACAAGGTGATGTCGCTGGTCGTCACGACCCTGATCTCGACCGTCGGCGCCACCGCGACCACGCCGTGGCAGGCCCGGAAGGGCCGTGCCTTTTACCTCGGGGAACGGTCGATCGGCCACCTCGATCCGGGGGCCCAGAGCACCGCATACGTGCTGGCGTCTCTCGCAGCCAGCGCCGCCGGCCACGCTGCGCCGTCTGCCCCGGCGGAGTCGACTGCGCCGGCGGAGGGCTGATGACGGTCGGGCTGATTCTGGTCTCCCACAGCGCTGATCTGGCCCGGGGAAGTGCGGAACTGGCTCGGCAGATGGCGCCGTCCGTGCCGATCGCGGCGGCTGGTGGGACCGACGACGGTGGGATCGGGACGTCCTTCGACCTCATCAACGAGGCCATCGGCAAGGCTGACACCGGCGACGGCGCCGTCCTGTTGTACGACCTCGGCAGTGCGGTACTGACCGCAGAGGCGGCGCTTGAATTCCTTGATCCCGATGCAGCGCAACGTATCCGGATCGTCGACGCCCCGCTGGTCGAAGGTGCGGTCGCGGCCGCAGTCACGGCCCAGGGGGGTGCCGACCTCGATGCGGTGGCGTCCTCGGCGTCGGCGGCCGGGCTGCCGGCGGTCGGCCTGCCCGCGATCGGTGCGGTCCCGGGTGTACCTCCGGTGCCCACAGGGGAGTCGGCGACGGGTCCTGAGGATCACCATCACGAGTCCGTCCGGGCCACCGTCTTGGTCGTGAACCCGCTCGGTCTGCATGCCCGCCCGGTGGCGGCGTTGATCAGATCCCTGGTGGGACTGGACGTCCTGGTCACGCTCGGTAGGCCGGAGGATCCGGCGGTCGATCTCCGCTCGGTACTCCGCGTGGTCGCCCTCGCCCTCCGCGGCGGCGACCAGGTCGAGGTGGTGGCCACCGGCCAGGATGCCGCCGCGGCCGCCGCCAAGGTGACCGCGCTGATCACCGGCGGTTTCGATGAGGCCCCGGACCTGCCGCGGCGGATCTCGCCGGCCGCGATGGGTGCGGCGCCGGCCCGGATGGGCAACGCGCCCAGCGGATTCCGATCAATCCCGCATCCTGCCCCGGCGATCGTCGACGCGGTCCTGGCCGCTGTCCCCGGCGCACCCGGACTGGCCCTCGGTCCGCTCGTCCGGCTCGATCGGGCGCCACGACAACTGAGCGGCGCTCCCACACCGCCGGCTACCACCTTCGATTCCGCGCGCGAGGGCGCCCGGCTCGACCTGGCCATCGCGTCGGCGGCCGGCCGGCTGTCGGTCGGCAACCAGTTCGAGGTCGCTCATGCGGTGCTCCTGACCGATCCGGAGCTGCGGGGTGCGGCGCAACCGGCGATCTCGAACGGGTCCTCCGATGCGGCCGCGGCCTGGTGGGATGCGGTGGGCCTGACGGCAGACCGGCTCGCGGATGACCCGGACGAGTTGGTCGCCTCGAGGGCCGTCGACGTCCGGGAGGCCGGGGCCGCAGTGCTGGCCGAACTGGGTGTCGTCGTCGACCGCATCCCCGCCCGCCTGGATGGTGCGGTGGTGTTCGCCGACGATCTGGGGCCGGGCGAGGTACCGGTGCTGCTCCAACGTGGCGCCGTCGGGGTGGTGTTGTCCCGGAGTTCGGCCACCGCGCACGCCGTCATCGTCGCCCGCGGGCTCGGACTACCGATGATCCTGCGGGCCGGTGACGAGATCGGGCGGCTGGCGGTTGGGACGGAGTTGGTCCTGGACGGCGACGCCGGAACGGTCACGGTCTCACCCGACCACGTGGCAGCCGAGTCGGTCCGGGCGCGCATCATCGAGATGGCCAGGGCTTCGCAACTCCGGACCGCCGCGGCGAGCGGTCCGGTTTACGCGCCGGACGGTCGGCAGATCATGGTGATGGCCAACATCGGGTCGCTGGCCGACGCCAAGGCTGCGGTCGAGTCGGGCGCGGATGGTGTCGGTCTGCTGCGCACCGAATTGTTGGTCCTGGACCGGGAGAACTACCCGGACGAGGAGACCCAGATCGCCGATCTGATGGCCATCTTCGAGGTGCTGGGGGACCGGCCCATCGTGGTGCGCGTGCTCGACGCCGGCGGCGACAAGCCGGTCACCGCATTGGATCTCGATCCAGTGCACAACGGATTTCTCGGTGTGCGGGGCCTGCGGTACCTGCTGGCCCACCCGGCCCTCCTGCAGGTGCAGCTGCGAGCCATCTTCCGGGCCGCGCTCGGTCACCACGTGTCGGTGATGGCCCCGATGGTGTCGGTGGCCTCCGAGGTGGTGGCCTTCCGTGCCGCGGTGAGCGCCGCCCTCGAATCGCTCGAGGCCGGCGGACTTCCCCATCGTGCCCCGGACCAGGTCGGCGTGATGATCGAGGTACCCGCGGCGGCGCTGGCCGCCGACGAGATTTGCGCTGCTTGCGATTTCGTCTCGATCGGTTCCAACGACCTGACCAGCTACACGATGGCGGCCGACCGTACCGAGACCGGCGTGGCGGACCTGCTGGACCCGTCGTGCACCGCCGTGCAGCGACTGCTGGACCAGCTGTGTGCTTTTGCGGTGGCCTCCGGGACGCCGGTCGCCGTGTGCGGCGAGATCGCGGGCATGACCGAACATGTGCTCGGCCTCGTCGGTCGCGGTGTCCACGAACTCTCGGTCGCGCCGGTTCGTATCCCGATCATCAAGGAACTCCTGCGCGAACATGCCCGGTAGTCCAGCTGATGGCCGGTGCTCGAGATGACTTCGGTTCCACCCGAGCACCTTGCGTCCGATGCGTATGGTCGCTGTTGTGAGCCGATTTTCATCCTGACGACCGGAGAACTCTCCCTTGCCCGAATGGGCTCCCGTATCACGCGCCTGTGGATCGCACAATCAGTCTCTGAACTGGGTACCGGCCTGCACCTGGTGGCCTTCCGCCCTTCTGGCCACGACGATGACTTCCGATCCCCGGTTGATCGCCGCGCTGGCGCCGGTCTCCGGCGTGCCTGGCCCTGCCGGTCGGGGCGTGGGTCGACCGATCACACCGCGGCCGGCTGATGGTCGGCAGCGGCCTGACCTGCGTGCTGCTCGTCGCCCTGCCGCTGCTGACGTGGTCGCTCGGCGCCGGTGTGTTCGGTCCGGCACTGGGTGGCCTGGCCTTCGCTGTCACACCGTTTCTGCCGTTTGCCCTCAACGGCGCCTCGTACTGCTGTCGTCGCTGATCAGCGGATCTTTTGCCTGGCGGGGACGACCCGAGCACCGCGCGTACTGACAGCGGCAGGGGACGGCCTGAACAGAGCGGATCAGTCCTGAAGGACTGAGCTGACCGCCGGTGTCACCTACCTTCGTCGGCACAAAGCTGCCCGCACCACGCTGGGCTTATCGGCCACTGCAGGTCTGTTCGGTTGGATGCCTGAAGCCACCTTCGTACTGTTCGCCAAGGACGAGTTGCACGTCTCCACCTACGACTTCGGGCTGCTGTTGGGCGTCACCACGGTCGGTGCCGTCGTCGGCGGGATCTTCGTCGGCAAGTTCGCCGACCGGATCAACACCGTGGTGTTGCTGCAGGTCACCTACCTCACCTACGGGCTGCTGCTGATCCCGATCGCCTTCCTCTGCTCGCCCTGGATCACCGCCGGGGTGTTCTTCGTCCAAGGCCTACCGCTGATCGCCTGCGACACGGCCGCCCCGATCGTTGCAGCAGCGAATCGTCCCGGCGGAACTCCTGGGCCGGGTCGGAGCCGTCAACCGGCTCGGCGGCGCAGTCATTCCGATCAGTCTGTTTGCCGGTGGGATGCTCGGTCACTGGCGGGGGCTGCGCGCTGTCTGGGCGATCGCCGGCGGTGGGTTCCTGGCAGCTTTTGCATTGAACCTGTCGGGCATCAGAGCGTTGTCAAGGCATTGGCCAGCGGATGCTCCCCAGAAGACCTGAGCAATCCCGAACTGCTGACACCCAGCTGTCCATGCGTTCGGGCAGCATCCAGCCACCAGGAGCGGCTATGTGCTCAAGGGCGGATTTGAAATCCGTGTGCGGTTCTACACAAGGTTCTGGGTGGGGCCATTCGTCAGACGCTGCGCGGATCAGCGGCGACCGCGGCGCAGACCGTTCTTGGGAGCTTGGAACCACTCGCCGTTGTTCAATGTTTTCTCTGCGTGGCTGGCGATGTGGTGCAGGCCGAGCCGGGCCGCGTCGGTGAGCGATGAGATGTCCGCTGGTTCGCCGGTGATCTGTTGGTGAAGAAGTAGCCCGGCTAGCCGGCGGTGCAGCGATGCGGGGATGTTGACTGTCAGTTTGAAGGTCGGTTCACCCCAGTACTCCTCACCTGACCGTGCATCGGTGTTCACTATCTCCGGTTCGGCTTTGGCCGCGACTGGTCGGGGAGCGGTAGCCACTGGTGCGGGCGTCGTCTTCGCCGATGCCCGCCGAGGCTTGGCCGCCGCCGCGGGGGCAGGTACTGCAACTGCCGGCTCGGGGGTGTCCGGCGCTGATCTGGCTGCCTGCGTGGTGGGCGTGCTGTCGGCGAAGGGGTCAGGTGCCAGACCGATGGATCGGCGTGCCGGTCGGCCGGCTCGGGGGGTGGGCTTTGCCTTCTCTGTCATGACTTCTCCGTTGCGATCAGTTTTTTGGCGAGCTGGTCGTAGTACCTGGTCATTTCTTTCGCGCCTTCCTCGGTGAGCGCGGCCAGGGGGAGTCGCGCGCCGTGGGCGCGTTCGACGGCGACCCGGGAGGGGAGGACGGGTTCCCAGAGTTGTTTGCCGAGCTGGGTTTGCAGGTCGGCCAAAATCGCGCGGTCCGGTCCTCGCCGGAGGTCGAAGTTGTTGGCCACCACTCCGGTCAGGTCCCCGACGTGGGGGAAGGACTTGTGGAGTTGACTGAGTTGGAACCGGAGTTCGAGCAGACCGAACATGGCGCCCTCTGATGCGGAGGTCACGCCGAGCACGCCGTCTGCGGCCACCATCGCGAGGAAGAACGAGTCGGTTTGGCCGTAGCCGCAGTCGAAGAAGGTCCAGCCGACGTATTCGCCGGGGTTGTCCTCGAGGGTTTCCCGCAGACCCCAGTAGTCGGTGATGCCGCGAACAATGAGTTTGGCTTCGGGGTTGGACGGAAGCAGGTCGATGCCGGCCCACGCCTGCCGGGCTTCCTCGTCCAGCGACTTGTGGTCCTCGAGCCGGATGAAGGTGTCCTGCGGTGTGGTGAGTCCGGCGAGCATGGTCGCGACAGTCGCCTTGATCTTGCGGGGCTCGGTTCCGGTGATGACAGCTGTGGCGAAAGCCTGAGGGTCCATATCGATGATGCGGACCCGGGCTCGCCGGTTCTTCTTGCGCAGCCGATCGCGTGTCGCGATCGCCAGGTTGAGCGTCACCGTGGACTTGCCGACACCTCCCTTGAGGTTGTCGATCGCGGTAGAACCCATCGGTGGTGCTCCAATCTGTCCAGCGACTCGTTTGAGGCTATCTACCCGTATTACCGGTCTCATGGTGTGCCGGGGAACCGGAAGGCCGTATTACCGTAAAGGTACAGCCTTGCGAGCCGGACTGACCAGGACCACGCCGCAGCTCGAGCTCGACTGACGAAGCCAGTTGGACAGAAGTCGCTCGTTCAGAGGCGATCCGGCGTGACGGGCGTCGGCGGAACGGTCTCACCGACACTATGCCGTCCGACCATTTAACCGTAATCCCGTATTACCGGTATAGCGGACTACGTGATAAGCGGCCACGATCCTCCTGCACCCGTAGTGACATGCGAGCAGGGAGGGCGGACCAGTGGGCAACAACAACCAGCGAAGTAACCGGGTAGCCACCCGCGTCGTGCTCGCCGCGATCGCCCGCTGGGGTCGCTGAGCATGCGTACCCGAACCAAAGACCCGACCCCGGTCCGGGTGAAACCAGCAGAAGTCCCGGATCCGGAGTACCGCAGCCGCCGGGTGAAGCAACTCGCCGAGGCGCACCGCCGCAGGCAGGTTCTGGTGGCCGCCGGCCCCGCCGCCCCGGTTCAGCTCATCAACGCCATCGCCGCCACCGACTCCTACTGGACAGAAACAGAGACCTGGCGGGCGGCCATCGGGCTGATCAACCCGACGACGCCTCAGGCCGCCGACCCGCCGACCCGCACGTCAACTTCCCCAGTCCGGATCACCAAGGAACAGCAGCAGTCGAAGACCTCCGCCCTCATCCCGTCGCAGGCCGACGCGAGTCAAGCACCACCGAAAACCCTGGCTCATCTGCGTGTCCCGTTCCGGCGAGCCAAGACCATCTCACCGCAGAGGTCATCCACCGTCCTTGAGCCCATCGCCGATGAGCCTGAGCCTGAGCCGCTGCGGGTGGTGGACGGCACTTTCGACGTGCCTGCGCCTGGCGGAAAGATCAGAAACGTCGGCCGCGGCCGCACCTGGACAACCCGGCTGGCCCTGATCGTCGCACCCCTGGCGCTGATCGGTGGACTGGCATTTTCCTGCGGCGTCTCCGCCGGTTCCAGCCGCGTCGCTACCCCAGCCGCGATTACCGCAGGGGAAGCGGCCGCGTACCACCTGAGTACGTTCCCTGCTGCCGCTGCTGCGGCGTTCGGCGTCACCTACGTGACTCTGTGTCTGACGCACCCCAACCCATCCGATGACCAGGCCACCGCCGACCGGCTGACCGCCTTGGCCCGGATGACTTCAGCCGGCGTCCCGGCCGGCTGCGGCTGGGACGGCACTGGAGTTGCGCAGCAACCGCTCTCGGTGACCTGGGCCGGAACCAGTTCACCGGTAGCCGCCGCCTATAGCACTGGAAGTGCGGCGCAGCTGACCTACGTGGTCGCCATGCCCGATCGGCACACTGTGACCATCGCGGTCCCACTGTGGGCGTCGAGCCTGACCGGCCAGGCCGACTTCCAAGTGGTCGGCGGCCTTTCCCTGCTGCCCGCAGCTGCACCCACCACCGCCCCGACGCCCGCGGCTGCCGCCGCTGTCGACCCCGACCTCGCCGTCACCCTGAGCACCACGGTGCTGTTGCCCTTTCTGCAGTCATGGGCGGCATCGGATTCGGTACAGCTGAACCTGGTCCTGGCCGGGGGTGCGTCAAGGATCGCGGAACAGGGCATGGAAGGTCAGCTGAGGGATCCGCAGCTGGACACCGCACAGGTGGTCCTCGACCACGGGACCGCTGGGAAGTACCGCGATGGCGACCAGGTCACTGCGCAGGTCACCGTCGATTGGCGTGCCGCGACTGGCGCCGGGATCCAGACCGCGTCGTATGCGATCCCGCTGCAGCTCACCGCAGGTAAGTGGCTGGTCCTGGACATTACCGGCGGACCGGTGGACAGCCAGGGCGGCGGCGCCGCCAACACTACCTACCAATCCACCTCCGGCGCTCCGCCGGCCACCCCCGTGCCGACCCAATGACCACCCCATCAATCCCAGCCCCTGTAGAAGGACACCTCATGTACCGCACGCTTACCCGCCTACTGACCGCCGGATCCACCCACCCGCTACCTGCAGACACCAAGGCCGCGAGCGTCACGGTGACGAATCTGGCCGCTGATCCGTTCACCGCCGCCGAGAGCTTCCTCAAGCCCTACTCCACCGGGCTGCTCGTCTTCGGCGCCATCTTCCTCGGACTGTGCATGATCGTGGTGGCCATGAAGATGGGGGCCCGCTCGGCCAGCTCGAAAAAGGGCGATGGCGGCGCCATCCGGGAGAGCATCGGCATGGTCGCCGGCGTCGGTATCGCCGGCGTGGTGTTGGGCGCCGCAGTCGTGGTCGTCGCCCTTGCCGTGAAAATCGGTGCAGCCGCCTCGGTCAGCTGAACCGACAGCGAAAACCCAGTACGCGGACATGGACAGTGACGAGGTCATTTACTCGGACAACTACACCCGGGTCGTGGTGTATCAATCCCGGTCCTTCACCATCGGCGACATCAGTCTGGCTGTCATCGGCGGGATCCAATGGAACGCGGCCCTTCCCGCCCTTGTCCGCTCCGTGCTGATCGCATCCCCGTTCGCCATCTTGTTCCCGCTGCTGGGCCACAACCTGTTGTGGGCGCTGTGGGCCATCCTGATCCCCCCGGTGCCGGCCGCCGTCATCTACTGGCGGCTGGCCAAAGAACGCAGGGGCGGACTGTCGGAGCCGCAGCGCCGCAAACTGCGTCGTAACCACCGCAGTCAACCTCGGCACCTGCTGGGCCTGGCCCAGGACACCGCGCCGACATCGTTCAACTGGCAACTGGTCCTGTTCGAACCTCCTGCCCTCCAACAACCTTCGCATCTGTTCTCGCGCCGGTATCGGCGAGTAAGGAGCACCCCCGCATGATCGTCGGCATCATTCTCACCCTCCTGCTCCTGTGCGGCGCAGCCTTCGGTGCCTTTCACTTCGCCAAGTCCCGGGCCGAACGCCCTGACCCGGCCGACCCGGTCCTTACGGCCGTCACCTCCGGCAAGCAGCAACAGCGGATCGACCAGCGGCGACTGGGCTACCGATACGCCGACGACAAACTGTTTGTCCAAGGCGGCGGCGTCTTCGCCGGCATCACCATGGCCACCGCCACCGACGAATACGCCACCATCGACGAGACAGCGGACATCGCGATGCGGCCGGTCGGTCTCAACCACGACCTACTCCGGTTCTTCGACGGCGACAACGTCCAGTGCCAGGAACTGGTCCGCTACCGCACCATCACCAGCGAGGCGTGGCTCCGACAACTCCTGGCCCACGCCTGGAACCCCACACCGCTCTACCGCACCTTGGCCGGCAAAGTCGCCGAACATGTCAAAGGGGCCACCCCGCAGCGCATGTGGATATTGATCGTGCGTCTGGGGGATCTGCCGCGCCGCGCCGCCGCCGACCCGCTGGCCCCGCTGACCACCGAAATTCTCGGTGTAGCCGAGGAACGATTGACCCGCAAAGACCTAGCGCCGTGGCGAGCCAAAGCCACCCAGTTCCAGCAGATCGCCGCCCGACACGGCGCCGAGCCGCTGACCCGGCAGGACCTGCTGTGGCTGATCCGCAAGGTCGGACACGGCCACCTGCCCGTCCCGGACGAACCGGTCACCCGCCGCCGACCGTGGCGCGGCGGATTCTTCGAACTCGCCACCGTGCTGCGCGGTGACAACCTCGGCGGCGGCGTCATCGCCCTGCACGCCCGGAACACCGAAACAGGAGAGGAGGAAACCTCCTACACCGCAACCCTCGTCGTCCAGGACCAACCACTACGGCAGATCTTCAACCCCCGCAACGCCTGGGCCAAAAAGCTCGGCAAGATCGGCGCCGAGATCAACTGGCGGTACACCCTGATCCCCGGCGCCCGCTGGCGGAAAATCACCGACAAAGCCGCCGGGAACGTCGAAGACGAACGCAAAGACCGGGAAAAAGCCGGCGCCAACGAAGATCTCGCATTCGAAGCTCGACTGGACCAAGCCGACCAGATCAAGCTGAACAACGCCGAGGACCCCGACCCAGGCCAGGTCGGCCGGCTACGGATCTGCCTTTCCTCGCCGACCCGCAAGCAACTGGCTCAATCCATCCAGGACGCCAAAGCAGCCATGGGCGACATCGAGATCGAGGTGTCTGAGCACGGGGCGCTGCTACTACTGGAGGAGCAACTGCCCGGCGAACCACTACCCACCCACATGGGTTCGCTGTCAGCCGGCCCAGCCGGCGGGCTACAGCTGTGGGAGTCCTACACCGACACCTACCAGGCGGCGATCGCCCAGATCGCCTCACACAGCCAGGTCGGGGACCGCCTGCAGGTGGTCCGCGGCCGACTGCTCGGCTGGATCGGCATGGTCATCGGCTACGTCAAGAGCAACGGCACGCTGATCCACTTCGACCCGCACGCCATGATGAGCCGCCTCGCCGGCGCAGGTATCGCGGTCCCCGGCGCCTCCGGCGGCGGCAAGACCAGCTTCCTGCTGTCCATGTTCTTCTGGCTGTCCGAGAGCGGCGCCCGGTGCCGCGCCATCGACCCGAAGATCGACTTCCGAAACTTCGTGCTCTATATCGCTTTCGGCCCGCAAGTTCTGCACCCGGACTTCATGAACGAAGCCGACGAGGGGACCCTGGGCAGCGCGGGCAGCGACTTTCAGCCGGTGAATCGGCAGTTCTGGGTTGACACAGAGATCTTCGACCTGGCTCGCGGAGCCAGAGGCATCCGCGACCCCTGGCGGATCACCACCACCTTTACCGAGGGCTACAACCTGGCACTGGATCTCATCGACGCGCTGTTCTTCGACGACGCGCACCGCCGCATCGTCAAGAAGGGCCTGCGGGCGCTCCTCAATGCCCGCAAGGCCACCCTGGCCCGCGGCGAGGACTTCTCCGTCGGGTTCGGCGACGTCGTCGACCGCATCCACACCGAACGGGAAGAACTGGCCGCGGACCTAGTCGCGGCCAAGAACAACAACGTCGACACCAGCCGCATCCGCGAATCGTTGGATGTGGTGGACGAGGTCTGCACCCGGCTGGAAAACGGTGAGGAGCAACCGTTCCTGCGGCTCCTGTTGGGCAAGGGCTCAGACCCGCAGGTGGCCCATACCGCCGAAGAGAAACGCCGCACGATCTACACCATGTCCGGGTACAAGACGCCGGATGACCCGAACGATGCGACGAACTGGTCCGAGACCGACCGCAACGCCGCCGCGGTCATGCACGCGGTGCTCTACGACCTGTACAGCGGCCTGGACGGCCGGCTGGTACCCAACCCGGTCACCGGCGAACCCGGCATCCGCCCATCGGACACCTTCGTCGACGAGGGCAACATGTTCACCGCATCCCGCTCCAGCCGCGGCTTTCTCCGCAAGGTCCTCCGCCAGGGCCGATCCCTCTACCACGCACTGTTTTTCGCCGACCAACGTGCCCGGGGGATCGCCAAGATCGAGGAGGAAGCGCGAGCCGACGACCCCGCCGAGGTGAACCAGTTCGGCGTGGTCGCCGTGTTTGGACAGAAATCCAAGAACGAGGCCCGGATGGGGTTGGAGCTGCTCCGCGCGGACGGGGACAACATCAGCACCGCCGAGCGGGACGTCATGGCCCGGGGACTACTGCAGGAGGGTATCGGCGGCCGGCTGTCCGCCGGCGAATGCGCGTTCCGCGACCCGGACTCCCGCGTCGCCAATGCGGTGATCGACCAGATCTTCGATGTGCTGCAACGAGCCTCGCAAACCAACGCCGACCTCAAACCGGCCGACTGGGCCTACCCAGTCCCGGCCGACCCGGCCGACTGGACGATCAACCCCGAAGCGCTGTACCGAGTCCGCACCGGCGTCGCCGCCGGTGAAGAGGACGCCGACGAGGACTTCTTCGACGATGACGACCTGTTCACCGGCGACGCCGAAGACACCGACGCGTCCGATCTGGAGGAAAACGACTACCTGCCGGACGAGGAACTGATCGGGGCCACCCAGTGACCACCACCGCAGCCGACCCGCCCGGCGCCCCGCCGGACTTGGTTTGGGGGATCACTGTCGGATCCCGCCGGCGTTGCCACAGCCGTGTCCGCCGCACCGTGCCTGCCGCCCTGGCCGCTGTTGCCCTGCTCCTGGAGCTGCTGTTGGGCCTGTCGGGTACCGCGATGGCCAGTACCTCCCCGGCCCGCGCGGACATTCTGGGGATCTCCAGCACCGTTCAGGACTGGATCTGCGGCCTCGTCAGTCCCGACGAGCCGTGGCAGGGCGTCGGCGACGGCCCGGAGAGCTTGATGTCCAACCGGAACCTCGCCGATATCAAACCCGCAGCAATCAAAGTGGTGTCGGCCAAGGGCGTGGTCACCACCGTGGCGGCCACCACGACGGCCGCCCCGGACAGCATGGACCAGCTGGTGTCGGTCGCGGCCGGCAACTACACGCTGTACGAGATCGCCGGGCTGCGGGGCCTGTCCTGGTGGACGATCCCGCTGAATGTCGACGGCTCCCGCAACTGCTCGATGTGGAACTACCTCTGGACCCAGGGCGGCAACCTGGTCGTCACGATCAAAAACGACCTCCTGCAGGTGTTCATCTCCATCAAGGAGGCATCCGCCGCCGAAAATCCGCTGAGCTTCCTCTACGACGCCTCCGGCGGCGTCATGTCCACCATCTTCGCTCTGGTATTTGTCCCCATCGCCACCTTGATGTTGCTGTTCAGCGCGCTGTGGCTCGGTATCCAATCCGCCCGCGGTCAGGGCGGGATCCGAGCCGCCGCCAGCGTCGTCGGCGCCACCCTCGCACTGGTCGCCGTCGGCGGCTTCCTGTACCTGGCGGTTAACTCAGATCATCAGAGCACCAACGGTTTTCGCCGCGTCGCGCAAATCGTCGACCAAGGTATCAGCACCGTCAACGCGGTCGCCACCAACGGCATGTTCGACGCCCTGACCGGTCACACCAGCGGTGACTGCGCGCTGCCGGCGGACAGTGGCAGCGCCACTCGAGGGCAGCGGATCACCAGCTGCATCCTGGCCGACACCCTGGCCTACCGGCCCTGGGCGCTCGGCCAGTTCGGCGGCGCCGGCGCCAACCCGATTCCCCTACCCACGGGTTGGACCGCAGCCCTACCCGATGCACAAGGTGTCATCACCGCAGACGCGATCAAGGGAAAGACAATTCCCTGCTACGTCGACTTCGATAAGTGCTCGGACCTGCGCTCGTATCTCATCGCCCAGCACGGCGGCATCCAGATCGGCGGCCAGCTCAACGGACACCAGGGTTATCTCGTCTGCGCCGCCGACTCCCTGGTCTCCATCACGGTCGGCGGCGCCTGGGGCCTGTCGTGGCTGATCCCGTCACTGGGAAACGTCACCACGTTCACCATCGACACCTCGTCGGTGTGCTCGCCGATGTTCCGGGTCTTCCTCGTACTGTCCAACACCAACCCGTCAGTGGCCGCCGCATACAGCGGCGACGTCGGCATCGCCCGCATGTCTCAAGCCTTCTCCTCGCTCATCGGGACCGGCGTCGCCGGGGTTCCGATCCTGATCATCGCGTTGCTCACGATGACCTGGACCGCGATGACCTTCGTTTTGTACCTCACCGGTGCGTTCAAACTGCCCTATGCGGTCTACGCCGGGAAAACTAAGATGGCCAAGGAATGGTTCGGTGACCTGGTTTACACCTGGTCCGCCCGCCTGGCCTACGGACTGGTCCTGAACATCGCCATCCTCATCATCATCTGGGTACTGACCAGCTCGATGAGCTTCGGTCTCCAACTGGTCTGGCTGGCCATCATCTTGTTCAGCTTCGCCAAGATGATCCAGAAGGTCCAGGAGCTCATCCGGCCCGGCGTCGCCTCCCTGCGCACCGATCCGATCAAAGCGGCCGGCACGGTGGCCCGGCAGACCCGCCGCCGGTCGGTCGACGGGTTCGACGGAGCGCGAGAGCGTCTGCTGCGCAGCAAGAGCCGCGTCACCGACCCGACTCGTGGGAAGACCCGCCGCACCGTCAGCGCCCTTGGCGCGCCGATCTCACTGGTCACCGGGGGACTACGGGGAGCGGCCACCGGCACCAGCGGCGCCGACCGCCGAAACCGCAAGGCAATCCTGACCGCCGTGGGCATTGCCCACCCCGCCAGCGCCCGACCACCGGCGGCACCAGGGTCCCCTCGCCGCCCGGCCCCGGGCAAGAAAAAACCCGGCATCACCCCAGCAGGCGCCACCGACCCGGCACGCACTCCCCGCACGGCAGGCACCCCGCACCCCGGGGCTGTGCTGGTCCGCGACATCGCCACCCGCCGAACCACAGTCCCTGCCCCGGCACACTCGGCCACGGCGCCCACCGCGCCCACCCGCAAAGCCGGCATCGCCCACGGCGCCGCGGTCACAGCAGCGAAAGCCGATCCGAGCATAGGAAAACAAACCCCGCCCCCGCCCCGGCCGCTACCCGCTGTTCCACCCGGTCCGGCCGAACACCCCACCGAAAGGCATCTTCCGATGTTCGGCCGTCACGCCTCGGACTCGCCAACTGAACAGCTTCGCCGGCCAGTACCGGAAAGCCTCCCGGCTGCGATCCTCCCCGCAGCGACGAAGGTCTCCGCCGACCCTGCGCCACCGACAGGTGCGTCGGAGCCGCCCAAACGCGACAAAACCCGCACTAAAGCTCCCAGTCGCCCCAGAGCGGCCGGCCCCTCGACCGGCGGCACCACCGCCCGGACTGTCAAAGCCGCGACCAAATCGGAACCGCCGCCGCCGCGTCGTCCAGCAGCAGCACCATCAGATGGGACTACCGAGAAATGAGCATCACCCGCACCCTTTCCCGCCGACTGCGGTCATCGATCAACCGGTTCCGCCGCACCCGCTGGGGACGCCGCCCCGTGCTGCTGCTCACCGCCGCGTTCATGCTGTGCTGGCTCTGGGCCGTCCTCGGTCCGGATCTGCCGGTGCTGCTGATCCTGCTGGGGTTGGGCGCTGGGGGGATCTGGCTGCTGCGTCACCGGCGGGACATCCTCTGCAGCATCGCGATCGCCACGATTACGGCCGCCATCCCGATCATTGTCACCATTGTGATGGCCGGCGCTCATTCACCGAACGTCCCCACCGCAGCACCGGTCCTCACCGGCTACACCCTGGCCGCGCCGCTACCCACCCTAACCGCCTGGGCGCTCCGACCCGCCGTGATCTCCCGCCCGCTCAACTCGCTGATTGGCTCACTGATTCTGTTGGCCTGGGTGACTCCTGTGGTGGTGTTCGGCGATCACGGCTACGGCACCGGGCTGCTGGTGGGATCGGTGACGTTGTCCTGCGGCCTGATCTGGACCCGGCACCGGCGGGCCTTGAATCGCCGTCTGGCGCACCTGCCCCGCGACGCCGACGGTTGGACAGATCTGGGATCCCGGGTTCTGCGGGACGGCGGCCAGATCCACCTGGTTCTCATCCGCCGCGGTTACGCCGTTGCGGCCACCTTGACCACCGCCAAGACCATCAGCTCCGGAGCCCTAACCCGGACTCTGGCCCATTCGATCGGCCTTGCCGATTCTGCTGGCATCCCCGCCTCCAGGGTTCGCCCGATTCTGCTCGCGCCGTCGGCGACCAGCGGCCTCGGGCCGCACGAAGTGATCAGCCGCGGCGCCGCGGCCACCGTCCTGGTCCTCACCCTGCAGCAGCTTGGTGACATCACCGCCCGGGCTCCCCGGAGCTTCCTGCGCCGCCGCCGACCATTGCTCACCGCCGCCGCCTTGGCCCAACCCGAAGGTCGTGCCACATGAGCACCCACACCGAGAGCGCCGACCAGACTGGCTTCGACGGGAAGCGCCGCAAACCACCCCGCCCCTTCATGGGGGCACGCACCCTCGATGGCCAGGTCGACAGCGAACCGGGCAAACCCAGCGAACCAACGGTGCCAGCTGAGGAACTGAATCCCGAGAGCGATGCTGAGTCCGCAGTTTTCGAGGATCTGCTCGGCGATTTGGCCGAGGCCGGCGGCACTACCCCGAGGTATGCCTATGAAGCCGTGGCCTGCCAGGTGTCCCTGGGCGCAGGGGAGGACCCGTTCACTGCGACGTTGCTGCTCACCGGCGATGACGAGGACGGCGATGAGGTGAGTGTCTGGATGCGGCTGACACCGACGCTGATCACCCGCCTCACGCAGCAGCTCACCGAGGTGTTTCACGCGCAGCAGGAAGCCATGGGAATCAGCGCCTTCGACCCGGTCGCCAGCGAAGACGATAACGAAGACGATGGTGACCAAGATGGGGGAGAGGGGCTGCTGCGCAGAGCATCCGACCCCCTTGGTGTGCGGTATCTGCGTGATCGGCCGGCGGCCCTCAAATGGCTGGCCGCCGGTATCGGATCCCTGCTGATCATCTCGATGATTCTGCGGATGACGGTGCTCGGGTGAGCTGGATCCGCCGGATCCGCTGGCGCTGGGTCGTCGTGGGCGGAGCGCTCTGGCTGACCTTGCTGTCCTGCATCAGCTTGGAAGATGGCCAACCGCAACTCGCCGAGTGGGCCGCTGCTGCATCCGTCGGCATCCTGATGCTGGCCGTTCTCATCGGTGTCCTGTGGCTGCTGTCGCTCCCGGCCCGGGCCTGTCTCCGCAGGCTGCGCCGACAGACCCGAAGCCACCGTCAGCGGCTACAACCCCGGGCCCGGGCCGTCCGCCGATGAACCGGAAAAGCCCCGTCCTCAGAGCAATCCGAGCCGCCGGGATCGCCTCTGCAGCCATCGGGGTGATCACCAGCCCACTAGCTCTCGGCGCGGCCGCAGTCCTGATCATCATGATGCTCATGGGCGGAGGGGGATACAGCAACGCCATCAAACCGACCGCCTTCGACTGCGGCGCGGGCTCGGCAGTGGGCGCCAGCGGACCCCCACCGACGACAGCCTCCTCAACCACGAACCCAACAGCACCCGCTGCAACCACCGGATCGGTTGCCACGACCCCGCCCGTGACGAGCCCGACAACCGCTGCAGTAAACAGTGCTTCGCTGCCGTATCCGCTGCCTGCGGCCTCGGGAACCACTGGCCTCGAGGAGACCGTCAACACTCAAGGGCAGGTCCCTTCCACCGGGGGAGCAGTCACCTGGGCCCACTTCGCCACGCTGGGCTCGGATTATCAGAACTTCTACCTGGCCATGCGGTGGAACTACGCCGCCTGGAACTTTGACGGCACCACCGCCGGCGGCATCGATCAGACCCAATACCAGTGGTTCAGCCAGGGCCACGACGGAAAACCGTGGATCGTCACCGTCACCAACCCGCGCACGCACCACTCCGTGAACCTCGCCGTCATCGAATCCGGACCGGCCCCATGGGTCGGTGTCGCCGACTCCCACCACAACAGCAACACTGACGCCACCAGCTACGGCTGGCCGAACCCCACCAGAGGAACCCCCGCCGGGTGGAAAGGGATCGTTGCCGGCATGCCCCAAGCTGCCATCACCACACTCGGCGCGATCACCGGCTATCCCGGCAACACAGGCGACGTCCTGTACTACTCCTGGGCCACCGATCAGAACTCGATCCCCGGACCCACCGGCGACAGCGCCGCCCAGCAAGGCGCCACCGACACACCAGCGCAGACCTGCAACTTCGTCACCGACAACACCAACTGCGCCGCCCCCGCCGGAAACGAAGTTCCCCCAGCCCTGCGCGCACAGATCGCCGCCGCCGCCCAGGCGCACCATGTCCCGCCTGCCGTACTCGCCGCGCTCTACCTGACCGAGCAAAACGGCTTCATCTTCGAAGACCGTTGGTATGACACAGGAAAATCTGTTGGCGCCTTCCAACTGAGCACCACCGACACCGCCTGGAAACTGTCCACCTACGGCACCACCGGCCATTGGCCCCCCGGTGGAACCTTCCGCGGCCCGTTCCAATTCGGACCGATCTGGGAATCGACCTACCAAACCCCCGACCACCCGGACGTCCTGAAATTCGCCGATGCCGCCTACGGCGCGGCCGCCTACATCGCCGACCTCGGCGCCAAGAACAACCCCACGCCGGAGCAGATCCGCGCGGCCGCGGAAAGCTACAACGGACAAACCAGCTTCAGCATCGGTGACGGCATTCGCAACCCGGACCCAGCACAATTCACCACAGTCCGGCAGCTCTACGCCGACCAGGTCGTCCACCTCGTCCAAGCCCTCACCCCCAGCTTCACCGCCACACCAGCGCTGCCCACAGACGCCGCGGCCGCCAGCAATGTCCTGGCCACCGCAGCGGCCAACCGCACCGCCCCCGCCGGCGAAAACGCCGCCGTCGCCGACGGCTGCCAGTCAGGTAGCGGGGTCACCGTGAACGGCGTCCAGATCACCATCCCGACCAACGCGAACGTCGACCCGGCCGTGGCCGGCAAAACCATCACCGCGCCCTCCGCCGCGATGGCCCAAGGGTTGGCGGCCGGGTTCGCGGTGCTGGGCATCCCCTACGTCTACGGCGGCGGCACCAACGACGGGCCACCCGATGAAGGATGCGCCCGGGCCGGCGGGCAAGAAAACTCCTGCCAAGGCATCATCGGCCTCGACTGCTCCGGCCTCACCGCATACACCCTGGCCCAAGCCGGATTTCACATCCCCGACAACTCTGGCTCGCAACGAGCTGCAGGGATCAGTGTGCCGTGGGACCAAGGCCGACCAGGCGACATCATCGGGTTTCCCGGACACGTCGCCATCTACCTCGGCGACATCGACAAAAACGGGATCATCTGCATCCTCGAGGCACCCGACGTCGGCAAGCAGATCCGCATCGTGGCCATGTTCCGCCACGACCAGGATCCAGTCCTGCACCGCTACTGGACCTAACGGAAGAACGAGACTCCATGAGACTCCTCGGCCGACTCCTCGGCACCCTCACCGCAGCCGTCCTGCTGACTGGCTGCGCCCCCCGCGCTCCGCTGACCCCCACCATTATCGGCGACCCCACCGCCGCCGTAACGCCCAGCGACACCGCGCCCGTGACGTTCACCCATCCACCCACAACGTCAGGCCCGGCACGCACCGCGAACACCTCACGCCAGCCAACCGCCCGTCCCAGACCACGACAGAGCCTGAACGGCCAAACATCTGGCGCAGCCGTGCCATCGACTCGTGCTTCGGCCCGACCCGGAACGTCCGATGGAGCCCCCCCGCAACGGGACATCCTGGACCCGAACTACAGACTGGACAGCATCAACCGGAAGGTTCCCGAGCAAGTCGCCTGGGCCTACCTCACGCTTCGGATGTCCTACAGCTACGAGGATCCAGGCCCCGAGCAGCACAGCCGACGGGCCGCGACGTACGCCAGGACCACCGGCCAACTCTCGCCAACCACAGTGGCTGCGGCCGCCGCGAACTGGGCCACCGTCGTCCGCGACCAGATGCGGGCCGCCGTGACAATTACCGAGATGAACGTCTATCCCCCCGGACCGGCCAACATCGCAGCGGCGCGGCAAGCCCTGGTCAGAGTCACCTGGACTCGGACGTTATCCAGCGAACTCAATGCCGCGGTGCAGACCAGCGGGTCGACAACGGTGACCCTTCAACGACAACCCGACAGCACCTGGTGGGTGACTGATGACGGATTTGCCGCACCCAACTGAACAAGCGGGTGTTCAGCCTGCCCGCCACGTGGTGTAGCGCTCCAACACCCACCTCAGTGCAGGGTGCAGCAGAAGGTGAGCACCAATTCCCACGCCAGCACTCAGTGCCAGCCCGACGATCCGGAAGAGGATCCGCGAAAAGAGGCGCATCACGATCACGACGAGCAGAAGGGCCACCGCCACCGCGATGACGATGGACAGCCAGGCCGGCAGGGCGTGCACCAAATCGTTGTACCGGGCGATGACCCAGTTGATGGCGGTCATCGGGGATCACCGAGGCAGACATGACGATTGGACAAAAACGTGAATCGGCTGGGCATGACTGGTTTCCTTCACCGTCCCGGGGGCTACATCTGGGCCAGCATGGACGACGAACACCAACCGTCGGGTAATGTATTGCCGTATTACCGGTAATCACCGACAGCTGTTCATCTGCGGGCACCGCAGCGCCGCTGGCGAATACCGGGCCACACTTTTCGGACATGATCGCTTCCATCGGCTGGAGACCTGATGAATGATTCGCCCCAACAGGTTCAGACCGCCGGGTATGTCACAACCGTCGGTCAGCTGTGCCGGGTAGCCGCCGATCGGGCCCGCCGCTTCTCCACCCTTGGCGTCACCCCGCGCTGGGCACCACTGGTCGCCGGATTCACCCTGCCACCCCTGTGGGCCCTGAACATGGGTGTCGCCGGGTTGCAGGTTGGACAGATCCGCACCCTGCAGGGTGCATCCGTCACCCTCAAAGAGCCGCGCCTGCGGCGCCGGCCATGGCTACTCACGCTGGTCGGTACCGGTGTCGGCATCGCCGCCTTGCTGGTCATCATCCTGTTGGAAGTCGCATCTGTACTGGTCTCGAGCATTGCCGTCAACGCTGTGTGCTTCCTACTGGTCGTGCTGATCCTGATCGTGCTCGTCCGCGACGTAATCCAGACTCTTGGCCGCGCCAGGAACCATCCCGAAGCCAACAACAAAGCACTGGCCGCCCGTCGCGCCGAACTCGCCAAATCAGGTGAGGGCCCGGCCTACGTCTTCCTCGCCCTTGTCGCCCACACCGATGACCAGCACGCCGGTTGGAACCTCATCGAAGCGCTGAAACAGGAGTGGAAAGAGCTGCATGCCAGCGCCGTCCTGTTTCCCGCGACCGACAGGCTCGTCGATTACTACACCAGGCTCGGCGCCGTGATCGACGGAGACGTCGGCCGGCGGATGCTCTTCGACTATCGCTAGAGCTCATGACTTGGACAGAACCCCGCCGTGGCCCGCGAGTGGCAGGCGCAGCTACCACGTTGTGTCAGCATGTTCCTCGGACGCCGCCAGTGTGGAGGTGCCCATGAGCAAAGACGAGAGATGGAGTACCTGGTGAATCGGTCCGAGCTGGTGAACGCAGTCGCGGAGAAGACAAACACGCCTCGGACGCAGGTCGAGGCCATGCTGGCCGCGACGCTGGATCAGATCATGGCCGCCACAGCCACCGGCGACAAGGTCATCCTCGCGGGGTTTGGCACATTCGAGGCACGTGATCGAGCTGCACGAGAAGGCCGCAACCCGGCGACGGGTGAACCCTTGCAGATCGCAGCGAGCCGCGGGGTGGGCTTCAAAGCGGGGACGGCGTTCAAGCAACTCGTCGCCGGCACGGTCGGATAACTGGTCGACGGGCACCCGTCGACGTCTCGCATTTTTGGGTATGGATAAGGTGCTCCTCGAACTGGCTCAGCCCTGTCTTTCCAACCAACCTGCGGCCCATGGCGGAGCACGGGCGACCTCTAGTGAGGCTGAGGCCGGCTCGACTGCCGTGACTTTCACCCCGCAGCGAGCAAGGAGGATGGGAAGGGATCCAGTACCGCAGCCGACATCGGGCACATGCTGCGCGTCCAGGCCGCGGATTAGATCGACGTAGAGATTCAGGTCGTCGCGGTTGCCGTCGAATGCGTCGTAGATCCGGGCTAGCAGCGGGTGAGCAAAGATCGCGTCGGGCATCGAGCCACCGTAGCCGCCGTCCTGCGACGGGCACCGGCGGGTGTGACGGGCAGCGACGTCCCGGTAGCCGATGGTTCATCGGGCATCGCGCTGAACTGCTCGCGCGGCTTGGCCGCCATGTCCAATCGTATCGAGACAATTACGCCCGGCGACGTATTGGTCATGATGAACCACGGGGGCTACTGGGCGCTGCTCATGCTCGATGACGTTGTCTTCCGTCTTGGTCCCAACGGCTACGAAGCAGTCGCAGTGGTGCGCTACGTCATCGCCGCCGACCGTACCGCCCGGGACCTCGAAGAGAGAGTCCGACGATTCCGGTCTCGCTGCGTGCGTTCATCAGCATGACCGGACGTGCCGCACGCCGAACGTCCTACGGCGACGATCTGGCCTCTCCCCCACGAGGACGGTCAAGATCGTCGTCGTACCGATTACGGATCGGCAATCGGAGCACCACCAGCGTGGTCTAGCGCCTGTCCCGCCCAGGCGTCGGGACTCGTCGGACGCGACGGTGGGGTGTGCGCTATTCGCGATCACGGTTTGGTTTCGGCAGTGTTCTTCGTGAGCTCGACTGGCTCCGTCTCTGGTGGTGTCCGAGGATGAAGTTCCGCTCTTACCGCGAGAAGCTCTGAGCAGCAGGCATAGCGGGTGTGGAGTCGTTCGTAGAATCTTGGTCACGATCACGTAACAACCCTTCCTAAACCATCTCGCTTAGTAGTTTGCTTAGTCCTGAACGAAGTGGCGAACGAAGGGGTTCCTGTGGAGGTTGGTCGTTCCATCGACCGAGGTGGTCTCATGCCCTCGGCAATTTTGTCGGTGCTGGGCACCCGGGGTCCGACCTCTCGGGCGGATCTGGCACGGACGTTGGAGATGAGTTCGGCAAGTATCACGCAGTCGACGAAGGCGCTGATCTCCCGAGGCCTAGTCACCGAGCTCGAAACTTCACCTTCTCAGGGCGGCCGCCCGGGCCGCCTGCTGGGTCTGGTCCGTTCGGCCGGGTCCGCGGTGGGGGTGAAGATCACCGCCGATCACGTGGGGGTGGTGCAGGTCAATCTGGATGGAACTTGCGGCTCGGCAACGCGTTACGATTTCGATCCGGACCGCCCGGATGCGCTGGACCATCTCGCGCATCTGCTCAAGGCCGACATCGGGCAGATGGAGGGCCATCTGCTCGGTGTCGGCGTCGGGGTACCAGGCTCGGTGGACGCCCAGGATTCCGGGGTGGTCGCCGCTCCGACGTTGGGTTGGGCCGATGCGCAGGTCGGCCCGATGTTGCGGGCCCGGTTGGGGCTGCCGGTGTTGGTCGAAAACGACGTCAACACCCTTGCGGTGGCCGATCGTCTGTATGGGGCGGGGCAGCAGCACTCGACATACATGGTGGTGACCATCGGGCGCGGCATCGGATGTGGTGTGGTGGTGGATGGTTCGGTCTATCGGGGCGCCTTCGGCGGGGCCGGGGAGATCGGGCATCTCCCGGTCGTGTATTCCGGTGGCGCGCTGTGCGGCTGCGGGTCACTGGGCTGCCTGGAGGCCTACGTCGGCGACGAGGCTCTGGTACGGACGGCGGCCGGAAGGGGTGTGCTGGCAGCGGGTCAGGGTATCGGGGACCTGCTGGATGCAGCACGTTCGGGTAGTGCCGCGGCGGCGGAGATCTACTTCGAGGCGGCCCGGACACTAGGGGCTGCGCTGTCCGGGGTGGTGCACACCCTGGACCCGGAGGTGATCATCCTGTCCGGTGAGGGGATCGCGGCGTGGCCGTTCTGGGAACTGGGCTTCGAGCAGACGTTCCGGCGTCACCTGATGCCCCGGTGGCGCAGCACCCCGTTCCTGGTCCAGGCGTGGGATGAGACGAAGTGGCTGCTCGGCGCGGCCTGCCTGGTGCTGGCGACACCGTTCGACACCGTCGGGATCGGCGGGGACCAGGGCCGGTTGGTGCGGGATCGCCTGCAGGCCAACGGTTCCATGGTGCCGGCATGACCATCTTGAAGACCTCTCCGGAGATGACTTCGGTGCAGCAGCCACCACCGGTGACTCGCTTTAGGTCGCGCCGGCGGGGTTGGCGCACCGCCGGGTGGGCGCTGTTTTTCCTGCTACCGAGCGCGATTCCGTTGGTGGTGTTCACTTTCATCCCGATGTTCGCGTCGGCGTGGGTGAGTTTGCACAAGTGGAATCTGATCTCCCCGATGAAGTGGGTCGGTTTCGCCAACTACACCAAGCTGATCCACGATCCGCAGACGGTGCAGATCTTCCTGCACACCTTGGAGTACATCGCCGGTTATTTGCCGCTGGTGTATATCGGGGGCTTGGCGTTGGCGTTGGCGCTGAACAAGAAGATGGCCGGCCGGTCGTTCTTCCGGGCGGCGATCTTCCTGCCGGTGGTGACCAGCTGGGTGGTGGTCGCCCTGGTCTGGCAGTGGCTTTTGAACCCGGCCAACGGCCTGGTCAACCACGTGCTGACGTTTCTGCACCTGCCGGCGCCGGGCTGGTGGACGGACCCGACCTGGGCGATGCCCTCGATCATCCTGGCCTCGGCGTGGAAGGACCTGGGCTTTGTCATGGTGATCCTGCTGGCCGGTTTGCAGGCCATCCCGACCGATCTGTACGAGGCGGCCACCGTCGACGGCGCGACCGGCTGGCAACGTTTCCGCCGCATCACCTTCCCGCTGCTGTCGCCCTCGACGTTCTTCGTCGTCGTCATCTCGTTGATCAACGGATTCCAGGTGTTCGACCAGGTGTTTGTGATGACCGGTGGCGGTCCGCAGGAGTCCAGTCAGGTCGTCGTCGGCAGATCTACAACCTGACGTTCCGCTACGGCCGGGCCGGGGACGCCTCGGCATTGTCGTGGCTGCTGTTCATCGTCATTCTGCTGATCACCGCGGTGCAGTTGCGGGGGCAGAAACGCTGGGTGACCCATGCTTGAGACCAAACGTTCCCTGCGCGGCAAACTGGGCCTGTACCTGCTGGTCAGTGCGGCCGCGGCGGTCATGTTGTTCCCGTTCCTGTGGACGGTGATCACCTCGATCACCCCCGATGGGAACCTGAACAACGGGCCGACCCTGATCGTCAAGAATCCGACCCTGGATGCCTACCGGACGTTGGTGGCGACGTTGCCGATGTGGCGGATCACCTTGAATTCGTTGGTGGTCGCCGTGGTCGCGACGGCGGCGCAGCTGATCACCGGATCGATGGCGGCGTACGGGTTCGCCCGGTTGGAGTTCCGCGGCAAAGGCATCATCTTCGGGTTGTACCTGGCGACTTTGATGGTGCCGTTGCAGGTGCTGGTGGTGCCGCTGTTCATCGAGATGAAAACTCTTTCCCTGCAGGACACCTACTTCGCGTTGCTGGCCCCGTCACTGGCATCGGCGTTCGGGATCTTCCTGGTCAAGCAGGCCATCGAATCAGTGCCGCGGGAGCTGGACGAGGCCGCCACCATCGACGGCGGCGGCCACCTCCGGATCTTCGTCACCATCATCCTGCCGCTGGTGCGACCGGCTTTGGCGACACTGGCGATCTTCGCGTTCATGGGCAGCTGGAATTCTTTTCTCTGGCCGCTGGTGGTCATCCGATCCCAGAACCACATGACCCTCCCGCTGGGGTTGTCGACGCTGCACGGTCAGTTCACCACCCAGTGGAATGTAGTGATGGCCGGCAGCGTCTTCTCGATCATCCCCATCGCCATCATCTATTTATTGGCTCAACGGCACATCATCACCGGCCTGGCCCACACCGGCATCAAGTAGCACCCGCAGCAGTTTCGGTGCCTGAAACGTTTTCCGCAGTGTCATACCCCCCACGGTCGGCGCCGTCGCCGACCCCATGAAAGGACAAACCGTCGTGAATCGTGCGTCTCGCTCCAGCATGCTGATCGGAGCGGTGGCCCTGGCCACCGTGCTGGCCAGCTGCTCCCAAGGATCCACCGCGACCAACAGCAGCAGCGCCGCACCGGCGGCCAACCCCTCCAGCAGCGCCGCGCCGCCGGCCAGCTCACCGGGCAGCAGCAGCTCCGCGCCGGTGGCCGGCAGCAGCTCCGCGCCGTCGGCCATTTCGCCGGCGGCAAGCTCGGGTGCGGGCAGTTCCGCGGCAGTCGCGGCGCCGGTGGCGGCCACCACCGTCAGCTATATGGATTTCTCCGCCAGCGGCGGCCACGAGAAAGATCTAGCGGCGATCGTCGCCGGTTTCGAGAAGGCCAACCCGGGTATCACCGTGAATGTGCAAAACGTCGCCTACGCCGACTATTTCACCAAACTGCAGACCGCCGTGGCCGGCGGCACCGCCGCCGATGCCTACGAGCTGGACTACCAGAACTTCGTCAGCTACAGCGCCAGCGGCGCGTTGGCCGAACTTCCCGGCGTGGATGCCAGCACCTACCGCAAGTCCCTGTTCGACGCATTTTCCGTCGGCGGGAAGCAGTACGGGCTGCCGGAGTCGTTCTCGGACGTCGTGCTGTTCTACAACAAGACCCTGTTTGACAAAGCCAAGGTCGCGGTGCCGACCGCGTCGTGGACCTGGGCCGATGAAAAGGCCGCCGCGACCAAGCTGACCGACAAGTCGGCGAAGGTCTGGGGTGACTACCAGCCGATCAGCTACAACGAGTTCTACAAGGCCCTGGCCCAGACCGGCGGCCAGTTCTTCAACGCCGACAAGAGCGCCGCGACGTTCTCCTCCCCGCAGGGAGTGAAGGCCGCGAACTGGCTCATCGGCAAATCGGGGACCGTGATGCCCACCGTCGCCGACGGCGCCGGCACCCCGGATTTCGACGTCAACCTGTTCAAGTCCGGCAAGCTCGCGATGTGGCACACCGGTATCTGGGAGTTCAGCGCCCTGACCTCGGTCCCGTTTGACTGGAATGTGGTGGTGGAACCCGGCGACACCACGAAGGCGTCCGCGATGTTCACCAACGCCGCGGTCGTGTCTGCGAAGAGCAAGAACGCTGCTGCGGCCCAGAAGTGGGTGCAGTACCTGACCGGTTCCTCCACCGCCGCCGCGACCCGGCTCAAGTCCTCCTGGGAGCTACCGCCGATCGCTGACAACGCCGCATTGGCGCCGTATCTGACCGCCGGGAAGCCCACCAACCGGGAGGCCGTCTTCAACGCCCTGAACAACACCATCCTGCCGCCGGTGATCGCCAACCAGCAGGAGATGCAGGACGCCGTCGACAACGCCCTGACCGGCGCCGCCGCCGGCCGCACCCCGATCGAAAAGGCCCTGGCCGACGCCCAGAGCAAGGTCACCAGCCTGATCGGCCAATAACCCGCCCCGCTGACCAGCCACCCCCACGCAGCACCGTCTGATCGGTGGATCGCCGGCCCTCCGGCGATCCACCGGGAACGTGAGTACCCCACATGAGTTCCACGACCACGACCGGCCAGCACCCCGAAACCGGCCAGCGAGCCCACTTGCATCACCTGGCCCAACGCAGCCTCCAGGTCATCGGTGAGTTCCAGGACCCTTCCGGGGCCTACCCGGCGTCCCCGACCTTCTCGGCCTACCGCGGCTACGCGTGGCTCCGCGACGGCGCCTTCACCGTCGAGGCGATGTCCCGCTGGGGACAGATCGACTCGGCCAACCGGTTCCACACCTGGGTCAGTGACGTCCTGACCGCACGGACCGCAGTCGTAGACAAATTGGTCGCCCAGCACACCGCCGGGGAGCAGCCCCCGCCGGCAGACATGCTGCCCACCCGGTTCACCCTGGCCGGCCACGACGGCACCGACGCGTGGTGGGACTACCAGACCGACGGCTACGGCATGTGGCTGTGGGCGCTGACCACCCACCTGCACCGCCACCACCTGGCCGCCGATCCGTATCTACCGGCCATCGCAGTGGCGGTGGACTACCTCACCACCTTCGGCGGCGACGCCTGCTACGACTGGTGGGAGGAGCACTCCGAACACCGCCACATCTCCACCCTGGCCGCCGTCCGCGCCGGCCTACTCGCCGCCGCCGTGACCGGCCTGGACCAGCAACGCCAAGCCGCTGCACAGTCCGCCGCGGCGCGGTTGCTCGACACCATCATGACCGAAGGGACGGCCCCAACACAGGCCGGGGAGCGGCACCTGACGAAATGGGTCGGGACCGACGCCGTCGACGCATCGCTGGCCGCGTGCGTGGTGCCGTTCGCCGCCATCGCGGTCGAGGACCCGGTAGCCCAGGCCACCCTGGATGAGATCGAGACGCAACTGGAAGTCGGCGGCGGTGTGCACCGCTTCGCCGCCGACGTCTTCTACGGCGGCGGACAGTGGCTGCTGCTGAGCTGCCTGCTCGGCTGGAACCGCGTCGCGGCCGGCGACGTCGACGCCGGTTGGAAGTACCTGCAATGGGCCGCCGCGCAGGCAGATCCAGACGGTGATCTCCCCGAACAAGTGGCCGGGCATCTGCTGCACCCGGAGCACCAGCAGGAATGGATCGACCGGTGGGGAACCGTCGCCAACCCGTTGCTGTGGTCCCACGCCATGTATCTGATCCTGGCCCACGAACTGGGCCTGCACATGCCCGGTGACGCCCAGTGATCCGGCACCGGCCCTTCGGCTCCGAACACCCCTACGCCGCCACACTTGATCAGCGCACCCCGACCATCCCCGAAGTCGGGCAGCAGGTCACCCTCGGAGTTCTGGCCGCCGCCGACGTCACCGCGGTGACGTGCTGGTGGACCGAGCACACCGCGGACGGCGCCACCACCACGTCCGAACTCGCGCTGTCCCGGCAGGTGCCAGACGGCGAGGCGATGGCCGAGCACACCGGCGGGGAAGGGCACCTGGCCGCAGCACAAGCAAAATCCGGTCGCCGAGGCGGCCACCCGTGGCAGGTGCAGACCCCGCCCGTGCGTGCAGACGTCCAGTACAGCTACCGGTTCACCGCGGTCAACGAGCACGGCGTGCAACGCAAGTCGCGGCCCTACACGGTGCAGCCCGTGCAATGGTCGCCCGACGGTTTGGGCAGTTCGCTGAACCTTGAATCTGATCGACTGGTCGGCGGCAGTGTGGCCTGGCGTCGCTCCGCGACCGGCGTCGACCGGGTCCGCTTCGCGCTGCGGCTGGAACCGGGGGAGCGGGTCGTCGGGTTCGGAGAGCGGTTCGATCGCCTCGACCAACGCGGTCATGCCCTGGACGCGGTGGTGTTCGAGCAGTACAAATCCCAAGCAGCGCACGGCCGGACGTACCTGCCGATGCCGTTCGCGCACGTCACCTCCGAACAGGGCCCCGGTTGGGGGTTTCACGTCCGCACCAGCCGGCGCAGCTGGTATGACATCGGAGCCTGCGACGCCGGGCAGTTGGCGATCGAGGTGGAACTGGCCGGCACCCCGGTGGTGGCACTTGACGTCGGGATCTACCACGGCTCACCGACCGAGGTGCTGGACGCGTTCCTGACCGAGGTGGGTCGGCCGGAAGAGCTACCGGACTGGGTGTTTCGGCTGTGGGCGTCGGGCAACGAGTGGAACACCCAGGACCTGGTGATGGCCCGGATGGACAGCCACCGCGAACACGACATCCCCGTCGGCGCAGTCGTCATCGAGGCGTGGAGCGACGAAGAAGGGATCACCATCTTCCGGGACGCCACCTATGAGGTGAACGCCGACGGCAAAGCCCACACCGCAATAAATTTCACCTACCACGGGGCGTGGCCCGACCCCGCCGGGATGATCGCCGAGCTGCACCGCCGCGGAATCAAAGTCATCCTCTGGCAGATCCCCCTGCAGAAGATGAGGCCCCACCCGCAAGGTCAGGCCCGCGCCGATGCGCAGGCGATGATCGATGAAGGTCACGCGGTGCTCGAGTCCGATGGGCGGCCCTACCGCAACCGGGGATGGTGGTTCCCCCAGGCACTCATGCCGGACCTTTCCGTGCAGCGGACCCGCGACTGGTGGACCGAAAAACGCCGGTACCTCATTACCGATCTGGATGTTGACGGCTTCAAGACCGACGGCGGCGAACACGCCTGGGGCCACGACCTGCACTATGCAGACGGCCGCAGCGGCGACAAAGGCAACAACCTGTTCCCGGTCCACTACGCCCGCGCGTTCGGTGACCTCCTACGGTCGGCGGGCAAGCCGCCGGTCACCTTCTCCCGGGCCGGGTTCACCGGCACCCAGGCCCACGGCATCATCTGGGCCGGCGACGAAAACTCCACCTGGGACGCCTTCACAGCATCGATCACCGCCGGTCTGACCGCATCGGCCTGCGGAATCCTCTACTGGGGTTGGGACCTCGCCGGGTTCTCCGGCCCGGTACCCGACCCAGAGCTCTACCTGCGGGCCGCGGCAGCCGCGACCTTCATGCCCGTGATGCAGTACCACTCCGAGTTCAACCACCACCGGCCCCCGTTGCGTGACCGCACACCGTGGCACATCCAAGGCACCAGCGGAGATGACCGCGTCCTTCCGGTCTTCCGCCAGTTCAGCCAACTTCGGGAAGCGCTCGTGCCCTACCTCGCCGACCAGGCCCGCAGAACCATCCAGAGCGCCAAGCCGTTGATGCGGGCACTGTTTTTCGACCACCCCGAGGACCCCACGATCTGGAACCACCCTCACCAGTACATGCTGGGCGACGACCTGCTCATCAACCCCGTCACCGCCCCCGACCAACACGAATGGACCACCTACCTACCCGCCGGCGACTGGGTCGACATCTGGACCGGCAACGCCATCACCGGGCCCGCCCTGCACACCAGAGCTGTCCCCATCACAGAAATCCCCGTCTACTGCCGCGCCGCCGCCTGGGCCAACCTCAAAGACCGCCGTCTCCGGATAAGCCTGCTGCCCGCCTGGACCGGTGCCACGAACAGCAATGCCGTTGAGGAGCAAAGTCACGAGATCGTCCTTTGACGATCGGCTAACGAGACGCCGTGAAAGGACGATCCGGCTCGCTTGACCGGCCGGCGTCTGGGTCTGTCAGGAAGGCACCGGTCCTGAGAGCAGTGTGCGTGCCAGCATGGCGGTGTAATGACGATGGACAGCAGCCACCAGCGGACCGCGACCGCAGATGACGCCACACAGTTGCTGCGCTTGTGGGCGATGTTGTTCGAGCAAGACGACTCATCGGGGGATCGGCAGTGGAGGATTCACGCCACTGAGTGGTTCGACCGTCTCGTCGACGCCGCCAGCAGCGCTCGGTTCCCCGTGATCGAGGTAAACGGCGTCATCGTCGCCACGGCGATCGGCACCTTGGAAATCGGTGTCCCGAACCCGCACAGCCCCAAGGGACGCAGCGTTCGACTGGCGAATGTCATCACAATGCCGCAGTACCGCGGCCGTGGTCACGGGACCAGGGTCGTTCTTGACGTAATCGACTGGGCTGGGGCCATCAAGGCGGATCGGGTCGACCTGAGCGCAACCCCGGAAGGACAGCGCCTCTACGAGAGGGTCGGATTCATCAATACCTCCGCCCCGAGGATGAAACTCGTCTTGTAAACGGACCCAGTCGACCGACCGACACGCAGGGGCCCTGCAGGACGTCCCGTACGCCGATCCCCAAACGAGAAGAAGCGACCATGTCCAGGCCGAGGGTGCAGGCCCCACGCCAGCGGACATCTACTTGACGCCTTGTCACCGGCCGAGTGGTAACCGAATATCGAGCAAGGGAGGTCCTCGCTGCCTGAGCCGGCGCGTCGTGCCTCTCATACTTAATCAGTTGTCTTCATCGAGCCGTGCACACTCGTCTCATCCGCGGCAGCCACTTTGACGGTTTGGCGGGTATCCAGGGTGGCAGTCAACAGTCCAGTCGAGGCTTCGTTCGTAAGCACTGTGGCTGTCCATGACGCAGAAACCGGATCCCAGGTGCCGGCCGCCATCGTGTTGGCCAAGAGCGGGTCCAGGCAACGTCCGACAAAAGTCAACGCAGCGTCCAGATTGTGCAGATCCTGAAGAAGCCGCGGCGTCTGGGCCGACTGCTGCCGGTAGGCATTTGTCCAACTGGGCGCCGGGGATCGCATGGCTTGTGGCAACGTGATCTTGCGGACTCGGGCTTGCTGGGCCATGGCCGCACGTGTGTCGGCGGCGTTGATGTGGGTGCTTTGGACGATGAGTACCAGGTCGACCAGATCGCGGTAGCGGCTCGAGGGTTGCTGCTGAGTTCCGTAGGTGCTGTACATCGCGCATACCTTGTCGGCGATTTGGTCGGACATCGCGCACAGCTGGATCATCGGCGGCCCGCTGATGTCATCAATGTCGATGATGTGGGCCGGCTGGATCCGGTCGACCGCGCCCACGTGTTGGAGGTCGGTGGACAGATCGATCGTAAAATTCCCGAAGACAGTCGCACCCAGGTAGGCCTGGACCGTGATCGTTGCGCCGGCGACGGCGCCGCTCATGGGTATGGCTCTCCCGATCTGGAAATTGAATGGGTCCAGGTCGGGGATCGCCGCGCAGGCACGGAGGTTGGCGATCGCGTCTTGTAGCCCGTGAGATGCGTTGTAGAGGTCGATGTCCTGACTGAAACGCGCAATGGGTAGGCGGATCAAGAGACCGACGCCACCTTTGAGGACCCATTGGTCGCCACTGGACGGGTGGAAGACGCGGGCGAGGAACCGTTGATAGAGGAACTCGCGGCGCAATTCGTTGATAGATTGACCGTTGCGCGTTGCCTGGGCCTTGATGCGTTGAGTGATGGCTTGACGGAAGTCTTCGCCGTTGGGTACCGGCGCTGGGGATTGGTCATTCGTTCACCGGCTTTGTGGCCTCGAGTTGGCCAGCACTGACTTGCTGGGTCTGGGCGGGACGACCGACGGCGGCCGCAGCAAGCGCTTCGATGATGGTGGTTGATCGCCGTGCGCTCTGCAGTTGATCGCCCTCTCGCAGGAGTGAAGCCAGCCGGGCGGTCACTTGTGGGGTTATAACCTGCCCGAGGCGCGCAACAGTGTCTTTCATGGCAGCCGAGAGCCCGATGTTCTGCAGGCCGGCGATGAGCGCCGGGTCCAGCTTCGGCAGATCTTTCGCAGTCGCGGCCAGAAAGGCTGCACTGACGGACGCGTCCAGCAGGGGCAGGTTGGCTACTGCTGCGGCGATCGCGGCTCCCGCCGATGTGTCCAGACGTGGAGGGTTCGCGTTCATCGCTGCGAGGGATTTCAGAACGGGGTTGTCGAGGGACGACAGACGTCCCAGGGCGGCTGCCAGGCCAGCGAGATCGTCGTTGCGATCGGCCTGAGCGCCGATCCGGCGGGTGGTTTCCGGGATCCCGGCCTGATCCAGGAGCAGCTCGACAAGCTGCGGGGCCGCCCCCAGGGGTACGCCGTAGTGATGCGCAGAGGGGCGCAGAACCGCGGTGATGGCATTTATGTCCAGATGATGGGTGACCAGAGCGTCCCGAACGACGGCGGCGAGGTGTCCGCCGTCGAGCCGGTCTGCGGCCAGCTGGCCGACGGTCACCTCGATGGTGGTGACGGGTAGACCGTCAATCAGCATCCAATCGAATCGTTGGAGGTGGCCATCGATATGGAAGCGGACGTCGTCGCTGCGCGTCTGTTTACGGCTGGGGATCGTGAACTCGATGGCGTCGGCGTCCAGATCACCGAGATGGTGCAGCTGAGCAGCCGAGCGGTGGGAGAGCACACCAGGTTGTTGCTGGGTCAGACGATCTGTGGCCGTGACCGCCGGGTCCAGGGCCAGCCATGCAGCTCGGATCTCATCGAGGGGACTTGCTGGGTTCCCGGCCAGACGATAAACACCGTGCCGAAGCCGTTCCAGGATCCCGGTCGATGCCATCCGCGCCACCTGCTGAGCCGATACACCGAGCTTGACCGCCTGTGCCGTCGTGATCAGACCCCACTGCTCCGCGGCGAGGTCTGCCAACACCAGCGGATCGAAGGTACGTTTCATGCTGCAATACTACCGCTCAATGTAAGTATTGAAGCAGGCGTTGTGACTATGACAGTGCAGCTTGGTCTCGCGAGATCAGCTCAGGTCACTGGCGCGCGTTATGTTGTCCTTCCAGCTGGCAACGCCACTGACATCCCTCGAGCGTCACGAGGTACGGGATATCCTCCGGTCGGCGAATCTGCTTCGAGCATGTCGACAAGCTTGTACAGAGGAACACCTGCTTGATCCACGATCCAGTTCGGTCCCCAGACCTCGCCGCGGGGCGGCAACTGCGTTGCGAGATCGATGATGATCGAGATCAACTCCGACGGGCTGCGCGGTACCCCGTCAACCCCTAGCTGACCTGGTCGACCCATCGAGGTGATCGTGCCGTCGCAGACGATTGAAAGGCTCAGCCGTGACTGTCTTCGGGCGCGCCTAAATTGCCGTATTTACGGCATAGACACGTTGGACAGATCATGCGACTATGCGCCAGGTCGGGCAGGTCGCGTCTGTCCGTGAGGTCTGTTCGCGATAGGGAGAGGGGTCGATGAGATAGTGGGATCTCACTCAGGCGGTCCAAGGTGGGGAGTGTCCGATATGCGCATTTACGGACCAGTTGTGGTGATTGCTGCCGTCTTGCTACTTTCAGGTTGTACTTCGACCTCGTCGGGCGCACCTGCCACCACCAGCAACACGCTATCCACGGCATCCGCGCCAAGTACGTCGGTTATGAGCAGCGCACCACCGCCGACGGCGGTTCTCAGCACTCCCACTTCGACCCCGGCAACGTCCAGCGCGGCATCGTCACCCTCCTCCCCGAAGCCCTTAACCTCTTCAAAAGCTCCTTCCACGACCCCGGGTACGGTCTATGTCGTTGTGCCCACGACCATCACATCCTCGGCAAAGTCCGACGCGGCGTTCGCTGTGACTGCCTACAGGGGGATGCTCGCCATCTCTGACGAGGCAAGAGAAAATCCTAGCGCCAGCTGGACAAAAGCCATCCGTACTTATTCGGGTGACCCGTACGCTGCCAGCATTCTCGCGTCAATTCAGCAAGAGGCCTCCGCAGGTATCCACGGCACTGGACACATCGCTGCCGACGTTACGGTGAGTTCCATCGCGCCCCGGAAGATCATCATCTCTGGTTGCGTTGACACGACGGCAGTCAAGATCTTTGACAAGGCAGGCAAGTCAATCAAGGCACCAAATCAGGTCGGGAGCTATTGGCGCTTTCCGCAGACAGTGACTCTCTACAAGAACGCACTGAAAGACGCTCCGAAGAGCGGTGGTTGGTTGGTCAGCGAAATAAAGTCTGATTCGAAGAAGACCTGCTGAAATGAAACTTCGGGGGAGGTTGACAGCCATCGTTATCGCCATCTCACTCGTCGCTTTGACGCCCGTAGCCTTTGCCGACGGTGGAACGCTGGTGTGCGATGCAAACAACGTTTGCACCGTCCAAGCGGATACCGGTGGATCAGCCGGTGGGGGCGGAAGCAGCGGTGGTGGCAGCGGCGGTGATTCTGGCGGCGGGTCCACCACGCCGGATCCGTGTAAGTACGACGCGGTGGTGCCGACGCCTCCGGCGGGTGATCCGCGCTGGGGTAGTGATGATTCGACTAAGGGTGTGCTGTACGTGATGTCGTGCCCCGATGCGATCAACCTGGGGACTCAGAACCTTGTGTACACGTTTGTCCGGTACGTGTACACGCCGAAGGGGACGGCCCCGCAGGCTGTGGTGCCGGATCCGGTGGTGGTGGCGCAGCAGGCGATTTCCGCGCTGAATATCCCGGTGCCATCCGTAGGTGTCGGGCCGGATGCGGCGAAGATCGCCGCGAATTATTGGACCTACTTATGGGTGAACAACGCGCAGCAGAAAACTGCGACGGCTACGGCGGGTCCGGTGACGGTGACCGCGACGGCGTCGTTGACGTCGGTGCTGTATTCGATGGGCGAGCCGGTGTCGGCGGCGGATTTGTCGACTCCGTCGGCCTCGTTCACGTGTCAGGGAGCTGGAGCAGATCCGGGTTTGGCGGCGGATGTCACGGTGATCCCGCCGGCAGGTAGCTGCGCCTACATGTTTCACGTGCGGTCGACTGCGGCGCGGACTAACGGTTCGGGGTCGTGGCCGGTGACGGCGACTGCGACATGGACGGTGGTGTGGACGTCGAACATCGGTGTGGGTGGCACGGTGACACCCCCGCCCCGAGCGTCGACGACACAGGTGCGGGTCGGTGCCTGGGGCACGGTGATCGTTGCGAATGGGTCGAATGGTCCCACGGGCTGACCAGACGAGCTTGGACAGAATGCCGCAATGCCGTATTACCGGTAACTCGGATTGGGGTGGACAAGGGATGCTCAGCGGCAAACGTCATCCGGCGGTCGCCGGCTGTACCGGAAACGTGATGAAGGGGGAGAGGTCGTGAAGATCTCCTCGACCAGGTCCAAGCAGACCGCCGAGTCGGTTGGACAGATCAACGGAGCCGCGGCGCCTGCGCTCATCGGGCCAATCGCGCCCGTCCCGAAGTTGCGGCAGCCAGGTCGTACCCGCCGCCCGTTGATGTTGGCGTTGATGGTGCTGACCATCGTGCTGGGCGCACTCGGGTCGTTGTACTTCTTAAACAAGTCAACGGAGCGGGTCGCGGTCGTTGCGTTGTCCCGTGATGTGGCGTGGGGGCAGGTACTGACCTCCTCGGATGTCACCGAGGTGAGCATCGTCGCGGATCCGGCGTTGCATCCGGTGAGCTGGGCGGACAAGGGCGATGTGCTGGGTGAGCGGACTACGACGGATCTGTTGGCGGGCTCGCTGTTGACCGCTGATGCGGTGACTGCGAGTGCTGCGGTTCCTGGTGTCGGTCAGGCGCTGGTCGGGGTACTGCTCAAGGCCGGGCAGATGCCGGCCACGCCGATGGGGGCACGGGATCACGTGCTGCTGGTGGTGACGGCGCAGGCTGGTGCGTCCACGACGGCGACCGGGGCGACGGTGGAGCCGAAGACAGTGGCTGCCATCGTGTTCACCGTCGGCACGGTTGACGCGACGGGATCCTCGACCGTTGATGTGCTGGTGCCGCAGGCCGATGCTGCGGACATCGCGTCGGCCGCTGCGTTGGGTCGGGTCGCGGTCGTCTTGGTGCCCAGGAGCTGACGCGGAGATGCTGATCGCGTTGGTCTCTCCGAAGACCTCTACTGGAGCGACGACGTCGGCGTTGGCGTTGACGCTGGGTTGGCCACAGGCTGCGCTGTTGGCCGAGTTGGATCCGCGGGGCGGGGACATCTTGTGGGGCTACGGGCAGGGCCAGAACATCGGTGCGGCCGGGCTGCTGCGGTTGCAGTTGCAGCTCGGTGGCCGGACGCAGCAGTCAATGTTGGCGGCGTTGTTTCAGGAAGTCGTGGAGCTGCCGGGTGTCGGTGAACGGTGGTGGCTACCTGGGTTGACGGAGCCGCGGCAGGTCGGCACGGTTGACTGGCTGGCGATGGTCCGGGCGTTGCGGTCCGCAGGCGAAGTGGACGTTTTGGCCGACTGCGGGTCGGTGTTTGGTGATCCGTCCCGGTTGCCGCGGCCGATTTGGGCGGCCGCGGATCTGGTCGCGTTGGTGGTCCGGCCGACATTGCAGGGCGTTCATGCCGCGCAGAACGCCGCCGTGATGCTCCGCGGCGATTTGATCGCCGGCGGGATGGGTGTGGAACGGCTGGTGTCGGTCGTTGTCGGGTGTGCGCGGGCTTATCCGACGAAAAAGGTCGCCGAGGTGCTGGCCGAGCATGCGCCGGTGGTCGGGGAGTTGCCGTTTGACCCGGACAGCGCGGACGTACTGGGCGGGATGAAGGACCAGACGAAGCGTTTCGCGCGGTCGGCGTTGATGAAGGGCGCGGTGGAGCTGGGGCAGCAGTTGGGTTCCCGGGTGTTGGAGATGCGGCCTGCTCGTCCGGTCACGCCGCGGGGGTCGGCGGTCGCGCCGCAGCCGGAGCTTTCACAACCTGTGCCTGTCCCGGTTGTTGATTCGGGCCAGGCGCCGGTGTCGGTGCCGGCTGTGCGGCGGCGTCCGGCGGCGCAGCGGGGTCGGACGATCGAGCCGGCGCCGGTCGCGCCGATTGCGAAGCCTCCGAAGCTCAGCGGTTCTGAGCATCCGGCGCAGCACCAGGGGAGATTCGAATGACTGAAATCCAGGATCACCACGGGTTCGGCGAGCCCGGCGAGCCCGGCGAGCCTGTCCAGCCGGCCGGCGACGTCGACTACGCGCTGGTTGGACAGATCCGTGAGGCGGTGAACCGTCAGCTCGAGGAGTACGAGCGGACCAACGGGTCGTTGCCTCCTGAGGCGACGCGGCAGATGGCCAGCAACCTGATCATGCGGGAGCTGGAGATCTACACGATGTCCTCGGTGTCGGCGGGGATGGGGGTGATGTCCGCGCAGGATGAGATTGCCGTCCGCGATGCTGTTATCGCGCGGATGTTTGGCATGGGCCGTGTCGATGCGCTGTTGGACAACCCGGAGGTGGAGGACCTGTACATCTGCGGGTCGCAGCCGGTCATCGCGAAGTTCTTCGGCGGCCGGAAGGAAACGTGGCCGCCGATCGCCGAGTCGGACGAGGACCTGATCAACCAGGCGATGGCGATCGCGACTCATCAGGGCATGAACGAGCGGGACATCACCACGGCCCGACCCTTTTTGAACATGAACCTGCCCAATCATGATGCGCGGCTGGCGTTCATCTTCGGGGTGACACCGCATCCGGTCATCACGATCAGGCGGCACCGGTTCGTTTCCGTCCAACTGGAGCACTTGGTCCGCTGGGGCACCTTGTCCAGGGCGATGATGGCCCTGCTGCAGGCCGCGGTGACCGGGCACCGGTCGATTCTGATCGTCGGTCCGCAGTCAGCGGGAAAAACTACGATGCTCCGTGCCCTGTGCCAGTGCATCTCGCCTACTGAGAGGTGGGCGACCCTCGAAACAGAATTCGAGTTGCTGTTGCACACGATGCCCGAACGGTTCCCGCTGCTGATCGCCGTGGAGGAGCGGGTCGGCTCGGGTGAAAAGGACGCCTCCGGGAAGCTGGCCGGCCAGATCACCTTGGGTGATGTCTTCCCCTGGACTCTGCGGCATTCGCTGGATCGCGTCGTGGTCGGGGAGTGCCGTTCCGAGGAGATTGTGTCCGTTTTGCGAGCAATGTCGCGTGGCTACCGGGGCAGTATGGCGACATTTCATGCTGACTCGGCGCGGGAGACGTTCGAGTCGATGGCCTCGCTGCTCATAGAGTATGCCCCGTCGTTGACGCATGATGCGGCGATGCGGCAGATCGCGACCGCCCTGGACCTGGTGGTGTTCATCGACCGGGAGGCCGGCGTGGACCGGACTACGGGCGAGCCGACGGAGATCCGTTACGTCACAGAAATTTTGGAAGTCGGGCCGGTGTCCAGCGACAGCGGATTGCCGACGGTGACCGAGATTTTCAAGCCGCTGGAGGATCTGGATCAGCGGGCGCAGGACCCCCGTGGGTACCCGGTGGGGGCGGGCCTGGCCGACGACGGGTTGTGGGCGCGCCGCGCCGGCCTGGACCTGGCGTGGCTACAACCCGAACACGGCGCCTGGGACAGCCTGTTCCCGCTGCGGTCGTGGTTGGACTCGCCGGTCGACCCCGACAGCGGTGAGGGCCGGTGAGCATCTACAGCACCCTGGTGGTCGCCTCCGTCGCAGTTCTGATTGCCGGACTATGGGGCGCCGGGTTCGCGGTGTACGGGCGCGCAGCGGGTGAGGGCCCGTTTCGGTCCAGAGCGACCAGGGTTCGCACCGCCGGCGCGTTGACGATGGCGCGGCACCGGGCAGTCCGTTGGGCGGTAGCGCTTTTCGGTGGCGCGTTGGTGTGGCTGGGGACGGGGTGGCCGATCGGCGGCCTGCTGTTTGGGGTGTTGGTGATGACGGTGCCGTTCTTCTTCGGCGGCGCCAAAATCGCTGCAGACCGGATCCGGCGGCTCGAAGCGCTGGAGCAATGGGTGCGGTACCTGTCGGATTCGATGTCGGCCGGGTCGATGCCGGTGCAGACGATCGTGAAATCCGCGGAACACGCGCCGCCGGCGATCCGGGCACAGGTGACGAAGTTGGCGATGGGCCTGGCCACCCCCCGGTTGGACAGAAACGACGTTCTGAAGACGTTCGCCGACGAGATCGACGACGCCCTGGGCGACATCGTCGTCCTGGCGTTGAAGCGGGCCGTCAACGCCCGCGGCGGGGAACGGGTTCCGCAGGTCCTGCAGACCCTCGCCGAGGCGGTCGCCGCCGATGTGAAGGCCCGCCGCAACATCGAGAAAGGCCGCTCCGGTCCGCGGAAGGAAACGCAGACAATTGTCTTGTTCCTGGCCATCGGGGTCGGAGCGTTGGTGGCGTTCACCAACTACCCGCGGATGTACTCAACTCCCGAAGGCCAGGTGGTGCTGGCCGTCCTGGGCGGCGTGGTGCTGCTGGCGTTGGGCATGATGCGCCGGTTGTCGATCGGCGGGCAGCCACCGCGGATCCTGACCGAACGAAAAGGTGACGGCACGTGAATCCCCTGTTGATCGGGACCCTCGTCGCCGGCGCCCTTGTGGGCCTGGGCGTCTACTTGCTGGTCGCATCGCTGGTGACCGAGCGGGTGTCGCTCACCGACGCGGTCGGGTTGGACAGATCGATCACTCACATGTCGGTGCTCGAGCAGGAATCGACGACCAGCGCGGCCGCTGCCGGGTGGGCCACCAAGTGGGCGGGCAAGGCCGAGGTCAAGTTGAATTCGTGGCGGCTGACCACCCCGGATGCGGATCTGGCGTTGATCGAGTGGACCCGGGGCCGGTTCTTACTCGCGCGGGTCGCGCTCACCGGCCTTGCGGTGCTGGTGGGCCCCGCGATGTGGGGGATGCTGGCGCTTGCCGGTGCGCCGCTGTGGTACTCGGTGCCGCAGGGGATGTCGCTGCTACTTGGACTGTTTGTGTGGTACGCGGTGGGCCTGTGGGTGAAAGGTCAGGCCGCGGCCCGTCGGCTGGAGATGCGGGAAGCGCTCGTCTCGTATCTGACGTTGCTGGCGTTGTACAAGGCCTCCGGTGATGGCATGGTCGGCGCGTTGCAGCAGGCCGCGACCGATTCCGACGCGTGGACGTTTCGGCGGATCGATGCCCGGTTGGCGGCGTCCGTCCGCGCCGGTGGTTCTCCGCAGGGCGGGTTGCGTCGTCTGGGTGACGAACTGGGCATCGGGGAGCTCGGCGACGTCGCCGACATCGCCGCCACCGCAGGTCTGGAAGGAGCCGGGGTGTTCACCACACTGCTGGCCCGGGCCAATGCGTTGCGAAATCAGATGCAGACCGACGCGGAGGCCAATGCGGCCGCCAATTCGGTGCGACTGGGTGTGCCGAAAGCGCTACTCGTGGCGACTGGTGTCGCCTTCATGATGTACCCGCTGATCACTTCGATCTCCGGGGCGTAAGTGGTGACCAAGGAAAGGGGATGGACCATGATGCAGGCCTACTGGGACCTCTACATGATGGCGGAGGCGGTGGTGCGCAAGCGAATGCTCGCCATGCAGACCAACGGCGAGCGGGGATCCGGCGGCGGCCCGTCGCTGGAATCGTTGGTGCTGCTGGCCTTGGGTGTGGTGGCTGCGCTCGGACTCGGTGCGTTCATCGTCGTCAAGATCACCAGCAAGGAGTCCTCGGTCAATCCGTGACCAGGAGCCGACAGATGATGATGACGGCGAAGCTGCGGGAAGGTCGGCGCGGCGGGGAGCGGGGATCCGGCGGCGGTGCGTCGCTGACCCTGCTGATCCTCGTGCCGGCCATCTTCGTGATCGTCTTCGGCGGCATCTACATCGGCTTCCGGATGTACGGGTCGAATCTGGCGTTGGACGCAGCCAACGCCGGTGCCCGGGCGGCCGCGGTACTGCCGGTGTCGCTGGACCGCGGTCGGCAAGCGGCGCAGGACTTCCTGGATCACGACGCCGCCGGTACGTTGACCGACACGTCGGTATCGGTGGCGATGGCCGGAAGCTCGGTGGTGGTCATCGTGTCGGGCCGCACGGCGGCGCTACCTGGCCGGGTCACCCAGCAGGCTGAGTTGGTCGTCGAGGTCGCACCATGAACCACCGATGGGTCAGGTTGCGCGCGGTCGGCGGTGAACGTGGCGCTGGTGGCCAGGCGTTGGAGTTGTTGATCCTTGTTCCGGCCGTACTGATCTTGCTGGCGGTGATGGTTGCGGTCGGCCGATATCAGCTCGGCACCTCCAAGATTGATCAGGCTGCCGGTGCCGCGGCGCGGGCGGCTTCGTTGCAGTCGACCGCTGCGGCGGCTCAGCCGGCGGCGCAGACCGCCGCCGCGGCGTCGTTGAGCGGGGCCGGGGTGACCTGTCAGAGCGTGTCGGTGGTGGTGGACACCTCGGCGTTCTCCGCCGCTCCGGGTTCCGGGGCGGCTGTGCAGGTGTCGGTCACGTGCACGGTGCGGTGGTCGGATCTGTCCATTCCCGGGTGGCCCGGGGACAAGACGATCACCTCGACGGCGTCCTCGCCGGTGGACCTGAAAAGGATCGGCACTTGAACAAGCGCAGGGGTGTGCAGGCACGATGGGAGCGGTTGCGCGCACGGCGGGCCGATTCCGGTTCCGGCGGCGGGATATCGCTGATGATGGCGATCTTCATCATCGCGCTGATCATGGTGCTCGGCTTGGTCATCGACGGTTCCGCGAAAGCGAAAGCGTTGGATCGGGCCAACCGGCTGGCCTCGGAGGCAGCCCGAGCCGGGTTGCAGGCCGCGACCCCGGAGGGTGTCGACGCGCGGGCGGTCGATGCGGCCGTCGGTGCCTATCTCCGCGGCGAAGGCGTCTCGGATTTCACCAGTGTCGTTGGTAAGCAACAGGTTGTCGTGACTGTGACCATCACCCAGCCGACGAAGATGCTCTCGGCCATCGGGATTGATTCCACGACCGTGACCGGGCGGGGCACCGCCAACTTCGTTTTCAGCTACGGGCAATGAGAGGAAGACACGTCATGATCGGACGCATCCTGCGGTCGCTGATCGCTCTGGTGGTGCTGGTGGCCGCCGTGATCGGCGCGCCCGTTGCCTTGTGGGTGCTGGGTCGGCAGTTTCTCCCCGACGGGATCCCCAGCGGCGCGGCGATCTGGTCGGCACTGTGGGACAAGGACACCGGGTCGACGTTCCTCGGGCTGCTGGTCATCGTCGGCACCATCGCGTGGCTGGTCTTCACCATCTGCGTCATCGTGGAGGTGATGGCCCGCCTCGCCGGACGGCGCCGGACCTGGCGGATCCCCGGCCTGAAAGTTCCGCAGTCCGCGGCGTCCGCCCTGATCGGTACGATCCTGGCCGGCACGATCATGATCGGCGGCTCGTCGATGGCCTCTGCCTCGCCGCCGCCGATGGACCTGCATCAGGCACTGGCGCAAAAGGCCGTCGTGACGCAGGTGATGGGCCAGGCCACCCGTGTGACCCCGGCCAAAAACACACCCACAGCCGCCAGTACCCAATCGGCCGCCTCGCGCCACACCCGAGTCGCCGCAACCGCTCCGGCGAAGGTCGGCGCGGTGTGGGTGGTTGCCCGCTACGACACGCTCTGGTCGATCTCGGAGAAGACCCTCGGCGCGGGTGAGAAGTTTCAGCAGATCGCCGACCTGAACGTCGGTCTCCCGCAGGCGGATGGGAAGACGCTGCTGTCGGCGTCGACGCCACTGGAGGTCGGCTGGCACCTGGTGCTCCCCGCAGCAGCCACCCTGCCGACGCAGGCTGCTGCCGCTCCAGCGGTTCCGAAGGTGGCGGTCGCGGCGACGGTGGCCGCGCACCCGGAGAAGGTGCAGCCTGGCGACACGTTGAGCGGCATCGCGCAGGAGCAGCTCGGCGACGGCAACGCCTGGCCCACGCTGGCCAAGGTGAACCACCTGGCCGACCCCAACTACCTCGAGGTCGGGCAAACCATCGAAATTCCCGCCCATGTCATCGCTCAAGCCGACGCGGCCGCCCCGGTGGTACATCCGTCGGCTCCGATCACCACACCGATTCCTGTCCAACACCATTCGGCCGCGGCCACCCACGCAGCACCTGCGCCTCCGACCCACACCGCGCCGCAGGGCAGACATGTCGCGCCGCCGGCGCCGGTCACGCACCCGTTGCCGGTTGCTCCGAAAATCCTGACCCGAATCTCATCCACCTCGCCAGCTGCCGCCCCGACCACAGTGGGGGCACCGACAGCCGCCGCCGCAGCTCCCGCCCCGGTTCCCGCTCGGGCAGTCGCGCCAGCTGCACAGCCGACCACCGCGGCAGCTCGGATCACGCCGCAGACTGCCACCGCGGCACCGGCGGCCGACACCGGGTCGGATCTGTCCACCACGATCGGCCTCGGAATGGGCGCCGTCCTGGCCGGCGCGGTCTGGGCCGGCCTGCTGGCCACCCGCCGCCGCCGCGGTCTACGCCGCCCACTCGGCGAGATCCCCGTCGCGCTGCCGCTACCTGCAGCACGGATGGAACGGCGGATGCGTGAACGGGCCGGCACCGTCGATGTCGGTTGGATGGACCGCGCCCTGCGTTCCGCGGCATCACTGTCGGCCAGCCGGCCTGCTGAACAACTCCCCGACGTCACCTGCGTGTGGCTATCCACCGACGAGCTGCAACTGCAACTGGCTACCCCCGTGCCCGCGCCACTGCCGTTCATCGCCGAAGCCGACAGCTGGATCCTGCCCACCGGATCCGAGCTCCCCGACATCATCGGTTGGACAGATCCCGCCGCGCCGTTCCCGACGCTGGCCAGCCTCGGCGACCAAGAGGGCGAGATCCTGCTGGTGGACCTCGAACGGCTCGGCGCCGTCACCATCACCGGCGACCCGCAGCGCACCACAGAACTGCTTAACCACCTGGCCGTGGAGTTCGCGCACAACCTGTGGTCCGATCACCTGGAAGTGACGATGGTCGGGTGGGGCGCAGATCTGGTCATCCTCAACCCCGACCGGGTCCGACACATGCCGACCATCGCCGGGATCACCGCCGCCCTGCGGGGGCGGATCAGCGAGGCGGGAGAATCCCAGCAGGAACTGGACACCACAGTGCTGGCCAGCCGGATCAGGGACCGCACCGATGAGGACATCTGGACCCCGCAGGTTCTGCTGATCGACGCATCCCCCGATGAGGACCTGACCGAGCTGCAGACCATCCTGCAGACCATCGCCGGTTCGGGCCGCTCGACCGTAGCGGTCGTCGCCCGCGGCGGGGACCTAACCGGCGCCGGCGGCGCCGTGATCACTATCGACTCGGACGGAAAACTCTCGCTCCCGGCGGTTCTCAGCGACAACCTGCAGATACAAGCCGCGGGCACACCGCGCGCCGACCTGGACCGGCTCCTGGAGCTGTTCGTGTCCACCGACAAGTTCGAACGACCCGGGCCGGCCAAGGAAAACGAGCCGTGGGCCGTCAACATGGACGTCGTCGGAGACCTCGTCGCCGCCGACCTGGCGGAACCGGCAACCCACCGGGAGCCGGTCGATGACGCACAGGATCAGTGGGAGGAGTCCGCCGGCGCCCCCGACGTTGGACAGAACCGCCACGCGCAGGTGCTGCCGATCCGATCGCCAGCGGCAGAGACCGCCCGGGCGGCACTGGCCGCCGCGCTGGCCACGGATCCGGATCTGGACGAGGACCTGGCCGAGTGGAATTCCGAAGTCGTACGCCGCCCGAAAATCGGGGTCCTGGGAGCACCGATGGTCGTGAGCAACGGCGTCGCCCCCTCCGCCCGGTTGTCCAGGTTCACCGAGATGGTGATCTACCTGGCCCTGCACAAAGAAGTGTCCGGCGGAAAGTTCGCGACCGATCTGTGGAACGAGAAGTCACAGCCGTCACCCGAGACCCGCCGTTCGGATGTATCGCGGTGCCGCAGCTGGCTCGGCGTCGACGAAGAAGGCCGCAAGTACCTGCCAGACGCCCGGAACAAGCCGTACCGGCTGGTGCGGCTATTGGATTTGGAGTTGTTTAAGCGGCTCCGGAAGCGAGCCACGGCGAAGCTGGGTGTCGGCGACAGGGCCGGCGCGGCTGTCGACCTGACGGCAGCATTAAAGCTGGTCCGCGGGCCGGTGCTGGCGGAGGCATCGAAAGACGCCTACGCGTGGCTCACCGAAAGCGACCCGGCCAGCGTCAGCCAAGCCGCATTCACCGTGCTTGGCGCTGCGCACCAGTTGGTGGAGCTGGCCATCGCCGATGGCGACCTGGATCTGGCCCACACGGCTGCGGACGCCGGCTACGAGGTCGGGCCGCGGGAAGACCTGCCGATGCGGGACAAGGCGCGGATAGCGCACCGCGCCGGCGATGAAGCCGCCGCCCGCGGCTGGGTACTGGAAATCCTGCGGAACAACGGCGTCGAACTGCCCGAAGACCTGGAAAACCACGAAACGTTCGTCGTGGTCAACGAAATCTTCCCGCAGGGCCTGCGCGGCGCCTGACCCCGCGACCACACTCCGCCGGCGGGCAGACCATGGGGTTGGACAGAAAACGATTGGGAGGAGGAGTTCGAACAGATGCTGCAGCTGCTGCTTGGTGCCGGGGGCGGCGCTGCGGCGAGCCCGGCCGTCGTAGCTGCGGCCGGACGTCTGCAGAAGACCACCCGTGTTCGCCCACCGAGCCAGGTTTTCTGGGTGGTCGGCGCCGCGGCGGCGGTGGCTGGTGCAGCGGTGGCCGCGCTGCCTGGTGGCGGGACCGCGGTCGCCGTCTACGCGGTGTTCGCCGCTGCGATCCTCACTGCAACAGTCGTTGATGTCGCCGAACAACGGATCCCCGATGCCATCACCTATCCGCTGATCGCCGGTGGAATCCTCGGCTTGCCGTGGCTTCCCGGCCACCACGGCCTATGGGCATTCCTCGGGCCACTCGTCGGAGCTGCTGTCTCCGGGCTGTTCGCGTTGTTGTCGGCGTTGATCGGCGATCAAGGCTTGGGCGATGTGAAGCTCGCCGTGGCCATCGGAGCGTGGATGGCGAACCTCGGAATCTTGCCGTGGGCTGCCGGCGTCGCGTTTGGACAGATCCTGATGGTCGTCGTGGTGGGTGGGGCGATGCTGCACCGAGCACGACGGGGACTGCCCCATGCGCTCACCGCCCTCGCGCCAGCGATGAGCGCCGGCGCGGTCATCGCGGTTGCGGTCGCCGGGATACCGCTGTGAATGCTAAAGGTTGACGCAGCTCCAGGTGTCGGGTCCTGGGCCAGCCTATGAACCACTGAGACTCGGTCTGCCCATGCAACACGACGTGCTGACTGGCGATCGGCCCACGCAGAGACGGTCACAATGAGCTGGTGCATATCGTGGTGGGGAACAACGACACCGCGATGCGGGCGGGCAATGCCCACGCCCATGTTGTGACCGCTCCGCAGGAGCGAACCTGCCGAATCCACCTTCGACAGCTTGCCTTCGTTGAGCCGGCGGGACTCGTAACCATCGCTGCCGTCGCCGAGCGTGCACGCAGTCAAGGCAGATTCGTCGACTTTCAAGGACCGGACCCCGATTCGGGTGCGTCGCGCTACATGCACCGGATGGGTATGGAGAACATCATGGGTGAGCTGGGGGTCCCGTCAGACCTCACCCCAGCCAGGCGTTGGGATACGGGTGACAACCTGCTGGAGTTGCGGAGGTTCCGGGCTGACGGGTTCGAGTGGGACAAGTTAGCCGACGATCTCTTTGGCAAACTCCGGACGCATGTCGGTACCGACTTTGCCGTTGCGCTGTATCAGTCGATCGCCGAAATTGGGGCGAACGTGCCGGAACATAGCCGAGCCTCGCACGGCTACATCGCGATGCAGTACTACCCGGAGCAACACTCTGTGCAGTTTGCTGTGGCGGATGCGGGCATCGGAATCCGCGCATCCTTGGAGTTGCATCACCAGGTGCCATCGGACATCAGAGCGCTCTCGATGGCTGCGACCATGGGTGTATCCGGTACCGGGGAGAAAGGCAGAGGCCGCGGAATCGCCGGAGTCATCGCGCGTAGCTCGAAGGCCGGTCAGGTGACGCTCTGGAGCGGCACTGCACACGGAACGACGAGGTCTGGCGCTGCTCCTGGCGCAAATTTGCAGGTCAGACGGTGCCAGTCGGTCCTGGAAGGTACGGTAGTGGCTGTTAGTATCAAAACAGAGAACTAACGGGGCTTCGCCCCAGCCCGACGAGGCGTGCCGGGTCCGGCTTGCTCCGTGGGGGCTCCGGTCGGGCAGGGTGACCCGTGACGGCAGAGGCCGGACGGGTATATGACTGCGCTGTGGCAGTTGTTGGCCAAGGTGG
>JBBRDH010000015.1:0-53584 GCA_038204125.1 Mycobacteriales bacterium
AGCCGTGGCGGTGGCGGCCACCCGTTCGGGCCGCGACGCCCCGACGATGGCGGCCGCGACATTGTCGTTCTGCAGCACCCAGGCGACCGCCAGCGCGGCCTGGGTCAGGCCGACCTCCTGCGCGATCGGGGCCAGCTTCGCGACCCGGGTCAGCACGTCATCGGTCAGGAACCGCTGGACGAACTGGGCGCCGCCCTTCTCGTCGGTGGCTCTCGATCCGGCCGGCGGCGGCTGGCCGGGAAGGTACTTGCCGGTCAGCGCACCCTGCGCGATCGGCGAGAACACGATCTGGCTCATCCCCGCGGCTCGGGCGGCCGGAACGACCTCACCCTCGATCACCCGCCACAGCATCGAGTACTGCGGCTGGTTCGAGACCATCTGGAAGCCCAGCGAATCGGCGATGATCTTGCCCTCGGTGATTTGCTCGGCGGTCCACTCGCTGACCCCGACGTACAGCGCCTTGCCCTGGCGGACGACGTCGGCGAAGGCCTGCATGCTCTCCTCGATGGGTGTTTCGCTGTCGAAACGATGTGCCTGGTAAAGGTCGACGTAGTCGGTCCGCAACCGCCCCAAAGAGGCGTTGATGGATTCGAAGATGTGTTTGCGGGAAAGACCGGTGTCGTTGTGACCTCCCGGCCCGGTCGGCCAGTAGACCTTGGTGAAAATCTCCAGCGATTCCCGCCGTTCCCCGGAAAGCGCCTCGCCCAGTACCGATTCAGCTTTGCCGTTGGCGTAGGCGTCCGCGGTGTCGAAACTCGTGATACCGGCGTCCAGCGCGGCCCGGACGCACCGGGTGGCCACGTCGTTCTCGACCTGCGAGCCGTGCGTCAGCCAGTTGCCGTAGGTGATCTCGGAAATCTTGAGGCCGGACCGGCCGAGGTAGCGGAATTCCATGACCCGAGCCTAGGTCAGGTCAGGTCCGGCCCGGACCAGTTCCGGAGCTGGGCACAGGCGTCCGCCGAGCGGAATTTCCTTCAGGATCGTCAGGTTTTCCGGTCGGGCACCCGGCACGGCGGACAGCGGCACCGATCGATCGAAGCTGACGAATTGGCCATCGTGATGGGTGGCGAGTGCCAGGAGGTAGGCGTCGGTCACCTGGCGCGGACCGTTCAGCCGCGTTCGATCGACCATCTGTGGGTCCAGCAGGCTGATGCCGGCGCTCCAGAACTCATGGGACCCGTTCTGACAGGCGGTACGCAGGAGCGCGACCGCCTCCGCCGGCGAGACCGGACTTGGCTACCGCGGCTGGCTGATGATGCGGACAAACTCGTTCTCGGTGATCGGGCACGTCGCCCAGCCGTCCTGGATCCCGTCTTCAAGCCATCCGCGGGCCTGTTCGTGATCGACGTGGTCGCTGTCGAGCAGGGCAAGCAGCACGTTGATCTCGAGCAGCGCCCGGGTCACCCGGGTTCGTCTTCGCGGAGCCTGTCGATCAAGGCGTTCGAGATTGCCGGACCACGGTGCGGGAGCGGTTCGAGCCCATGCAGGCCGCCACCCGGTCCTTCCGGCCGGGCCCGATATGCGCCGGTCAGCGCCTCACGGGCGAGGTCGGAAAGAACCTTGCCGGCAGACTTGTTCTCGCGCCTGGCTCGTTCCTTGACAGCGAACAGCACATCATCGTCGATGCTCAACGTCGTACGCACGCATCTGATGCTGTCGCATCCCCGAATGGTCCTTCAGGGCCGGGTACTCAGGTCGGTACAGGCACGGTCCCGCTCCCACTCGGCGTTGATCCGGGCGAGAGTGCTTCCGGTGGCCGGGACCGGGACACCGGTGGAATCCAGGTGCGCCGGGGCGAATTTGGCTGCGACGACCTTCGGGCCGGTGAAAGTGAGGGTGAGGACGCCGTTGTCGTCCTGTTCGTTGCCGAAAGATCGCCACCACAGGTAGTTCGACAAGCCGTAGGCCACATAGGTTCCGTCCCTGCGCCAGCCGGCGCCCTGCAGCACGTGGGCGTGGGTGCCGATCACCGCGCTCGCCCCGGCGGCGGCCAGGGCATCGGCCAGGCTCCGTTGTTCGCCGTTGGGGCAGGTGGTGTACTCGGTGCCCCAGTGCAGATAGACGATGACCACCCGGCCTGCGGCCCTGGCCGCGCTCACGGCCGCCAGCAACCGGGGTGAATTCGCGGCGGCAATACCCGGCGACGACGGACCGGCGGTCCAGTTCTGCAACGTTTCGTCATGCACCTGGCTACCCGCCAGAATTGCGATCGGCACTTTGTTCACGGTCACCAGATACGGGGCATAAGCGTGGGCGGCGTCGGCTCCGAGCCCGATCACCGGGAATTTCGCCGCCGTCACGGCCGCCAGGCTGTCCCGCAAGCCCGTCGCGCCATAGTCGGCGCCGTGATTGTTGGCCATGGTCGCAATATCGACGCCGGCTCTGCGCAGCGCCGTCAACGACACCGCGGGCGCCCGGAAGGTGAACGACTTGTCCTGCCGTTCGCCGCCGTCGGTGATCGCCGTCTCCAGATTCACCATCGTCAGGTCGGCGGCGGACAACGCCGGCGCCGCGACGCCGAAAGCCGTTGCCGGATCGGCATCCAACCGGGTCCGGACCCGTTCGGAGAAATGGACGTCACCGGCGAACGACATGGTGAACGTCCCGGGCACCGACGGCGTCGTCGTGGCCCGCGCCGCCCGGGTTCTCGCGTCCGCTACCGCCGACATCGGCATCGGGACGTCGGACGTGCTCGTCCCGGCTGGAGCCTTCACCGGCGGTGGAACAGCCGCCGCGGAGGCGCTGACCAGTGCCGGAGATGCTGCGGACCCCGTGGCCGGCAGCACTACTCCCGCCGGCACGCCCGGTATGGAAGCCGAGCAACCGATAGCGGTGGCGACGAACAACGCCAGGAAACCCAACGCTGCGGCTTGACGAGCCCTGCCGCGACGACCAGTAGGCATCCCGGCACCGTCCCACGCCGACGTCCGATCCGGGACCGCGGCACGCCGCCGGATCGGGTCGACTGCCGGGTCGGGTCGCCCGCCGGGTCGGGGTCGACTGCCGGCGCGGGTCACCTTCCGGCCGGGGTTACCTTCGCCAGGGCTTCGGTGAGTTCGGCGATGACGTCAAAAGCCTCCGGCCGGTAGGGCTCCGCCAAGCCGATGATCGCCTGGTCGACGCCGATCTCGGCCAGCGCAGAGAACCGGTCGATGGCCTGTTCGAGGCTCTGCGCCCCGTCCGCGCCGGACCGGGAGATGCGGGCGGGGCCCAAGGTGGTCTTTTCGATGTCTGCATAATCGCGACCGAGGTCCACACAATGTTGTTGCAGTACTTCGAGTTTGGCGGTGATGACGGGAATGGGCATTTCGAAGATGTTGCAGGCGTCGGCGTATTGGGCCACCATCCGCAGCGTCTTCTTCTCACCCGTCCCGCCAATCAGGATCGGCGGATGTGGCCTACTCACCGGTTGCGGGTGATTGAGCGGCCGGGCCAAGGAATAGTGCACACCCTCGAATGCCGAGTCGTCGTCACGCCACATCTGGTGCGCCAGCTGCAGCACCTCTTCCAGCCGTTCGAATCGTTCCTTCAACGCCGGGTAGGGCACGCCCAGGCCTTCGTGCTCCTCCTGGAACCAAGCCGCGCCGAGACCCAGATAGGACCGTCCGCCGGACAGCACGTCGAGCGTGGTCGCCGTCTTGAGCAGGACACCCGGGTGCCGATAGGTCACCCCCGTCACCAGGGTCCCGAGCTTGATGCGCTCCGTAGCGCCGGCCGCGAAGGCCAACGCCGACCACCCCTCGAGCATGTCGTTCTCCGGCGGGCCACCGAAGGAGATCTGGAAGAAGTGATCCATCACCCACAGGCTGGCCATTCCGGCCTGCTCCGCGTCGACGGCAATTCGCCGGAACGTCTTCCCGGTGTCCTGCGGCGCGCCTGGCCAGTTGAATTCGTTGACCTGCAGTCCCAGTCGCATGTGGTGTCCTTCGTGCCAGCGGGGTACCCGTCCGGATGTCGACTCACGCTAGCCCCGCGCCGCGCGACCCGAACGAGCCGTTCGCCGACAGCGGAAGACCGGCCGACACCTCCCGCACTACGATCTGCGATATGTGCCGAAACATCACCGAACTTCGCGGGCTGCAGCCGGCGGTCACCGACGAGGAAGTCGAAGCCGCTGCCCGGCAGTACGTCCGGAAAGTGACCGGGCTGCAGAAGCTTTCGGACAGCACCCGGGAGCCGTTCGAGCACGCGGTCGCCGAGATCACGGCGATCACCGCCCGACTGCTCGCCAACCTCCCGCCCCGAAAGCAACCGCCGCCCACGGTACCGCCGCTGCGCCGGCCCGAGGTGCGAGCCAGGATCGCCGCGAAGGCAGCGGTGTCCTGATTGCGGTACCGCCGTGATCGATGAGGCCGCGGCCGCCCTGGTTGCGGGCAGCTTCGGGCTTGGCGACCCGACGGCATTCACCGGACCGGTTGCGGCCGGGGAACAGGGCGACATCTACCGGTTGGCGACCGGCGCCGGTGTGTACGCGGTCAAGGAGATGACCGGTCAGCGCACCGACACGGAGATAGAGGTCGGTGCCCGGTTCAACGAAGCAGCCTGCCTGAACGGAGTTCCCAGCCCTGAGGTGATCCGTTGCGCCGGCGGTGCGCTGATCGCGGATATCGGAGGCCGAAGAATTCGCGTCCATAAGTGGGTCGATCTCCGGCCACCCGACATCCTGCTCGATCCGGTGGCGGTCGGCAGCATTCTCGCGGCCATTCACCGCGTCGAATTCGACGGTCCGATGACCACCGACCCCTGGTATTCCGAACCGGTCGGTGAGGCCAACTGGCGTGAACTGGATCGGGCCCTCGGTGACTCGGGGGCGCCATTCGCGGGAGCGTTCGCCGAAATGCTCGAAGAACTGATGGCGATGGACACCTGGGTCCGCCCATCCGGCCATCTGATCGCCTGCCACCGCGACCTGTGGGCCGACAACCTGCGTTCGAGAGTGGACGGTGCTGCGTGCGTCATCGATTGGGAGGACTGCGGTCTGGCCGATCCGGGCGACGAACTCGGCTGCCTGTTGCTCGAGTTCGCCGGTGACGACCCGACCAGAGCCAGGGCGTTGAACGACGCCTACCGGAATCACGGCGGACCGGGCCGAATCACCGGCCCCGGCTCTTTTTCGATGGCCATCGCCCAACTCGGGCACATCCTCGAGATCTCCTGCCGCCGTTGGCTGGCCGACCCATCCCCCGTTTCCCGCAGGCACAATGAGGAACGCTTTGCCGAATTCGTCGACCGCCCATTCGACCGCGCGAAACTCCTATTTCTGCTCGACGAGGTTTCCGGCTGAGCTCGAGGTTCGGCCTTACCTCAGGATCACTGCTGGTCGCTCAATTCGGCCGGCAAATTGTCCCGGCCCCACATGGCCGCGCTGGTCCGGTCGGCGACCCCGATCCGGCGGAACAGGTGGCCGACGTGAACTTTGACGGTCCGTTCGCTGATTCCCAGCGCCCGGCCGATCTGCCGGTTGGAAAGGCCCTTGATCACCAGACGCAGAACCTGCAATTCACGGCCGGAGAGGGAGTCGCTGACCCGCGGGGTGGCGGAGGGCAGCAGCGCCCTGGTGACCCGCGGATCGAGCGGCGCATGACCGAGGGCGGCGGCCCGGATAGCGGCGATCAGATCGTTGGGGTCGCTGTCCTTCAACAGGTAACCCGTCGCTCCGGCAGCCAGCGCTTCGGTGACCCGATCCCGGTCGTGAAAGGAGGTCAACACCACGACGTGGGTTTCGGGCCTGACCTGAAGTATCCGGCGCGTAGCCTCGACGCCGTCCATCACCGGCATCGACAGGTCCATCAGGACGACGTCGGGGGTCAACCCGGTAACCATGGCTATGGCCTCTTCTCCGTCGGCCGCCTGGCCCACCACGTCGAGGCCGTCGGCGGAGTCGACGAGCGCTCCCAATCCGGCCCGCACCAGCGCGTGGTCGTCCACCAGCACAACGGTTGTCACGAGGTCGGAACCTGCAGGCGCCACCGGGTACCTGCACCCGGCGCAGTGGCAAGCCGCAACTCGGCCCCCGCATCATTGGCCACGTCGCCCAGCACCCGCAGGCCGAAATGACCTTCGGCAGGTTCGGCGAGCGCACTCTGCGGATCGAAACCGACGCCGTCATCAGAGATTTCCAGCACTGCGCTACCTTGCATCCGCTCCAGCCGCACCGTGGCATGCAACGCGCCGGAATGCCGGACGATGTTGCGCAGGCACTCGTTGGCGACGCGGAACAGCAGTCGCTCGACGTCCGGCTCCAGGGTGCCACCGAGGTTGTCCTCGAGGCAGACTGCAATGCCTCTGGACCGCAGACCGGCGACCAGGTCCTCCAGCGCCGCTCCGAGGCCGGCCGTCGAGAGGCTCTGTGGATAGATGTCGACCAGCAGCGACCGGAGGCCGCCGATGGCGGACCGGACGGTGCCGGCGGCGCTACGCAACTCGTCGGCGAGCATGTCTTCGTGCCGGACGGCGGCTCGCTCGGCGCTGCCGGCGACCACCAGCGACGTCGCCACCAGGTCCTGGACCACGCCGTCGTGGAGGGTGCCCGCTATCCGCCGCCGCTCTTCGTTGGATGCCTCGACCGCCCGGACCAGCAGCGCCTCGCGTTGATCCTGGAACCGCCTGAGCCGGTCGAGCAGCCGCCAGAGGACCGGCACCAGCAGGACGACCAGCAGCAGAATGCTACTCAGAGTGATGCCGGCGAACCCGCGCCAGAGCTGTCCGCTGCGGGCGGTGACCTCGTCATAGCGGAAATAGGCCTCGAAAAGCAGTGGCTTGCCACTCCGCGTCGTCCAGACCGGCCGGTAGGCCTCCAGCAACCTCACGTTGCTCTTTTCGTACACGTTCTCCAGGGCCTGGAGGTCCGAGACGTCGGCCCGCAGCTTGGGGTTGGTGAGCACGTCGCGCTCTTCTGCCCCCAGCGGGAACGTCCGGCCGATCAGCCGCGGCTCGTCGGAATAGACGATGCGGCCGGTCGGATCCCAGATCTTGACTCTGACGATCGAACCACCGAGCACCAGGTTGCGAACGACCCGATCGATGGCGGCCAAAGCGGCCGGGTCACCGGTCAGAAGGCCGTCGTCCAGCGCCGGCTGAACCACGGTATTGCCCAGCAGATCAGCTGTCTTCGCCGCGTCGTTGACCGCCTGGGTTTCGGCCAGTCGACGGGCAGCGAACACCCCCGCGACGGTCACCCCCAGGATCACAATCAGCGCAACGGCGATGACCTGCAGAAACACCCGGCGGCGCCCCACTGGTCGGTCGTTGGTCGCAGATTTCGCCGCGGCGACCAGAATCCAATCCGGGGCGACCGACTGCCCACGAGGTGGCGCCGTAACCGGATCGGGTACTCGTCCGGCTCCCGGCCGCGCGGGGGTGTGGAGACGTGGTTCGACCGCCGTCATGACTTATCGGTCATGACTTATCGGTGATGGATGTCGGTCGCGGATCGTCGGTCGCGGATTGGTCATGGGTTGTCGGCACCGGCGCCCTTCCCGCCGCCGTGGCCGCTACCACCGGGGGCTCCTCCATTATCGGTCACCGGCGTCTCGGTCGCTGGCCTGCTGTTTTCCGGCTGAGTGGCAGTCACAACCGAGGCCTGCTGACCCCCTTTGTCCTTGGGCGCCGCACCCGGGGTGGCGCTCGCATCGACTCCGCCGCCCGGTTCGGCGTTCCCCGGGCCCTGCGGGGCTGCCGCGGTTGCGGGGGACGGCGGTAGTGCGCCGGGGCCGGCCGTCTGCCTGCCTGGGTTGCCGACCGGGGCCGCACTGGTCGGATCGGCCTGATCAGGCTCGGTGGCGTTCGACGGTGCTCCCGAGCCGGTGGCCCCGGGGTGTCCGGAACCCTGCTGCGCACTGGTCGAGGGACCACTGTCGGTGCCGTTGGCATGGTTGTCGCCGGCTTCGGAGGCCCGTCTGTCGGAGGTCCTGGTGGCGGTCGGAGTAGCAACCCGGGTGGTCGGCGAAGCGGAGCCGGACGGCTTCAGGGGCCGGTCGTCGCTGGCACCGACGACGGCCACCCGGCCGCTGCCGGAGGTCCGGATCGGCTCGGCGCCCGTGGTGCCCGGCCGTTCGACAAGGACACTCGCGCCGACGGGGGGCATCACCGGGACCGTCTGGTTGAAGGAGGCATTGCCGACCAGACCGAACGTTGCCGGTACCGCGGCGATGACCGCCGCGGCAGCCATGATCAAGACTCGCTTCATGTTGATTTCCTTCACTGGTAGACCTCCTTTCTCCCTCATCGGTGGTCTCCCCCGAAATCGGACCTTGGCATTAATACTTCGCACAACTCCGACAATCGCACGAATCGCAGGGATCCGCTGACTCGTCCACCGCCACGTTACGGCGCAGGCCCGGACCGGTACCCGACGAAAAACGGCAGAAGCCCCGCCGACGCTTCCGTCGACGGGGCTCCTGCCGTCTGTCTCAACCAGAGTGGGCGAGGGGGGAGTTGAACCCCCACCCCGTTTCCAGGACACGGACCTGAACCGTGCGCGTCTGCCATTTCGCCACTCGCCCGAGCAACCGGTAGAGATTAACACGATGAACGCTGCCGCCGGAGTCCGTCGGACCGGGCCACCGCCGCCCGATCAGGCCTGGTTCGAGCCCCCCGGGGTCCAGTTGAGATCCACCTGACGGGCAACCGGTGCGAGTCCGGAACGTCCACACTCTTGCGCGATTACGATCATCGCAAGGGTCATACGAACGACTGCCCCGTTTCGCGATTCGGTAGGTGGCGCCGACGGCCCTTCGGTCCGCCGAGGTGGGAGGTCCGCCGTTCGGTTCGAGCGAGACCGTGGCAAAAGATGGAGGTGACCGTGGGCGTCATCCAGAATTTCGAGCGCAAATTGCAGGGAGCGGTCGCCGGGACCTTTGCCCGTCTGTTCGGCGGCTCGGTGCATCCCACCGAGGTGGCGCAGGCTCTGCAGCGGGAAGCCGCTGCGCACCTGGACCACCAGGGCGGCCGCACCATCGCCCCGAACAGGTTCACCGTCAGCCTCGGGCCGACCGACCGTCAGGACGTCGGACCGGACGACGCCAGGGTCGCGTCCGCGCTCGCCGGCATGGTCAGGGAGTATCTGGCAGAGCAGGGCTGGCAGACGTTCGGTGACGTAGCGGTCGAGCTGACCCAGTCCGACGTCCTGCACACCGGGCAATTCCGGATCAGCTCGGTGGTCGACCCGGACGTTGATCGTCGTCCGGCCAACCGAAGCCCAGGGGAGCGAGTAATGAGTCAACCACCGTCGGATCCGGAACGGCCGGCTCTCGATGAGGCTCCACGCGGCGTCGATCACCCTGGCGCTGATCAGTACGGCGCTGATCAGCAAGGGGATCAGCACAGCAGCGGTGCCCAGCCCGCCTATCGGCCCGAGGGCGGGGCTGCCGGTCAGCCTGGGGGTCAGCCTGCGGGTGGGCAGGCGCGATACGGGTACCAGGCGCCGGGTTACCCGGAGCCGCAGTCGGATCCCCGGGCGCCCGAAGAGGCAGAGCACGGCCACGAGCAGCCCGGCTACGGCCAGCCCGCCTCGCCCCCGCCAACCTACGGACAACCGACCTACGGACAACCGAGCTACGCACAGCCCGGGTACGGACCACCCGGCTACAACCAGCAGGCCTACCCCCCGCAGGGTTACGGCCAACCCGGTTACGGCCAACCCGGCTATGGCGAACCGGGATACGGGCCGGCCGGGCAACCAGGGCGGGATCAGCCGGGTGAGGGCCAGCAGGCGGGGCCGCAGCAACCGGGGTATGGCCCCCAGCCGGGATACCAGCAATCCGGTTCAAACCAGCAGGGCTACGGCCAACAGGGCTACGGCCAACAGGGCTACGGCCAGCAGGGCTACGGCCAACCCGGCTACGGCCAACAGGGCTCCGGCCAACCCGGCTACGGCCAACAGGGCTCCGGCCAACAGGGCTCCGGCCAACCCGGCCACGGCCAACCCGGCTACGGCCAACAGGGCTCCGGCCAACCCGGCTACGGCCAACCCGGCTACGGCCAACAGGGCTACGGCCAACCCGGCTACGGCCAACCCGGCTACGGCCAGCAGGGCTACGAGCAGGGTTACGGCTACCCGCCGCCTGGCCCCCAGGGCGCTGGGTCGGGGGGGGCTCTGGAGGGGCGGCCAGACTGGAATGCCCCACCGGCCTATCCCGCCGCCCCGCCGGACATCCAGGCGGTGCTCACCGTCGACGACGGGTCACATCGGACGTACGCCCTTCAGCGGGGCTCCAACGTGCTCGGCCGGGGGCAGGACGCGGCCTTCCGGCTGCCGGACACGTCGGTTTCACGCCGCCACGTCGATATCTACTTCGACGGCCAGGTCGCCGTCATGCACGACCTCGGCTCGACGAACGGCACGTCGGTGAACGGCTCGAATGTTCAGACGTGGCAGCTGGCGAACGGCGACGTGATCCGCGTCGGCCACTCCACGGTCGTCTTCAACTCCCGAGGGTGACCAGAAACTGACATGCCTGCGCTGATCCTCCAGCTGACCAGATTCGGGTTTCTCATCCTGCTCTGGCTCTTCGTGCTGGCCGCGATCAGGGTGGTCCGCGCCGACCTCCGCACCGCGTCCGATCCGCGACCCGATGACCGGGCCCCCGGGCGGGCCGGGCGCAGAGCAGGCAGGTCGCTTCCACCCCCGATGGCCACCGGCGCGCTCGTCCCCAGCATTCTGGTGGTCACGGCCGGGTCGCTGGCCGGGACCCGGCTCCGGCTGGGCCCTGGGCCGATCCTGATCGGCCGGGCCGAGGACTCCACCCTCGTTCTCGACGACGACTACGCATCGACCCGGCACGCCCGCATCGTCCAGCAGGGCCGCGGCTATGCGATCGAGGACCTCGGCTCCACCAACGGCACCTATCTCGACCGCACCAGGGTGACGGCGCCGACCCCGGTGCCGATCGGCCTGCCCATCCGTATCGGCCGCACGGTGATCGAGTTGCGGCCATGAAATCGAACGGCCAGCGTGCCCCCGGCCGGGCGGGACCGGACGGGTTGACCGGATGACCCACACCCTGCGCTACGCCGCGCGCAGCGACCGCGGCCTGGTCCGGGCCAACAACCAGGACTCCCTCTTCGCCGGTGACCGGCTTCTGGTGATCGCGGACGGGATGGGCGGACATGCGGCCGGAGACGTCGCTTCCCGACTCGTCGTCGCCGCCTTCGTCGATCTGGACCAGCTTCCGGCCGGCAGCGACATGATCAGGCCGCTCAACGAGGCGACTCGCGAAGGCAACGCCGCGATAGCGGAAATGGTCGACGAGAAGCCCGAGTACGACGGTATGGGCACCACCTTGACCGCACTGCTGTTCGACGGGCCAGTGGTGGCCCTCGCGCATGTCGGGGACTCCCGCGCATACCTGTTCCGCAACGGTGTGCTGCACCAGATCAGCCACGACGACACCTTCGTCCAGTCCCTCGTGGACGACCTGCGGATCACCTCGGACGAGGCCGCGCACCATCCGCAACGCTCGCTGCTGCTGCGCGCGCTCAACGGCACGGAACTCGACCCGTCGATCACGATGCGCGAGATCTCACCCGGTGACCGGTTCTTGATCTGCTCGGACGGGCTGTCGGACGTGGTGTCACCGGAGTCGATCGCCGACGCGCTGGCCGGCGAGGACCCGGATTCGATCGCGGACAACCTGATTCAGCTCGCGTTGGTCGCCGGCGGACCCGACAACGTCTCGGTGATCGTCGCCGACGTGGTCGACACCGGCAATTCCCGCCTGCTGGGCGCTCCGGGTGGGGTGCTGGACCCAGACGCCACCGGCCCCATCCAGCCGATCCATCTGACGCAGCGAATGCCCAGGGTGCCGTTGCCGCCCATCCCGGAAGACGTACCGGCCAAACCGGTGTATGCAGTCGACGATGACGACCCGGCCGGAGCCGTCGGGGCCGACGGGAGGCCGCCACCCGCCGGTGAGTTCGACGACCGGGATTTCGACGACCGCGACTTCGACGACCGGGACTTCGACGGTCAGGAACTCGACGATCAGGACGTCGCGGACCCCGGCCGGCGCGACGGCGCACCGGCGTGGGACGGCGTCGAACGACGCGCTCGCGCCAGCGTCGACCCCGGGCAGCGACGGCCGGGCACCGGCTCCGTTCGGGCCTCGGAGCCGCGCCGCGGCCGACGGCTGGCGTTCGCGCTTGCGCTGGTGGTTCTGCTCGGCGTCGGGCTCACCGGGTCATATCTGTTGGCCAACAGCAACTACTACGTCGGGGCCGACGGCGAGCAGGTCGCCGTCTTCAAGGGCGTCAACGGTTCTGTCCTTGGGCTCAGGTTCGCCTCGGTTCAGGAAAACTCGTGCTCCTCCGCCGCGCCGGGCTGTGCTCCGCTGAAGGTCGGGGATCTGGTCCAGTCGGCCAGGGACCAGGTCACCGCGGGAATCCCGGTAGCCACCCTTCAGGACGCCAGAGGCGTGATGGTCAGGCTCAACGGCCAGCAGCTTCCGTTGTGCCCGGCGCCCTCGACACCCGGGTCGACGACGACCGGCGGAACCACGGCCGGCTCACCTCCCAGCAGCGGGTCCTCCGCCACTGGGCCCTCCACCACTGGGCCCTCCACCACCGGGCCTGCGACCACCGGGCCTGCCACCAGCGGAACCGCCGGCAGCGGGCCTCTGAGCAGACCTGTCAGCACAGCCGGCGCTACGAAGCCGGCGACCGGCACCCCGAAGTCGGTGGCTCCCAAACCCGCGCCTGTCGCACCGGCGCCCGTCACCCCGAAAACCGTCACACCGGGGGCGGCCAAACCGCCGACTGTCAAACCGACTGCGGCCAAACCGCCGACTGTCAAACCGACAGCAGCCACACCGACAGCGGCCAAAACGGCAGCGGCTAAAACGGCAGCGGTGAGGCCGCTACCCGCCAAAACGGCAGCGGTCAGGCCGCTACCCGCCAAAACGACGCCCGTCACACCCGCGCCGGCGAAATCGGCTCCGGTGTCCGGCGCGGTCGGATCGGGGGCCGCGCAGGTCACTTCCGTACTCCCGTCGACCGTGACCTCGACCGGGTCCGCCAGCACGACGGCGGCGGCGGTCACCCCCTCGCCGACCGGCACTCCGCTGGTCAGCCCGCCTGCCCAACCGGGCGTCAACTGCCGGTTGGCCGGATGAAACGGAATCGGGATCCGGCCGGGGCCATGGGTGCTGGTGCCCGTCGGCCCACCGGCCGCAGCGCCGAGCTCTGGATGCTCCTCTTCGCGGCGGTGATCGTGACGGCGGCGCTGGTCATCGTAGAACTCAATCAGAACCGCGGACTGACGGTCCGGCTGGCCTATTACGGCGCGGGCTACCTTGCGGCCTTGGCGATCGCACACCTGCTGATCAGGCGCTTCGCGCCCTATGCCGACCCTCTGCTGCTGCCACTGGTGTCGCTGCTGAACGGGCTCGGCCTCGTGATGATCTACCGGCTCGACCTGGCCGCCGCGGTCCGGGCGGCCGCCGAGAACAAGCCCGCTCCGGCGCAGCAGGCCTCGGCCCAGCTGCTCTGGACCGGGGTTGCCCTCGTCTTCTTCCTGATCGTGCTGGCCGTGATCCGCGATCACACGGTGCTTGCGAACTACTCGTACACGCTGCTGCTGGTCGGCGTCGTGTTCCTGGCCGTCCCGGCGGTCCTGCCGGCGCGCTACTCGGAGGTCAACGGCGCCAAGATCTGGATCAAGATCCCTGGCCTGTTCTCCATTCAGCCCGCCGAGTTCGCCAAGATCGCGCTGATCATCTTCACCGCCGCGTTCCTCGTCTCCAAGCAGGCCGTCCTGCAGACGGCGGGCAAGAAAGTGTTCGGCCTGGTGCTGCCCAGGGCCCGTGACCTCGGCCCGCTGCTCCTCGCCCTGCTGATCTGTCTGGCGGTGCTGGTCCGGGGCAAGGATCTCGGCACCTCGCTGTTGATCTTCGGGGTGCTGCTGACGATGGTCTACCTGGCCACGTCGCGGGTGTCCTGGCTGATCATCGGTCTGCTGGGATTCTGCGGTGGGGCGTTCGTCGCGTACAAACTGTTCGGTCACGTCCGGCTGCGGGTGGACATCTGGCTGCATCCGTTCGCCGACCCGCAGAACGACGGCTACCAGCTGGTGCAGTCCTTGTTCGGCCTGGGCACCGGCGGCGTCTTCGGGACCGGACTCGGCGCCGGGCGGCCGGATATCGTCCCGTTCGCCTCCACCGACTTCATCAGCGCCGCGATCGGCGAAGAGCTGGGGCTGGTGGGGTTCTCGGCTGTGCTGGTCTGCTACCTGCTGCTGGCCGGGCGGGGGCTCCGTGCGGCGATCGCGGTGCCTGACCGTTTCGGTTCGCTGCTGGCGGGCGGGCTGGCGTTCACCCTGGTCTTCCAGATGTTCATCGTCGTCGGCGGGGTCACCCGGCTGATCCCGCTCACCGGCCTCACCACCCCGTTCCTGTCGTACGGCGGCTCGTCCCTGCTGGCGAACTACATCATCCTGGCCCTGCTGGTGAGGATCTCGGACTCCTCGCGGCGGCCGCCCCCGATCCCGGCGGCCAAGCTCGAACCGCTGCTCGACGCCCGCACCGAACTTGTCCCGATCACCGCGGGCGATGAGTCATGACGCTCCCGCCTCCCGCCCAGACCGATCCAATGAGCACTCTCCCCTCGCGGATCAAACCCGCGCCCCCCCTTCTCGCGCGGGTCAAACCCCCGCTCCCCCGTCTCGCGCGGATCATCTTCGCCGGCGCGGACGAAGTCGTGGACTCCTGCCCCACGGTCCCCAGAACGGCGAACTTCGTCCGCGCGGGCACCCGGAGCCGGGAGAACCGGAGCACGGCACCTGGACGAATGCGATGAAGCGGCCGCTGCGCAGGCTCGGCACCGCCGTCACGGTGCTGATCGTCCTGCTGCTCGCCAACATCACCTATGTCCAGGTGGTCAAGGCCGCGGCCTACCGGTCCGACCCGAACAACAAGCGGACCGTGCTGGAGCAGTACAGCCGCCAGCGCGGCCAGATCACCGCCGCCGGCGGGGTGGTTCTCGCGCAGTCCGTCGCCAGCACCGACGCCTTCCGCTACCAGCGGAAGTACCCGAAGGGAGCCGTCTACGGCCCTGTCACCGGGTACTTCTCGTCGCGATACGGGTCGACCGGCATCGAGCAGGCCAAGAACTCGATCCTCTCCGGCGACGACGACCACCTCATCGGCAACCAGCTCTCGGACCTGATCACCGGACGTGACCCGCGCGGCGGCAACGTCGAGTTGACCATCGTGGACGCGGTGCAGCAGGCCGCCTACAAGGGACTGCGGGACAGCGGCTACATCGGCGCGGTCGTCGCGATCAAACCCGGCACCGGCGAGATCCTGGCGCTGGTCACCACCCCCGACTACGACCCCAGCCCTCTGGCCAGCCACTCCGACGCCGTCCAGATCGCAGAGTCCGACCGGATCAACGCGAGCAAGCCGTCGGTGCGGCTGAACCGGGCGACCGGCGCGGTGTACCCACCGGGATCGACATTCAAGCTGGTCGTCGCGGCGGCAGCGCTGCAGAAGGGGTACACGCCGCAGACCGAGGTGACCGGCGCCGCAACCATGCGGATCCCCGGCGGCGGCACCCTCTCGAACTTCAACCGGGAGACCTGCGGTAACGGCGGCGGGGCTGACGTCACCCTGACGGACGCCCTGGCGCACTCCTGCAACACGGCGTTCGCGACGGTGGGTATCGCGCTGGGGGCCGATCGGATCCGCGCCCAGGCCAAGGCGCTCGGGGTCGATCCGGCCGGCGCGGACGTCGGGATTCCGGTTGTCGGCTCGCGCCTTGGCAATCTGGTCGATTCGGCCGCGGTTGCGCAGAGCAGCATCGGGCAGCGGGATGTCGCACTGACCCCGATGCAGAACGCGGTCATCGCTGCGACCGTCGCCAACCACGGCGTCCGGATGCGACCGTTCCTGATTGCCAGGACCACCAAGCCCGATTTTTCGCTGATCGACCAGACGAGCCCGGTCGCCGACGGAACGGCCATGCCCCCGGCCGTCGCCAATCAGGTCCGGGACATGATGATCCAGTCAGAGGCGGACTCGCCAGGGGCGAACCCGATCGCCGACGTCGTGATCGCCTCGAAGACCGGAACCGCGGAGCATGGGACCGATCCGAAGAACACCCCGCCCCATGCCTGGTACGTGGCCTTCGCACCCGCCCAGAACCCCACGGTGGCCGTCGCCGTCCTGGTCGAGAACGGCGGCAATGCCGGCCTGGACGCCACCGGCGCCACGGTGGCCGGCCCGGTCGGCCGGGCGGTCATCGCCGCGGCCCTGAGCGAAGGCCGATGACGGTGTTCCCCGGCCAATCCCCTGGCCAATCCCCTGGCCGATCACCGGGCCAATCCCCGGGCCAATCCCCTGGCCAATCACCTGGGTCCATGCTGTCCGACCGCTACCGGTTGACCTCCCTCATCGCCGTCGGTGGGATGGGGGAGGTCTGGGCCGCGGATGACGCGCTACTCGGCCGCCGGGTCGCAGTCAAGATTTTGCGGCCGGAACTGACCAGCGACCCGGAATTCGTCGACCGCTTCCGGGCCGAGGCACGGATCACCGCTTCCCTGAACTCCCCCGGTATCGCTGCTGTTTTCGACTACGGGGAGGTCTCGTCAACCCCTGCAGGGCCTCGCGACACGGCGTTTCTGGTGATGGAACTCGTGGTGGGGGAACCATTGTCCGCGGTCCTGGCGCGCAGCCCGCGGCTCTCCCTGCTGCGGACGCTCGACGTGTTGGAACAGTCCGGGCGGGCTCTGCAGGTGGCCCACGACCGGGCGCTGGTGCACCGCGACATCAAGCCGGGAAACATCCTGATCACCCCGGCCGGTCAGGTCAAAATCACCGATTTCGGGATCGCCAAGGCGGCCTCCGAAGTGCCGGTGACCAGGGGCGGGATGGTGATGGGTACGGCGCAGTACCTGTCGCCGGAACAGGCCGCCGGGCAGCATGCCTTCCCTGGTTCGGACGTCTACTCGCTGGGCGTCGTCGCCTTCGAGTGCCTGGCCGGGAGGCGACCTTTCGACGGGCCAACCCCGCTCGCGGTCGCCAGCGCCCACGTCAACAATCCACCGCCGCCACTCCCGCCGGACGTCGCCGGGCCGGTCGCGGCACTGGTGATGAGCATGCTGGCCAAAGACCCGGCGATGCGACTGCGGGACGGACGCTCGGTGGCGTTCGCGGTCGCCCAGCTACGCATCATGTTGCAGACTGCGGACTCCCGGGAAGGCGCGCCTGGGGCGACAGGTCCGTCCGTCCGATACGGGGCGACCCGGCAACCTTCGGGTCCGCCGGCCCACGTACCTGCCGGACACTCCGCCCCCGGATACGCAGCCCCCCGATACCCGGCTCCCCGGAACGCCCAGAACACGGCCGGCCAGTACGCGGCCGGCCAGTACTCGGCTGCCCCATATCCGGCTGCCCTGGATCCGGCTGCCCGGAATGCGGGGGCGCAGCACCCCGCCGTGCGGTCGGCGGCCAGATACCCGGTGACCGCATTTCCGAGCTCCGCCGGGGCTGCGAAGGCCGCGGAGACGCAGCGGGACGCCTCCCGCCGGCGCTCCGGAATCCTGGTGTCCGTCGCGGTGCTGCTGCTGGTCGCCGCGGTGGTCGTCGGGTACCTGGTCCTGGTGTCGGTCCGGGGCACAGCGCTGCCGGGCTCCGTACCGAGTGCGTCCGGATACCACCTGGCCCTCGACGGCCCGCGGGTCGGCGGACCGCCGAGATCCGTTCGCGGATGAACCCGCAGGCAACCTCCGGGGCGGCGCGCACGTCTGTGAACGGATGCATCCGCCGCTGCCGATGGGCAGTAGATAGGTCACGACGCGGCACCCAACCGTCGCGTCGGGCTGTGGACCGGGCCGGTAATGAGACAATCCGAACTGGGTCTGGCGGTCAGAGTGCTCCGAATCGGGCAGCAAAACGGTCGGCGTGCTGTCGGCCGGAGCTCCGCACAGCAAATCCCGGCGCCGACGGGTACCCACCCGGTGGCGCCGGTAGGTGTGTGTTCGGCGGACAACTGACGGACGGCAGTGATGAACACCAGCACCCACGGCAGCCCTGAGAACGGGTGCCGACGAGATGAAGGACGGCGATGACGGGAAACCTGTTCGGCGACCGGTACCAGGTCGGCGACACCCTCGGCTTCGGCGGCATGTCAGAAGTCCACCGTGGCCGGGACCTGCGCCTGGGCCGGGATGTGGCGATCAAGGTGTTACGCGCCGATCTCGCCAGGGATCCGTCCTTCCAGGCCCGCTTCCGCCGCGAGGCCCAGAACGCCGCTTCGCTCAACCACCCGGCGATCGTGGCCGTGTACGACACCGGCGAGACGCCGGGCGAGGCGAGCACCATCCCGTACATCGTGATGGAGTACGTCGACGGCGAGACGCTGCGCGACCTGCTCAAGCGGGAAGGACCGCTGGCCCCGAAGCGGGCGATGGAGATCATGGCCGATGTGTGCGCGGCGCTGGACTTCTCGCACCGCCACGGGATCGTGCACCGGGACATCAAACCCGCGAACGTGATGCTGACCAGGGCCGGCGCGGTCAAGGTGATGGACTTCGGCATCGCCAGGGCCATGGCCGACGGCCAGGCGACGATGACGGCCACTGCAGCGGTGATCGGCACCGCCCAGTACCTTTCACCCGAGCAGGCCCGCGGTGAAGCGGTCGACGCCAGGTCCGACGTCTATGCCACCGGCTGCGTGCTGTTCGAGCTGCTGACCGGCGCCCCGCCCTTCACCGGCGACTCGCCGGTCGCGGTGGCCTACCAGCACGTCCGGGAGGATGCGAGGCCGCCCAGCGAGGTCAAGCCGGGACTACCCAAGGAACTCGATTCGATCGTCCTCAAGGCACTGAACAAGAATCCGCTCAACCGTTACCAGACGGCCGCCGAGATGCGCTCCGACCTGGTCCGAGCGTTGTCCGGGCAGGCGGTACACGCCACCCCGGTGATGAGCGAGGAAGAAAAGACCAGGCTCATCCGGGCCACGCCGGAACGGGTCGGCGGTCCGCAGCCGCCGCTGCTGGCCCCTCCGCGCCGACCCCTGGCCGACGAGCTCTGGGAGGAGGACGAGCCGCCGAACCGGTCCAAACGGGTCTGGGGCTTCGTCGGCATAGGAATCCTCTGCCTGGCGCTGCTGGCCGGCGCGATCTATCTGACGCTGCAGGTCACCAGGTCCAACCCGGCCGCCAAGCAGGTGCCGGTCCCGCAGGTTCAGGGACTGACCCAGGTAGTGGCCGTCAAGAAACTGGTCGACGCCGGACTGATCGTCGGGGCCGTCAAGCCCGTCGAATCGGCGACCGTCCCCAGCGGGACCGTCACCCACCAGAACCCCAGCGAGGGCACGCCGCTGGATGTGGGAAAGCCCGTCGACCTCGACGTCAGCGCCGGAGTCAAGGCCGTGACCGTACCCAATCTGAAGGGGATGTCCGCGGACGCTGCCAAGTCGGCCCTGGCCTCGCAGAATCTCGTGATGGACCCGAAGAACGCGGAATCGTCCGAGGCCGACAAGGACCGCGTCTTCAGCCAGGCCCCGGACGCGAACGCTTCGGTGGCCCCGGGTTCCAAGGTGACCGTGACCATCGGCACCGGGCCGCCCTTTGTCGCCGTCCCGTCAGATCTGGTCGGCAAGTCGTTCAAGGACGCTCAGACGGAACTCAGAGCCATCGGTCTCAACAGTATTTCCCAGCCGGTGGACGGCTTCGAGCCCAAGGACCAGGTGAAGGCGGTCGCCAGCGTCAAGCCCGGCACCCGGGTACAGGCCGGGACCGCGGTCACCTTGCAGGTGTCCAACTTTGCGCTCTTCACCGTCCCCGACCTGGGTGGGAAGAACAGGGACGAGGCGGCCGCCCAGCTCAAGGACCTCGGCTGGACCGGTGATGCCAGCACGTTCAACCAGACCAAGCAGGAAATCACCGATCTGTCCCTGCTCGATCGGATTCTCGGTCAGGACCCGGCCAAGGACAAGGTGGTCAACAAGAAGACGAAGATCAACGTGACGATCGCCGTCAAGGCGATGATCACGGTGCCGGACTTCTCCGGGATGACCCAGTCGCAGGTGGAGGCCAAGCGGCAAGAGCTGACCGGTATCAACTGGACCATCTTCCAGGTGAAGGATGCCCCGCCCGGCAAGGCCTTCACGGTGATCTCGCAGAGCGGGCCGACGCCGGGTTCGGTGGTCCCCTTCGACGTCACGCTGTCAGTCACGGTCTGGGGCGCGGAGAAGCCGCCACCACCGCCGCCGACCACCCCCACCACGACCAAGACGACGACGACGGCGCCGAGCAGTGGGCCGCCGCCGAGTAGTGGGCCCCCGGCAAGCTCACCCAAGCCGACGGCCTCGAAGCCCCCGCCGGGCGGCTGAGAGCGCCGGCCGGTCGGCGAAGAGTGCCGGCCGGTCGGCCTGATCCGCTCACAGCTACCTGACAGCGTTTCTGCCGCCGAGTCCAGACTGAACTCAGCTGATCCACACCTTCGACAGTCACGGTGGAGCACATGAGCAACGAGAGCGGTCACCCCCAGAGTGGCCACGAAAATGGGCCCCGGACGTCTGCGCCCGAAAACTTTCAGCCCGTGAACTTCGCGGATCAGAACCCTGCGCCCGGTGGGGCGGACGGCGACCCGGACACCGGGCCTGTGCAGACTCCCGGACAGATTCCCGGACAGATTCCCGGGCAGACACCTGGGGACGGAAACGCCCCCTCCGGCTGGCAGCCCCGGCCCAGCGGCGCGCTGACCCCGAGGGCCTGGTCCGACTCCCCGACCGGCCAGTACCAGAGCTCCCCCTATCAGGCTGGGAGCCAAAGCGCTGGTCAGGGCGCCGGCCTAGGAGGCGCGGGATACGGCACCGGTACCTACGGGCAGGCAGGACAGGGCGGCTACCCTGGCAGCTATCCCAGCGGCGAGGGCACCGGCAGCTTCCGACCCGGTGGGTCGGGTGCCGGCGCGGGCGGCGCGTCCATCGGCGGTTATCCGGGTGGCTATGACTCCTCTGGCTACGGGTCGGGCTCACCGTACGAATCATCCCGCTATCCCATGGGCGACCCGAACAGCCGCAGCATGGATTCCACCGGCTCGGCCGCGGCCGTCCCGCGTGGCACTACCGCGACCCGGCCCCGCGGACGGCGGGTGGGCGGCGCGGTCGGGGTGGGCCTGTTGGTCGTGGTCCTGAGTATCGGCGGCGGCTTCCTGGGCGCCGGCTTCAACCACGATGCTGTGGGCGTCGCCGACAGCTCGCTGTCGCAGCAGGTCCCCTCGCCGGCCGTCTCGAATTCGACGCCCGCCCCCGTCGGCTCTGTCGAGGCCGTGGCCAGCAAGGTGCTGCCGTCGGTGGTCTCGATCCTGGCGACCTCCCCATCCGGGCAGGGCGAGGGCTCCGGTGTCATCCTGACCACCGACGGCCGGATCCTGACCAACAACCACGTGATCGCGGGCGCCACCGACCTGACTGTCCAGTTCAACGACGGCACAAGCGCATCCGCCAAGGTGATCGGTGCAGATTCCACCGACGACCTGGCCGTGATCCAGGCCTCCGGCGTTTCTGGCCTGACGAAGGCCGCGCTCGGAAGCTCGGCGGGCCTGAAGGTCGGCCAGCCGGTGGTCGCGGTCGGGTCGCCGCTGGGTCTGTCAGCGACGGTGACCTCCGGCATCGTGTCGGCGCTGAACCGGCCGGTCCGCACCGCCTCCGCCCAACAGCAGCAGCAGCAGCAGGATCCGAACAACCAGAGCCAGTCGACCGCCGCGTCGCCCGGCACAGTGTTGAACGCCGTGCAGACCGACGCAGCCATCAATCCGGGTAATTCCGGTGGGCCGCTGGTTGACATGAACGGCGCCGTGGTCGGCATCAACTCGGCCATCGCCTCCCTGTCGAGCAGCAACTCGAGCTCGCAGGCCGGCTCGATCGGCGTCGGCTTCGCCATTCCGATCGATCAGGCACAGCGGATCGCGCAGGAGATTGTGAACACCGGGACCGCCAGCCATGCGGTACTCGGCGCCTCGGTCGGTGACGCGACCAGCAATGGCACCGCGAACGGCATCTCGATCGGCGCAAAGATCGCGGCCGTCACTGCGGGCAGCGGGGCCGAAAAGGCCGGTCTCAAGGCCGGCGACGTAGTCAGCAAGATCAGTGGCCAATCAGTCGAATCAGCCGATGCGCTGATCGCTGCGGTCCGGTCTGCGACGCCTGGCGGCACGGTCGCGATCACCTACCAGCGCGACGGGAAGACCGCCACAGCCACCGTCACGCTGGGCTCCGCGCCCTCGAAATAGACCCTTCACCTGCTGTTGGCTCCGCTGCTGGCAACGGGCGGAGCCAGCGGCGTGTCGGCGTCCGAGATGTCCTCTCGGCCCCGAGGCGTCAGCCGGCGAGCAGCCGCAGGCGCTCGACGTCCTGCTCCAGCGGTTCGACGAGCGGTCCGGCGGCCGGGTCACCGCAGATGTCGAGCCAGTTGGCGAGCATCCGGTGGCCGCCCTGGGTGAGCACCGACTCCGGATGGAACTGCACACCTTCGATCGGGAATCGACGGTGGCGCAGTCCCATGATCACCCCGCCCGGGGTCCGGGCGGTGACCTCGAGCTCCGCCGGTACGGTGCCGTCGACCACGGCGAGCGAGTGATAACGGGTGGCTGTGAACGGGTCCGGCAGCCCCCGGAGAACGCCGTGGCCGTCGTGCTCGACCAGCGACGTCCGGCCGTGCAGCAGCTCGCCGGCGCGGTCCACCACACCACCGAACACCTCGGCGATCGCCTGGTGACCGAGACAGACGCCGAGCAGCGGGATCCGGCCGAGGCACCAGCGGACCATCGCCTCCGACACGCCGGCGCCGGCCGGCGTACCGGGGCCCGGGGACAGTAGAACGCCGTCGACCTGCAGACTCGGAACCTCGTCGACCGTGACCTCGTCGTTCCGCCGGATGACGCACTCAGCGCCCAGCTGCTGCAGGTATTGGACAAGGTTGTAGACGAAGGAGTCGTAGTTGTCGACGACGAGGATGCGGCTCACCCGGTCAGCCTCCCAGATCCGGCGGCCGGTCAGCGACCCGTGGTGACGTGGTCGAACGGCAGCAGCGGCTCGACCCACGGGAAGACGACGAAGAACAGCAGGGCCACCACCGCGAGGAACAGCAGCACCGACTCCAGCAGCCGCGCCGCGGTGGGTCCCGGCAGGTGCCGCCAGATCCAGACGTACATGCCTCAGGCCTCCGTGAGCTCGGGCGGCAGGAACCCGGCCGACTTCTTGTAGCTCTTGACCAGTACGCCGTGGATGATCATCCGTTGCGCGGCCGAGAACTGCGGGTGACAGGTGGTCAACGTGAGCAGCCGTTCGGCATCGGGCGGGACCACCGTCGACGGCGAAGTGGGCACCGGTAGCACCTGGGAGTAGTCCGACGGGTCGGTGATCTCGCGGCCGAAAACGCCGTCGTACCGACCTGTCTGCTGATTGACCCCGGCGCATCTTCCCTTCGTGGTCGGCGTCCAGGACGCAGCCTCGTTGTCCAGCGGGAGCACCCGGTAGACGAACCAGTCGTTCTCCGTCTCGATCAGGAGTGCGTCACACGAGCTCAGCAGACCCAGTTCATTGAACGGAGAACCCTTCGACACCCGGTGTCCGGCGATCGAGAAGTTGCCCTGCTCCCCCGGGTACTGCGTGTTGTCGTAGTGACCGGGCCCCTGGTACAGGTCGTCGTCGGAGGTTCCCTCGATCACCGTGAAGACATAGTCGACGCCGAAACTGGGGATATAGATCTTGGCGAAGCCCTGACCACTGAAGGTCTGATAGGTCCGCTTCCGGGTCCGCGGGTCGGTAACCAGCTGCACCGGATCGGTCACTGTCACCACCTTGGTCGCTGCCACCGAAGCCGGGCCGGGCAGGGTCGAGGGACCGGTCCGCGGGGCGGCGGTCGTCTGGGCGGCGGTCGTCTGGGCGGCGGACGGAGCGCCCGAGGCCGACTTCCAGGTCCGGTCCAGCGCAGAGGTGGCCGCGGCCTGCTTCTCGTGGCCGAACAGATCGGTGACGTACACCTCGTAGACGACGAAAAGCAACACGATGACGCCCACGGTGATCAAGGTCTGGCCGATCCCGCTGATCACCGTGCGCAACCGGTCGGCCGGGGCGCCACGGAACGCCGGGGCGAAGGCGTCCGGTGCGTTCTTGTTCATCGACTCTCCTGGTGCGCGGCAGTCAGCCGGATGAGACCGCGGTAGCCGGGCAGTGTCACGTCGGCGAGGGGTTTGGCGTCGAAACCGAGCTTGAACTGGGCGACATAACGGAGGAACAGCCCGACGCCGGGTTCCGCCTGCAACGCTCGGGACATCGTGGCAGCGTCGCCGATCGCCGTGATCACGAACGGCGGCGAGTAGGTCCGGCCCTGCAACAGCAGGGTGTTGCCGATGCACCGGACCGCCGAGGTGGTGACTACCCGCTGGTCCATGATCATCATCGCCTCGGCGCCACCGGCCCAGAGGGCGTTGACCACTGACTGCACATCCTGCTGGTGGACCACCAGGTCGTCGGGATCGACGCCGGCCGGATATTCACCGGCGCCGTTGCGCCCGGCGTCCGACAGCGAGACCCGCAGGCCTGGCCCGGCCACCGGGGTCAGCGCCGCCGGTCCGGCGAGCGCTGCAGCCGACGCACGCGCCTTGCTCACCTGGGGGGAGACATCCGAACCGGCCGCGGCGTCGATGCCTGCCTGCACCGCCGCCGCCGCTGCCTGGGCGACCCCCACCCTGGCCTGCGCGCCACGGACCAGCACCGAGAGGTCGACCGACCGGTTCCGGAGTTCCCTGCCGTGGGCGAACGAACGCGCCGTCCCGAAGAGCAGACCCGCGATCAGGCAGACGACGACCGTGCCGGTCTGCCAGCCCCGCCGCCGCAGGAAGCGCCCGGCCGGCCACGATCTGGCCTGCCATGATCCCGCCATCTCGCTCGCCTCCTCGGTGGGCTGTGCAGTAGCTGATGTCCCGTTACCGGGGGCCCGATTGCCCTTTTCTGATCTCCCCGCCCCCAAGTCGACCCGACCGGCAGGGTTCGAGCTCGGCGGGGGCTGGGGCAGCGGCCGCGACAACGGTGGCGCGAGTGCTCTGACCACGTACGCTAAGCGAAGGCATGTACGGTCCCGGTTACCAGCAGTGGCGGGCCGTCATCTTCCTGGGCCGCTTCGGTCAGGAATCTGGGTCCAAGACCTCTCGGCCTCAGAACATCGACAATCCCGGCGTGCCGGGCCATCGGCCCGTGCTCCGCCGCACACGTTCCAGCAGCGAGGAAGTGCCGTGCCAAAGTCCAAGGTTCGCAAGAAGGTCGCCACGGCCACCGCCAGTTCGTCGGCCCAGGCCAACAGCTCGGCGTACACCTCCACCAGGGTCAAGGTCTCCGGTCCGTCCGGGCCGGTCTATCTGGGCATCATGCTGGGACTGATGGTTCTTGGCCTGCTCTGGCTGGTGATCTATTACCTCTTCGGCCAGAAGATCGGCTTCATGGTCACCCTCGGGAACTGGAACTTCGGGGTCGGCTTCGCCCTGATGATCGCCGGCCTGCTGATGACGATGCGGTGGCGCTGAGCGCTCGGCCGGTTACCCAAAAGCCCCCACCCGGACACCTGCCGAACATCTCCCGGCCACCGAACCACACGCATGTGATTCATCCCCAATGTGGACAACCTCTGTGCACAACCCCCTAGCGCCGGCGGCCCAGGCCTGGGGGGTCAGTCGTCAGGTCGCAGCTCTCGGCGCGGCAATCTCCGCGGCCCTGCTCGGCTGGTTGCTGATCGCGTCGAGAGCGGAGGACCGGGTTGTCGCAGCGGTCGGTCTCTGCGTCGCCGCCGCGGCCACGCTCGTCGCGTTCAGCATGCGGTCCCGGCTCACCGCGGACCGGGACGGCCTGACGATCCGCGGTCCCGGCGGTCGTCGTCAGGTGCGCTGGGATGAGGTCACCGCGGTCGGCGCACCCACCCGATCGGGCCGTGGACGAAGTGCCCGCGCCGCAGTGGAGCTGGAACTTGCCGACGGCGGACTGATCGTCCTGAGCCGTTTCGAACTTGCCGCCGATCCGCTCGACGTGGCCGCTGACCTGCGGCGGTGGCGGCTCCGCGGCACCGGATGACCGTGGAAAAGCTCACCCGGGGTAGAGGCACTCGAAGAAGCCGTTGGCTGTCAGCACACAGCCGTGGTCGCCGATCTGGCCGTTTCTGACCAGGACGGCCGCGAGGACGAGCACCAGCACTCCGCCGGCGGCCGCCGCCAGCCAGCGGGCAGCGGCGCTGCGGGGCGCATAGACGATCGCTGCTGTCACCAGAGCGCCGACCGCGAGTCCGCCGAGGTGCGCCTGCCACGAGATGCCACTCACCCGGAAGCTGATGAACAGGTTGATGCCGAGTACGACCAGCAGTTGCCGGAGGTCGTACCTGAACCGTCTGAATGCGACGACAAGGCCGCCCATCAGGCCGAAGATGGCCCCCGAAGCACCGACGCTGAGTGACAGCGGTTCCGAGAACAACATGACGGCGGCCGAGCCACCGATCAGCGACAGCAGGTAGACGGCGAGATACTGCCACCGGCCGAGCAGCTGCTCCAGGATCCTGCCGATCAGGTACAGCGAGAGCATGTTGAGCCCGATGTGGATCACCGAGGCGTGCAGGAAGCCGCTGGTCAACAGCCGCCACCACTGCCCGGACGCCACCAGCTCGGGCGCGAGCCCTCCGTTGAGGTACATGGAGGACGGCAGCAGGTCGTTACCGGATTTCGCCTGGATAGCGGTGATCAGGAAGATGGCGACGTTGACCGCGATCATTGCGTAGGTCACCACCGGCCCACGGTCCAGACGCCCGCCGGCCACCGTCCGGACCGTTCGCTGCGAGGCCCGGGACTCGGCGACACATGCCCGGCAGTGGAAGCCGACGCTGGCCGGGGTCAGGCACTCCGGGCAGGCGGGCCGCCCGCACCGGGTGCACTGCAACCGGGTGGGGCGGTCCGGGTGAAATGCGCAGGCACTCCCGACCCCGGCGGGGGTCGTCCCGGTCGATTCCCACGTTGGCCCGCCCGTCCACGCCCCAGAGGACGCCCCAGACCATGCGCCGGACGATGCCTCCGTCGCTTCCCCGGGCGGTTCCGTCATCAGGCCGACGCCTGGTCTCCGCCCTCGATGGTGATGGAGTTGATCACGACGTCCTGGGTGGGCTTGTCGCCCCGACCTGTCGGGGTGGTGCCGATGGTGTCGACGACGGCGCGGGACCCTGCATCGGCGACCTCACCGAAGATGGTGTGTTTGCGGTTCAGGTGCGGCGTCTTGCCCAGGGTGATGAAGAACTGGGAGCCGTTGGTCCCTGGGCCGGCGTTGGCCATGGCCAGCAGGTAGGGCTTGGAGAACGACAGCTCAGGATGGAACTCGTCGGCGAACTTGAAGCCGGGACCGCCCATGCCGGTGCCGGTCGGGTCGCCGCCCTGGATCATGAAACCCTCGATCACCCGGTGGAAGATCGCCGAGTCGTAGAACGCGCCAGATGTCGTGCCGGACGCGTTCTTCTCGGTGTACTTCGCGGTACCGGTAGCCAGGCCGACGAAGTTGGCCACGGTCTTGGGCGCATGGTTCGGGAACAGCTCGATCCGGACGTCACCATGGTTGGTATGCAGGGTTGCGTAGAGGTTGCTCACCGCCTCATCCTGCCATGGGTGGGTGTACCGGTGAATCGGACCGGAGAATCGGATCGGTGATTCGGGGCGATCAGGCCGGGGCTCCGTGATCACCGGGAGGCCGGTCAGCCCGGCACCGGGAGACAGTAATCAGGCGCGGTTCCGGCCTGCAGCTTCAGGTTGTAGATGGCACAGACGGCCATGGTCCTGGCCTTGAGCGACGGCGCCTCGTTCTCCTGCGCCACCACGGCGATGGATCCCTTGGACACGGCGTAGACCGACTTGGCGTCGGCATCCTCCGTCTGCCGGCCGGTCGTGGTCGAACCGCCGGACCAGCCCTGCGGCCGGCCGGCCGGCTGGGAGATGTCAATCGGCGCGTGCTGGTTGACAGCCGCGGCCGCTGTGGCCGGGTCGGCGGCCTGGATGATCCGCACGCTGCCCAGCCAGCGGCCATCCGACCGGTAGAACACGCACATCGGCTGGGGATGGAGCTGGATCACCTCCGTCTGCCCGTGGTGCTGGCCGGTCATCGCAGCGACCACACCCGCGTCCAGGTACGGGCAGTCGCCTGCCACGGGTGTCGGCTCCATGGTCTGCGGCGGGGGCGCGACCTTTCGGGTGGTCCCCGCCAGGGTGCGCGTCACGGTAGCCACGACGGTCGTCGGTGGCTCGTTCGTACCTTCGGGCTTCGATCCGGGCGAGTCGGCAGGCGCTGAGTTCGCCTGCACCGTTGGCAAGGTAGCCGGAACGACCACGACGGTCTTCGCGTCAGGAGTTGTGGACGCCGCAGTGGTGGACGCCGCAGTGGTGGACGCCGCAATGGTGGATGCGGAACTGTGGTCGCCCGACGTCGGCCCGGCGACGGTGCAGGCGGACAGGACAGCCGCCCCCGACAGCACTGCCCAGAGCACAACGTTGACCCGCCCCGAATGTCGGACCCGCCTCTGGCCCGGCCCATTCGTCGATCCCCCACCATCGAAACTCATCCGGCGACCATATGTGCGAGGTGATGAGGCCGGCGTTTGGTCCGCGGCCCGGGCGTTCGGCTCCGTTGCATGCGAGCGGCCGCAGTCCCGTCGGGGCCGCCACGGACCGATACTCTCGAGCCGGGGGCCGACGCGGCGGAATCCACAGTGGTGACGCAACGCCGCAGCACCTCTGAGCGGGCAATGATGACCTGGGTGCACGCCGGCACCGGAGAATTCCCGTCGGCACTGGAGTTGTCCGGATTGGGCGCGGTGGGCGCCCCGGAACGCTGATCGCGCAAAGCGGAAGACGGGAGGCCGAGATGACGCCCCCCGATGCCGGTGCGCTCGGCGCGGCCGACGTGATCGCCTTTGCTCCTTCATCGGATCTCGACAGGGCCCGTCGCTTCTACGAGGGGGCCCTTGGTCTGCGCTTCGTCGAACAGAACGACTTCGCCTGCGTGTTCGATGCCAACGGCACGATGCTGCGGATCACTGCCGTGCAGAGCCACTTCCCGGCGGACCACACGATTCTCGGGTGGCGCGTCGCCGACATCACCCACTCGGTGAAAACGCTGACCGGCCATGGCATTTCGTTCGAGCGATTCGATGGGCTGGGCCAGGACGAGGATGCGGTCTGGTCGACCCCGGGCGGTGACCGGGTCGCCTGGTTCAAAGATCCCGACGGCAACACCCTGTCGCTGACCGAGTTCCGCTGAACCGGGGGTGGCTCCCCGCCTGCCGGCAGCCGGGCCGGCGCGGCGACGACCGGGCCGGCGCGGCGACCGCGCCGGCGCGGCGGCGACCGCATCCCGCGAGGATCAAAGTCGCAGGCACGGACGAAAGTGGCGGATTTGGGACCAGAGGGATAGGAGTCGACTACTTCGTCCGCGCGGGCCGACCATGAACGCGGGCGAGTCGGGCCCGCGACATCGGATTCACCCCGGCCCATGCAGCGAGGCGATGACGAGTTGCGCTGCTGGCCGGCCCGTCATCAACAGGTAAGGACTTCCGGCCCCGACCGCGCGGTCGCGGCGCCGACACTGGGAGGCGGACCGGCGGACCTGAGTTCCGTCAGCCCGCACCTCCGGCGGACGCCCGGTGCAACCCTGGCCCCCGGAGACCGCCGTGCTCGGACTGCTTCTGATTGCGCTGCTGGCCGGCCTCATCGCGGGAGTTTCCCCGTGCGTGCTGCCGGTGCTGCCGGTGCTGTTCTTCTCCGGCGCCGGCGGGGCTCCGGCCGGGGCTCCTTCGGGAGGGGAAGTCAGTTCTCCGATGCCAGGAGGAGTAGGGGCAACGCACAGCGGTGTCCGGCCGCCGCCCAGCCGCCTGCGTCGCTCGGTGTCCATCATTGCCGGTGTCGTGCTGAGCTTCTCGATCGTCACTCTGGCAGGCTCGACGCTGCTCGCGGCGTTGGGTCTGCCGGCGGATCTGCTGCGCAACGCGGGGCTGTTGATCCTGCTGGTCGTCGGCCTCGGATTGCTCTTCCCCCCGCTGGAGTCCCTGCTGCAGGCCCCTTTCCGGCGCCTGCCCAACGCATTCCGGCGGACCGGCGGACCTTCCCGCCGCAATGGATTCGTGCTGGGTCTGGCCGTCGGCACGCTGTACGTACCCTGCGCCGGTCCGGTGCTGGCGGCCATCACGGTGGCCGGGGCGTCGGCGACCGTCAACCGCAGCATCCTGGCGTTGACCGCCGCTTTCGCCGTGGGGGTGGCGGTGCCGCTGTTCTTCTTCGCCCTCGCCGGCGAGTCGATCGGCCGCCGGTTGGCCGCCTACCGGTCCCGGACCAGGGCCTTCCGGATAGCCGGCGGTGTGTCGATGATCGTGCTGACAATTGCGCTCGCCCTCAATCTGACCGACGGCCTGCAGCGACTGGTGCCGGCCTACACCCAGGCCCTGCAGAACCGGGTGGAGAACAACGCCTCGGTCCGCAGCGCACTGTCCGCAGTGCGGGCCGCCCAGCCCACAACTGCGTCGGCCACCGAGCCGATCACCCTGCCGACAACTGCGCCGGCTCAGCCGGCGCCACGACGATCAGCCGCGGCCACAGCTGATCCCCCGACTCTCGGTCCGCTGGTGACCTGCGAGTCGCAGGCCGCCGAGATCCAGAACTGCGGCCCGGCCAATTCTTTCGTCGGTATCAGCGCCTGGCTCAACGTCCCGGGCGGCAGGGGACCGACGATCGAAGCGCTGCACGGAAAGGTCGTCATCGTCGACTTCTGGACCTTTTCCTGCATCAACTGCCAACGAGCACTGCCGCCGCTCAAGGCCTGGTACGCCGCCTACAAGGACATCGGGCTGGAGGTGATCGGCGTGCACACCCCGGAATTCGCCTTCGAACGCGAGCAGGGCAACGTCGAGCGGGCGGTGAAGGATCTCGGGATCACCTTCCCGGTGGGGATGGACAATTCCAGCAGGACCTGGACCAACTATTCGAACCAGTACTGGCCGGCGGAGTACTTCGTCGATGCAGAGGGCATCGTGCGACATGTGGCCTTCGGCGAGGGCGGATACGCCGCCAGCGAGCGGATCATCCGCGACCTGCTCCGGGCAGCGAACCCCACCGTTCGGCTTCCAGCGCCCACGGACCCGGCGGTCCTGGCCGTCGGTTGAGGTTGGGCAGCACAGACCTGGCAGCACAGACCTGGCAGCACGAAGATTGCGGCCCACCGGAATTCGTTGGGCCGCAATCGTTCTGAGCAGAGTGTCGGCTACTTGACCTCGCGTCGCATGCTCCGGACCACCCCGACAGCGGCCGGCAGGAGCACCCAGCAGGCGACCGCGGTCAGGCTGTGGGAGAGGTTGTCGAAGGGGCGGTCGGAGGAGAGCCGCTCGAAGGCCGAGAACACGTTCAGCCACTGCTCATTGGACTTGAACACCAGTGGGCCGATCAGCCCCCACAGCGTCGGCGCGACGTAGAAGCAGGCGACGGCCACCGCTGTCTGGGCGGTGAGTGCGCCGAATCCCGCCGCCATGGTCACCTGCAGGATCGACAGGACGACGAAACCGGACAGACCATGTCCGATGCCTGCGTAGGACGGCGTCTGGCCGCTGATCAGACCGCCGAGCGCCACCCCGCCGAGGAGAACAACGAAGACGACGGCCAGCACGGCGAGCGCAAGGGCAATGCTGGCCAGAAACTTGGCGCCGAGCACCCGGCCGCGGCGCGGAGAGAGGGTGAAGGTGGTCAAAGCGGTCCGCTGGGTCCACTCGGCGGTCATCGCCAGCAAGCCGACCAGCGGCACCGCCATACCGACCACCGGCATCACCATCGCCGAATAGATCCCCCAGCCGGGCGGGATCTGCGTCGTGTGGGTCAGCAGCCAGGCGAGGGCGACGACCGGGATGGCCATCACCAGGCCGAGCACCCAACGCCCGCTCCTGGTGGTGACCATCTTGCGGATCTCGACCGCGGTGAGGGTGAGGAAGCTCTGCGGGGCAATGGTTCTAGAGGCCGTATATGGTTCTGCGGCGAGTGCGGTGCTCATTGCGGCGATCCTTTTCTGATGGTGGGTCGAATGGGGGTGACAAGAAATTGGACGGGCAGTTTCACGCCGCAACCTTGACGTCCGCGCCGGAGTTGGTCAGGGCGAAGAAGAGTTCTTCCAGCCCGCCACCCTCGCCCAGTTCGAGCAGGACCGCGCCGGTCGCGGCCGCAATCCGGCCGACCTGCTCCGCGCCGGCACCGGTGTGCAACGAGCCGTCGGGCCGCCGATCGACGGACAACCCGGCAGTGGCAAGCGCTGCTGCCAGGGAGGGGGTGTCGAGGGCCCTGACGACGGTGCCGGCGCCGGCCAGCAGCTCATCGAGGGTGCCCTGCGCCACGATCTTGCCGTTGCCGATGACGACCAGCCGGTCGACGGTCGCCTGCACCTCGCCGAGCAGGTGACTGGAAAGCAGAACCGTCCCACCGCCGGCCGCGAAGTCCTGCAGCAGGCCGCGCATCCAGCGGATGCCCTCGGGATCCATGCCGTTGGCCGGTTCGTCCAGCACCAGCACCGCCGGGTCGCCGAGCAGGGCGCTGGCGATGCCGAGCCGCTGCCGCATCCCGAGCGAGTAGTTGCCGACCCGGCGCTTCGCAGCATCGGAAAGTCCTACCCTCTCCAGCATCTCGGCCGCTCTGGAGCTCGGGAAACGCAGCAGCTGGGCGGTCAGCTTCAGCGTTTCCAAGCCGGTGCGACCCGGATGCTGGGCGGCCGCGTCGAGCATCACGCCGACGAGGCGGCCGGGATTGGGCAGGTCCGCATAGGGCAGCCCGTCGATGGTGACCCGGCCGGCGGTGGGCGGGGTCAGGCCCGTCACCATCCGTAGGGTCGTCGATTTGCCGGCGCCGTTCGGCCCGAGAAAGCCGGTGACGGTGCCCGGTTCGCAGGCGAATGAGACATTGTCGACGGCGACGTAGTGGCCGTACCGTTTGCTGAGGTTCGCAACGTTGATCATGAGGAGAACTGTGCCGGGCACGGCGCTGTCGCCACATCCGCAATGCGGTGGAACCGGCCGCGACGAAAGTCGCGGTTCGCCGGTCCACAGTCCCTACTTTCGTCAGGTCGCCGGCTCCCGGGACAGCCATAAGCTGGCCTGATGGCAACCGCCGGGTACCCCGAAGACGCCTACCTGGGCGAGACGGCCGGCCGGGCGCCGGGGCGGCTGCGCCGACGCTGGCGGCTGATCAGCGGACCGCGCGGCCGGAACGTCACCGCCATCGCCGTATCGGTGCTGGTCACCGGCGCTGTCGTCACTTCCGACATCATCAACGAAAACGCGGCGGCCGCTATCCGGGCGGGCCTGGGCGGGCTGATCGGAAGCGCGGCGCTGATCTGGCGGCGCCGTCACCCGCTCCTGGTCACCGCGGTCGGCGCGGTCGTAGTGGTGTTCACCGCCGTCTTCGCGCCGGCTGCTGCCGGACTGATGACGATCGGCGTTGGGCGCAGGGACCGGGTACTGGCGGCGAGCGTCGCTCTGGTCGCCCTGGCATTCGTCCTGCCGGAACCGGGCTCCGGTGCGACGGTGTCGGCTGACAGCGTCCTGACCGGTGTGATCGGTGCACTGTTCTTCGCGCTGTGGGGCGCCTACATCGGCGCCCGGCGCGCGCTGCTGGAATCGCTGCGGGAGCGGGCGGACCGGGCGGAGCGCGAACGCGAACTGCGCGCCGAGCAGGCCCGCTTGTTCGAGCGGGCCCGGATCGCCCGGGAGATGCATGACGTGCTGGCGCACAAGGTCTCGCTGATCGCGCTGCAGGCGGGCGGCCTGGAGTTGAACGCCGGAATGGGCGCGGAGCGGGTCGAGCAGACGGCAGCCCTGATCCGGGTGACCGCTCGGGAGGCGCTGGAGGACCTGCGAGGAGTGCTGGGAGTCCTGCGGAGCGAAGGAAACTCCGAACCTGGCCCGTTGGCCCCGCTGAGACCACAGCCCGGTATCGCCGACATCGAGCCGTTGGTAGCCTCCGCGCAGTCGGCCGGCGTCCGGGTAACCGCCAGGGTCCACCCCGTAGAAGTGCCCGATGCAGTGGGGCGCACGGCTTTTCGGATCATCCAGGAATCGCTGACCAACGCCGCGAAGCATGCACCCGGGGCGGCAGTGGAGGTCATCGTGCGCCGGGTGGGCGGCGATCTGCTGGTCGAGGTGATGAACCGGCGTCCGGTGAGCGCGGGCTCCGACCTCCCGGGGTCCGGGTCCGGCCTCGTCGGCCTGCGGGAACGGATCTCGGTATTGGGCGGGGACCTGCGGTGTGCGCCGACCACCCAGGGCGGGTGGCGGGTGGCGGCGCGACTGCCCGTCGGCCCGGAGCTCCGTACCGAAGGCATGGCAGATCCGATCGGTTCATCATCACCCTTTCGCGGTCGGCCGGTGCGGCAGTCGAACGGCCCCCAATGATCAGGGTTCTCATCGTCGACGACGACGCCCTGGTGCGGGCCGGGCTGAGCATGATCCTGCAGTCGGCAGATGATCTTGACTTGGTCGGCGAGGCGACCGACGGTTCAGAGGTTGCCGACGCGGTTGCGAGGTTCCGACCCGACGTTGTGCTGATGGACATCCGGATGCCACGGATGGACGGGCTCGCCGCCACCGCGCTTCTGAACCGGCGGCGTCCACCCAACCGGCCCAGCCCACCGAACCGGCCGAGCCCACCGAGCTCGCAGTCCCCGTCAGACCGGCAGGCCGAACCGCCCAAGGTGATCGTGCTCACCACCTTCGACCTGGACGACTTCGTCTTCCGGGCACTCCAGGCCGGCGCGGCCGGGTTTCTGCTGAAGGACACCCCCCCGCGCGAGTTGATCCAGGCGATCCGGGTGGTGGCGGCCGGCAATGCGATGTTGTCGCCCAACATCACCCGGACATTGATCCGGCACTATGCCGGCGATCCCCGCACCGAACGGCGCCGGCAGGCCCGGGACCGGATCGGTCAACTGACCGAACGGGAGTCGGCCGTCCTGCTCGGAGTCGGACGGGGCCTGTCGAACGCCGAGATCGGCGGTTTGCTGTTCCTGTCCGAGGCAACGGTGAAGACACACGTGTCACGGCTGCTGATGAAACTGGGTGCGGGGAACAGGGTCCAGGTGGCAATCCTGGCGCACGATGCCGGCGTCCTGGACGACTAGCAGTACGGCAACCGGTCCTGGCCACCCACCGTTCTGCCGTGTCGGGCCGGTCGATCCGACCGATTTCCGTCCGGATCAGTGATCATGGGGCCATGCCCTCCGCCGACGAACTGCCTGCCCCGGGCGTTCGGCGGCCGTCACGTTTCCCGATCCTCAACTTGCTGGGACCGGCGTTCGTCGCCGCAGTGGCGTATGTCGACCCCGGCAACGTGGCGACCAACGTCTCCGCCGGGGGGAAGTACGGTTATCTCCTGGTCTGGGTCGTGGTGGTGGCCACCGCAGCCGCCGGTCTGATGCAGTTCCTCTCCGCGAAGCTCGGTGTGGTGACCGGCTCGTCGCTGCCAGAACTGGTCGGCAAGCGGAGCCGGACACCCACCCGGATCGGCTACTGGCTGCAGGCGGAATCCGTCGCCATCGCCACCGACCTGGCCGAGGTGGTCGGCGGCGCGATCGCGCTGAACCTGCTGTTCCACCTGCCGCTGCTGCTGGGCGGGGTGATCGCCGGCGCGGTGTCCCTGGTCCTGCTCCTGGTCCAGGACCGCAGGGGTCAGCGCCCATTCGAACGGGTCATCACCGGGCTGTTGCTGGTCGTCGCAGTCGGCTTCGTCGCCGGACTGTTCGTGGCCGCGCCCTCGGTGTCGGGCGTGCTGGGCGGCCTGGTCCCCCGATTCGCCGGGCCAAATTCGATCGTGCTGGCAACCGCCATGCTCGGCGCAACCGTGATGCCACACGTGGTCTACCTACATTCAGCGCTGTCCCGGGACCGGTTCGGCCAGGTCCCGGCGCAGCGGGTGCCCGGGTTGCTCAGGGCCACCCGGATCGATGTCATCGGAGCGATGATCCTGGCCGGCGCGGTCAACGTTTCCATGCTGTTGCTGGCCGCCACCTCGTTGCAGGGCCGCGAGGGTGTCGACACGATTGCCGGAGCCCATGCCGCCATCAGGGAGACCCTCGGCCCGGCCATCGGACTGATGTTCGCCATCGGGCTCCTGGCCTCCGGCCTGGCGTCGACGTCGGTCGGTTCGTACGCCGGAGCGGTGATCATGGGCGGGCTGCTGCACCGGCAGTTCAGTCTGCTGGGGCGGCGGCTGATCACCCTGATCCCCGCCCTCGGCGTGCTGGCGATCGGCCTGGACCCCACCCAGGTGCTGATCGTCTCGCAGGTCGTGCTGTCGTTCGGCCTGCCGTTCGCCGCCATCCCGCTGATCAGGATCACCTCTGACCGGTCGGTGATGGGCGGACACGTCAACGGACGCACGACGACGGTGGTGGGCTGGACGGTGGCGGCGGCGATCAGTGCGCTCAATGTCGCCCTCATCGCCTCGGCGGTTTTCGGCTAGCTGTTCAGCCGCCGGTTGTCGTCACGGGCCTGTGTCTGCCTGGATTTCGGGCTCAGCCGCCAAGGAACGAGAAGACGCCATCGGCCAGCGCCTGGGCGTAGCGCTGCTGGCCGGAACCCGAACTCATCAACGCCGCCTCGCTGGCATTCCGCATGTTGCCGCACTCGATGAGGATCTTGGGGCGGTCCGACCGGTTGAGGCCCGTCAGGTCGTCACGGGTCCACAGCCCTGCGCTGCCCAGCGAATTCGACGGCGGGAAGCCGGCGTTCTGGGCGGCGTCGGCGATGGCGTGGGCCAGCCGGAGCGAGGCTGCCGCAATCTGATCACCGGCCGGCGGCCGACTTGCCGTGAGCACGTAGAAGCCCTGCACGCCGGCGGGGGCGCCGTCGCCGTGGATCGAGACCACCGCGTCCGCGCCGGCACTGTTCTCGATCTGGCAGCGGACGTCGGTGCACGGGCCGATGCCGTCGTCACTGTGCCGGGTCATCACGACGCTGACGCCCCTGGCCTGGAGGATCGGCGCCAGATAGGAGGCGACATTCCAGGTGAACCGGTGCTCGGTATAGCCGTCGTCGGTCTCGGTACCGGTGGTGTTGCAGGCGTGCCGCTGTCCGTAACCACCGTCGATCATGGCGTTGATGATCTCCGGGTGCTGGCCGTTCGCGCCGTTGTGCCCGGGGTCGATGGCCACCACCCTGCCGGACAGGCCGCCGCCGGTAACCCGCCGACGGGTCGTGCCGGTGGGGCTCGCCGGCAGCGTCGCCTTCGTGGTGGCGGGCGGCGGGGGGTCCGGGCTGGATGTCGGCGTGAGCGTCGTAGGCGTGGGTGTCGGAACCGATGTCGATGTGGGCTGAGTACTGGTCGTTGCCGGCGCGGGGTGGGCGGTGGATGCCGGAGCGGAAGGGGCGGAGTGGGGGGCGGGGGCGGAGTGGGCGGCGGACGCGCTCGTCGGCCGATGGGTCACCGGCGTGATCGGCAGCCTCTTACTGGTCGGAAAGGCCGAAGACGAGGTCGCCAGGCCGGGAACCGTGACCGACGGCCCGACGGCCGTCGTCGTCGCTGCGGCCGTGCTGGCTGCGCTGGTCGGGGAGGCGCTCGTCGGCGAGGCCTGGGTCGCTTTTCCACATGCGGCAAGGACGACGGCCGCCATCCCCTGACCGGCGGCCAGCAGCATCGCTCGACGGGTCAGGTGTGGAGACATCAGATCACCCTGACACCCGGGCGACCGATCACCTAACCGCCACGCGAGCCGACCCCGCTTCTCCACGACTGTTGGCCGGCGTGCCCGGCCACCCTCGCAGGTCCGGCGACCGCCTTGTCAGGAAACGGGAGTCGATCTCACCAATCCTCCCGCTGACCGCCGCCGAACCAGAAGGGTCGGCGACGGAGAGTCGACCAGACACCTCCACCGCTCACCACCACGGAAACCAATCCGCCGCCCGGGGCTTTTCGGGCGGGCGCGGGGCCAATTCAGCAACACCGGCAGGGAACATCTGTGTCTCCTGCCGTCATCCCGGACCGGAATGGTCCAAAGAAAACACCCTTTGAAGGAGCACTACTGATGATGATCAAGCGTATGGCCGCGTTCAGCACCGCTGCCGGGCTCGCCCTGGCCCTGGTCGCCTGCGGCTCCAACACCACGACCGCCGCCGGGTCCACCGCGTCCTCGAGCTCGCCGGCCGGTTCATCGGCCGCCACGACTTCGGGGTCGTCGGCCCCGATGAGCTCCAACTCCGCAATGTCCTCCGGCGCGATGACCTCCGGCGCGATGACGTCAGGCGCGATGACCTCCGGCGCCATGGGTGCGTCCGGACTGGTCGGTCCGGGCTGTGCAGCCTACGCGAAGGCAGTACCGTCGGGCGCCGGCTCGGTGGACGGGATGGCGGCCGACTCCGTTGCCACGGCGGCCTCGCACAATCCGCTGTTGATGACGCTGGTCGCCGCTGTCTCCGGCAAGGTCAACCCGAAGGTCAACCTGGTGCCGACCCTGAACGGCGGCGAGTTCACCGTCTTCGCTCCGGTCGACGCCGCGTTCAAGAAGGTCGACGCCGCAACCATGGGCAAGCTGTCCACCGATTCGGCCCTGCTGACCAAGATCCTGACGTACCACGTCGTCGAGGGCCAGCTCGACCCGAAGGCCGTTGTCGGCAGCCACAAGACCGTCGAGGGCGGCACCGTCAAGGTCACCGGCTCCGGCGACACCCTCAAGGTCGATGGCGCCAACGTGATCTGCGGCGGCGTCAAGACCAAGAACGCGACCGTCTACCTGATCGATTCGGTCCTGAGCCCCACTTCCTGACCCGGTCCCGCTCGTCGGCCAACTGACCGCGATCAACCGAGCCGAGCGCGACATCTGCTTTGCCGCAGCGATTCTCGAATGCCCCTGGCGAGCCCGCCGGGGGCATTCGGGTTTCTGCGGGCACTACCCGGAACGGATATCTCCGTCGCCGGTCGAACCAGACATTATTTCCGGAAGCCCTGGTGGGCGATCGGTACGAAACCGCGACCATGATGGGCGACCGGCACCGAACCGCTCACCGAGTGCACCACCCGGGTGGCGCCCTCGTCCACCAGCCGGTAGCGGGCGCGGCCTTCCCAGCCGAGAAGATCAAGTTTCGGCGGGATTCCTCGAGGGGCGGTCATCCGCTCTTTTCCGCGGCCCGGCCGATGGTGGAGGTAGCCGCGTACCGCTCTCCGACAGCCTGAGGCACCAGGGCGCCGATTCGATCCAGATCCTCGGCCGTCAACTCGATGGCGACGGCGGCGATATTTTCCTCGAGGTATTTGCGGCGCTTGGTACCCGGAATGGGCACGACATCCTCCCCTTGACCCAGCACCCAGGCCAGGGCGAGCTGCGCCGGGGTCACCGATTTCTCGGTCGCAATCGCGCGTATAGCAGCGACGATTTTTTGGTTCTCGACCAGATTGTCACCCTGGAATCGGGGATTGTTCCGGCGGAAATCGTTGGGCGCCAGACTGTCCAGGTCGTCCAACGCTCCGGTCAGGAATCCGCGCCCGAGTGGCGAATACGGGACGAACCCGATCCCCAGATCGCGAGCGGTCGGCAGGATTTCGTTCTCCACATCGCGATACCACAGCGAATATTCACTCTGCAGCGCAGCGATGGGATGGGTGGCATGCGCTCGCCGGAGAATATCCGCGCTGACCTCCGACAGCCCGAGATAGCGGACCTTGCCCTGCTCCACCAACTGCGCCATCGCGCCGATGGTGTCCTCGACCGGGGTGCTCGGATCCGGCCGGTGCTGATAGTAGAGGTCGATGTGATCGACTCCCAGCCGCTGCAACGATGCCTCAGCGCTGGCCCGCACATAGTCAGGGTGGCCGTTGACACCGCGGAAGCTCGGGTCTGCCAGGTCGCGGACGATACCGAACTTGGTGGCCAGCACCACTTCATCCCGGCGGCCGGCTATCGCCCGGCCGACCAGCACCTCGTTCGTGAACGGGCCGTAGATGTCGGCGGTGTCGAGCAGGGTGACCCCGAGGTCCAGCGCCCGCAGGATCGTCGCGGTCGATTCCGCATCGTCACCCTGGCCGTAGAACTCCGACATACCCATGCAGCCCAACCCGATGGCGGACACTTCCAGATCGGGGCCGAGCCGGTGCTTCTTCATCATGTGCTGCTCCCTGTCTCTGACGACCCCCCTTTCAACCATGGCCCATCTCCGGCCGACAACACAGCCAATCTCGGTGCGGGGCCCCAGGCGAGGATCATCTTCGCAGGCACGGATCAACCTGTTCACTTCTGTCCCACCAGTCACAAAAACACGATCTTCGTCCTCGCGTCCCCGTTCGTTCCAGGTCAGCAGGCGGCGGGGCGCGCCCTGCTACTTTGCGCAATCCGTATCCGCTACTTCGCGCTGCGGTTCGCGGGGCCGATGTACTTGAGCGGGCGGGGCAGCGCAGCGGTGCTCATGCCGATCCGGCGGGTGGCGAGTGCATCGCCCGCCCCCCCGACGACGCCGCCCAGCACCGGAATCCGCCGGGCGACGAAGGACGCGACCCGCTTGCCGCCGACCGCGGCCAACAGCTGCCCGGTCACCGCCTGCGAGATGAGTTGGGCCAGAGCAGGACCGTGCTGACCCGCCGCCAGAACGCTCGGCGAGATGTCCTGTTTCGCGTCCCGGGCCAACGACTTCCGCGCATCCTTGTCGAGCAGACAGACGAGCACCGCGTCGCGGACGGCAGGTTTGTCGAGGTCGTAGCCCCGCAGGTGGACGATCGCCGCGGCCAGGTGGCACTGGAGCAGGGCGACAGCCGTGATGTTCGCCGGTGCCGTTACCACCATGGTCACCAGACCCCCGACATTCGTCAGAAAGCCTTGAGCACCTGCCCATCTGACGTGCTGGTCGATCAGATCCTCGATCGCCCGATCGGTATCGCCGCCGTTCTTCCGCAGGGCAGTCTCCGCGGACGCAACCGCACCGGAGATCGGCCCGAACCCGTCGATCGCGCGCTCCAGGACCTGCCGCACCACCGGGCCCGTCACGTTGGGCGCCACCCGCTTGGCGAGCGCACCCCCCATTGATCCGACTACGCCCACTGTTCCTCCTGTCCTGTGCCAGGTCTGGCCTGTGCGCTCAGTCCTGCCCGGTATCGGGGGCTCGATTGCTGGGCACCTCGATTGTCGGGCACGTCGATCAACCCGACAGACATGAGGTTCCCAGCAGCAACCTCCGATAAGCCCATGGTGCCTTGCGGCCGAAGCTGCCGGTCGGCCGGGCGGGCCACTCACGCCGGGTTGCTCCTCGCCACCGCCCGCTGACAGGTCAGCATCCGGGTCAACACCCGGCGGGTCGACATCTGGTGGGTTGACATCTGGTGGGTCGACATGCGCTCCGGATCATCGCCGGGTCATTTCCTTGTCGCCCGAACACCGAGCGGAATGGTCAGGGCGATGAACGCCGCACAACCAGCGAACGCCCAACCGAAACCGATCCCGGCGCCGGCGACCAGTCCGACTGCGAGCGCTCCGATGGCAGTTCCGGTGTCGAAGGCGGCGTTCCAGGCGGCGCTGGCCGTCGTCTGATGCGCCGGACCGGCCCTGTTGAACGCGACGATGAGCGAAATGTTCTGGGTCGCACCATATCCGGTACCTAGCAGGAGCGCGCCGACGAAGATGGTCGCGGTGACCCCGGTGGAGATTCCTACGGCCACCACACCGGTCCCGGCGGCGGCCACCCCGATCGACAGCGGCAGCAGGAGGCCGCTGCCCAATCGGTCGGCGAGCCGTCCGGCGTACCACCGGGCGAAGGCGCCGGTCACCCCGAACAGCAGCAGTGCCGTGGTCGCAACCGCCCCGATGGGCGCGACGATCGGCAGGAACGTCAGGGCCGCGCCGCCGGCCAGGGTGACGGTCAGCAGCACGATCGTCACCCCGGCAATTGACAGCAGGGCCGCCCGGCCGCTACCGGTCGCCGCCACCACCGGGCCGGCGGTGGTGGTGGCCTCACGGACGCTCCCAGCGGGCCTGCTCTGCCCGATCGAGGCCGTCGAAGCAGGCACCGGAGCCGGGAATCGGACCATCGAACGAACGAACGGCAAGGCCAGGAGCGGAGCAGCGGCCATGGTCGCCACGAGGGCGAAATGGCCGGACCCGGTGAGCGCAACACCACCGGGCACCGCGAGCAGGTTGGGCACCGCTATCGCCAGTCCGTACAGGCCGATGGCCTCACCGCGCCGCCGCACACCGACCAGACGTGTTGCCGCCAAGGGCATCAGCACGGTGATGACCGCGAATCCCGTCCCCCGGAGGGCGGCAAGCACGAGTAGAGGGCCGAACGAGTTGCTCAGCAACAACAATGGCGCCGGTCCGCCGAGCGTGACCAGCCCGGCGCACAACACCCCCGCCACCCCGAAACGCCGGACAAGGGCGGGTACGGCGATCTGCGTCGAGACGGTGCTGACCAGCATGACCGTGGTGACCAGACCCGCGGAACCCGGTTTCGAGCCGCCCTGCACCGCCCACAGCGGCAACGACGACAGCGTCAGGAAGAAGCCGCTGAACGCGAGAACACCTACCAGGACCAGGCGGCGCATCCCCGGGAGTCGCCACAGGGCCACTTCAGCAGATGGCTCGGCCCTGCCCTCGGCCGACTTCGGCGGCGGCGTCGGGGGGTCCGTCATAGAGGTGGGTAGCGTTCCGGGCCGGTCAGCCTGCGGCGGCAGCGACTTTTGCAACGGCCTTCTTCGCCAGGTCGAGCGGATTCGGCAGGGTGCTGGTGTCCACTTTGGCGGCGGCGATGAAGACGAACCCGAACGTGACGGTCTGCCAACGGGCGGCGATGACCACCCCGGTGTCGGTGCCCACCTTGATGGTCCAGGCCGTCGCCTCCTGCCCGACCTGGGCGCTGACATCCTTCCCGGGGCCGATGGTGACCTCTTTTCCGCCGGCCAAGCCCTTCGAGCAGCCGAGGCCCTGGACATTGGCGGCGTGGATGCGCTGGGCCAGCGCGACGTCCTTCGACAGACTCACCGATTCCTGGAACTGGGCAATCCGGGGCCTGGTCAGCGTGGTGCCGGCCCGCAGCGCGTTGGGAAACCGGACGACCGTACTGACCTGCCCGCAGAACAGCTTTCGGTTCCGGGCCGTCGGACTCGGCACCACGTAGGCGGTTTTGACGAATCCGGGGCCGGCCTCGGTCGGAATCATCATGGCCGCGTTGAGTTTGCCGAGCACTCGCAGGGCATTGGGCGAAGTGGTGTCGACGGTCACCGGCGGCAGCGTCACCGTGACCACGCCCGAGGCTGTGCCGGTGGAACCGGGAGAGCCGGTGGTCGGCGTACCCGGCGCCGGAGTTGACGTCGAGCCGGTCTGCGAAATCGACGTCGACGCCGGCGCTGCAGAGGTCGACGTCGGCTTGTTCGCCGTGCTGCTGCACCCCGTCACGGTTACCGCGATCAACGCAGCGGTGACGAATATCCGGCGCTCGTGCCTGCTGGTCATTGGTGCTCCTGGTCCATCTGGGTCGTTGCGGATCCGATCCGCAGTACCACTCGTTCGACCCTATCCCGTCAGAATCGACAAGTATGCATTCGTCGCGGGCAAGAAGCGTGCGCGATTTACCCGATGCCGCAGGCAATGGCCTGGACAAATCGACCTCGAATCACCCCGCGGCCGGCTTGCCTCTCCGTTGTCCGGCTTCCGCGGCGCCCGGACTGCCGGGCAACAGTTCCTGCGTCCCGGTAGCGGACCGGCAGAAATCCCAGAGTGCCTGTCGGGCAACGGTACTGTCCCTCTGCCACGGTAGAAAGTGGGTCGGACGGACTGCCCGATCCTGCCAGAAATGCCCGGAAGTGGACCCGGCCTCCGGTGCCGCCGCCAACCAGACGATGGTGTCCGCGCCCTGTTCGGCGGTCCGGAGCAGCGGCCGGATCAATCGTTCGAACGTCGGAATGGAGTCGCTGATCCCGGGAGTGGCGGCCCAACCGGGATGCATGCTGTGAACGACCGGGTCGGCCCGATCGACGAAAGTGGCACCGAATTGTTCGGCCAGCACCACCTGCATCCGCTTTGTGCGCGCATAGGCCCTGACCCCTTTGTATTCACCTTCCTCATATTCGAAATCGTTGCTCAGGTCGGCCGAGTACATGCCTCCCGAGGACACCCACACCACCCGGCCGCTACCGTCGGCGACCATCAGCGGCCGCAGTAGCGCGGTCAGCAGGAACGGGCCGACGACGTGGGTGGCCAGCGCCGACTCGTGACCCTGGGCAGAGACCGCCCGCTTCGGCGGGATGAGCCCGGCTCCGTGGATCAGGCCGTGCAGGCCTGTGGTCGAGCCGGCCAATGCCGCCACAAATTCCCTGACGCGGTCGAGATCGCTGATATCGCATACATGTTCCACCAGGTCGGCGTCGGGAAGCACGGCCCGGATCGAATCGGCCGTCGCCGTGAGGCGACCGGCACTACGGCCGACCAGATGCACCCGGGCGCCGAGGGCGGCCAGTCCGGCCGTTGCTGCGGCTCCCAGACCGGATCCGGCTCCGGTGACGACGATCTCGACCGCAGATCCGTCTGCACGCGCCGCGAACGGCGGCGCGTCAGTGGGCCACCACCGTTTCCGGAGGGAATATCCGATCGACGTGTACCCGGGTAACACCAGTTTGTCCAGCGCCCGGTCGATAGTAGAGGTGAGAATCGAATTCGACCTGCGTGCCACGTTGACCATTCACCGATGCTACCGGGGAGCATTTTGCCCGTCGAATTGCATCTCGCAGCGAAAGACAGTCCGGACGACCCGCACCGGCGCAATCAGGAAAATGTGGCCAGGCCACAAGACTGCGGTCGCCCACCGGCCAGACCTCGCTCGATGGCCGCCGAACGCTCGGGAGGGGTGCCGTGGGTCGCTATTTCGGGATTGGAGCTGATGTCGGTGATCAGTGCGGTGGCGACCGTCCGGTACGTTGGTCCGATCAGGTGACCCCAGGTCGACTGTGAGTGGGCCCACACCCCGCCGAGACAGTCGGCCTGCTGTTCGATCATGCGGGAGGTCTTCTGATCATTCGATGCGCCCGCATAGCCAGGCTGCTTCACGGCGGCCTGCACCACGTGGCCGATCTCATGCGCAACCACCGACGCGATGGCGTACGGCAACTGGTCCCGACTGAATCGTCGCGCCAGATGCTTCATGAAAGCCGCTGTGAGATAGACGGTGTCATTCTCCTGGCAGGTGAATGCCGTCTCCAACGCGAGCGCCGGGCGGCAGTGGCCGGGCACCTGACCGGCGGACGGTCCGACGATCACCGGCTGATCCACAGCCTGGTTGAGCTCGCCTGACCAGAACGCGGACACCGACTCACGCAGACAGTTCGCGGTCGCGGTCGCGGCCCTGGCGAGGCCGCATGAACCGAACGTCACGGCAGCGCTCGGGTCTGCGGTCGCCGGTCCTGCAGTGGTGAGCACGGTGGTCGTGGGGCTACGGGCCGGCGCGACGCTGGTGGTTCCGGTCGGTGCCGTGCTGCTGGCCTTTGTCCTTGCCTGGGTGGTGGTCGGGGGCGGGGCGGGCGGGGATGCGGGGGTGGGGGGCGTGGTGGTCGGGAGCGCGGTCGTGAGGGGCGCGGTCGGGGTCGGCTGGGTGGTCGGGCCCGCGGTCGTCGCAACCGGAATCGCCGGGGTCGGCTGACCGGGAACGGCGCTGGTGCAGCCGCCCAGCACGATCGGCAGAACCACGACCGCCAGTGTCAGCACCCTGAACGCCGCCCGCCGACTGCGCGGCGTAGGGTGATCGCGCCACGGCAGCACCTGCACATCGGCAATGCTACGGCCGGAGCTCGCTTGTTCTCAGAGCGTTTCGCGCAGCCAGCGGATCTGCTCGCGCTCCTGGAAGGCCTGGCCGCCTTCGTGGTCGTTGAACGGGTAGACCCGTATTTCGTGCGGTCCGCCGTAATTGTTGTAGGCCGCATACACCGTCGACGGCGGGCAGATATTGTCCATCAGAGCGACGGAGAACAATGCCGGAGCCGTGGCCCGGCGACCCAGGGTTGCCACGTCGAAATAGCTCAAGGTGCGGAACGCCTGGGCAGTGTCGTCGCGGTGCGCCTTGAGGTACCGTGCGACCTCGCCATAAGGGTCGGAATTTGTAATGGTCGTGGCTCTCGGAAAGTCGGAGAGGAAGGGAACATCAGGGAGCACGGCCGCCACTGCGTTGGGCTGGAGCGCGGCGACCGCGATCGCCACGCCGCCGCCCTGGCTGATCCCTTTCGCGACCACGGCGTCCGGGTCGACCGCCGGGTGCTGTCGGAGCGCCTGCACCGCGCGCACCGCGTCGACGAAAAGTCTTCGGTAGTAAAAGGTCTCCGGGCTCAGCAGCCCCTTGGTGAGAAAGCCGGGATGGGCCGGCCCACTGCCGGACGCGTCCGACGTGTCCCCGACCGACCAGGAAGATCCCTGCCCACGGGTGTCCATGATCAGGTGTGCGTAGCCTGCCGCGGCCCAGAGCAACCGTTCGTGCACCAGTCCCCGGCCACCCCCATAACCGACATATTCGGCGATTCCCGGGAGCCTTGCGCCCGGCATCCGATGCGCCGGCAGATGCAGCCAGCAACTGATTTCCTCACCGCCGTACCCTCGAAACGTTCCGTCGAATGATTCGATCGCCGTCAGGCCCGAATCGACGGGCCGGAAGGTCGCAGCCACTTCGTGTTCCTGCGCGTCGGCCAGTGATCGCCTCCAGAATTCGTCCAGTCCGTCTGGCTCGGGCAGGTCCGGTCGGTAGGCGGCGAGCTGAGAGAGCGGCAGATCCCACAGTGGCATGCGGGGGAGCCTATCGAGCACGGCTATCCGCACAGCGAACCCGGGCCCGGTCGTCAAGTACGGTCGGTGGATGGCCACCCTCGTGACGTTCCACGCCCATCCGGATGACGAATCGATCGGCGCCGGCGGGGTCATGCGCAAGGCTTACGAGGAGGGCCATCGCGTCGTACTGGTGGTGGCAACCCGCGGCGAGCACGGCGAGGTGGCGGACGGCTTCCTTGCCGAGGGCGAGGAGCTATGGACCCGCCGGGTTGCCGAAACCCATGCCGCGGCGGACATTCTCGGAGTCGCCAGAGTCGAGTTCCTCGGCTATGTCGACTCCGGGATGATGGGTGAGTCGACCAACGGTGCGCCCGGCTCGTTCTGGACGGCACCGGTCGAAGAAGCGGCCGAGCGGCTCGCGGTGATCCTCCGTGAAGAAGCAGCTGATGTGCTCACCGTGTACGACGACAACGGCGGGTACGGCCATCCTGACCATATCCAGGTACACCGGGTCGGCCTCCGGGCGGCCGAACTCGCCGGCACCCCCCGGGTGTTCCAGGGCACGATGAACCGGGACCAGATCGTGAGGATGCGGGCCGCGATGGCCGAGCAGGCGACCGCCGCCGGCGTCGAGATGCCCGAGATGAACGCGGACTCATCCTTCGGCAAACCGGAATCCGAGATCACCGCGCGGGTGGACGTGCTGACGTTCGTATCCGTCAAACGCGCGGCCATGCGGGCGCACGCCAGTCAGATCAGCGAGGAGTCCTTTTTTCTGGCAATGCCCGACGAGGCGTTTGCGGGCGCATTCGGTGCCGAGTGGTTCATCCGCAAGGGACAAGGACCGGGCATCACCGAGACCGACCTCCTCGCCGGCCTCTGACCGAGCGACCGAGCGACCGGGGTCAGGCCTTCTTTTCCCGCCAGGCCCGCTCGAACGGCAATCGCCAGGCGTGTGGTGCGACCAACTGGTGAATGGCATTGGGCCCCCACGTCCCCGGGGCGTAGGTTTTGACCGCCGGCGGATCATCCAATAGTGGAATCGACCGTTCCCAAAGGCTTTCGATGCCTTCCGCCGTGGTGAACAGGGTGTGGTCGCCGCGCATGGCGTCCAGAATCAGCCGCTCGTAGGCTTCGAGAACGTCTGCGGCCCGGTCGGTTTCCTGGGTGGCAAACTGCATGCTCAGCTTGTCGAGGCGCATCCCAGGACCCGGCCGCTTCCCGTAGAAGGACAGCGACACCTTCGAGGCGTCGGCCAGATCGAATGTCAGATGGTCCGGCCCCTGGGAACCGACGCCCGATCCGGCCGGGAACATGCTCTTGGGCGCCTCACGAAAAGCAATGGAGATGATCCGCTGCCCCTCCGCCATTCTCTTGCCGGTCCGCAGATAGAAAGGCACCCCGGCCCATCGCCAGTTGTCGATCCGGCACTTCAGCGCGATGAAGGTCTCGGTGTCCGAGTCCCCGGCGACTCCGTCCTCATCGCGGTATCCCTGATACTGCCCGCGCACCACATTGTGCGGCTCGACCGGGAGCAGCGAGCGGAAGACCTTGTTCTTCTCCTCGCTGATGGCCCGCGGTTCGAGCGCGGTGGGCGGCTCCATGGCGACAAAGGCCAATACCTGGAACAGATGGGTGACGACCATGTCCTTGTAGGCGCCGGTCGACTCGTAGAATTCGGCCCGCCGGTCCAATCCCAGCGTCTCGGGGATGTCGATCTGGATGTGGTCGATGAAGTTGCGGTTCCAGATCGGCTCGAACAACCCGTTGGCAAATCGGAAAGCCAGAATATTCTGCGCCGGCTCCTTCCCGAGAAAATGATCGATGCGAAAGATCTGATTCTCGTAGAAGGTCTCGTGAACCTCGTCGTTGAGCTTGATCGCGCTCTCCAGGTCGGTGCCGAACGGCTTTTCCATGACAACCCTGGCCCTGGCGACGAGATTGGCGTTCTTGAGTGTCGTCAACACGGCGAGGGCGGCTTTTGGTGGCACGCTGAGATAGTGCAGTCTCAATACTTGCGGCCCCAGTTGCAGCTCGGCGGCCGCAACTGCAGCGGCCAGCGCTTCCGGCCCGGCGCTCTGCGGGACATAGTGCAACTTGCCGGCGAAGGCCGCCCATTGTTCGTCTGTCAGCTTGTGGGAGCCGAACTCGATCACGGCCTGATGGGCGAACTCCCGGAAGGACTCCTCCGTGTAGTCCTCGAGCGACGAGCCCACGATCTGGATGTCGGGGGCCAGCGCCGACAACGAGAGGTGTGTCAGGCCGGGAATCAGCTTCCGTCGGGCCAGGTCCCCGGTCGCCCCGAAAAGGACGACGACGTGGGGCGGGATGTGTTCCCGCACGCTCCGCGACGGGCGGGAACCGGGGGCCGGATAGGCGATGCTCTCAGGATTCGGGTTCGACACCGCACGATCGTCTCATCAGGGGAGAGATCGAGCGATAGCGGAGCCAGTTCTTTCGCCGCCCGCGCCCGAGGACTGGTCCGTTCCGGCCTCTTACTGCTCAGGGGCCTCCGCCGGCCCCAGATGATCGATCAAGGCGCGCAGTCCCGTACGGAACTCAGCGAGGTCGACCCCCGCCGTGGTGAGGATCTCGTCCGTCAGCAGGTCTCCTGCCTGGGTCATCTCGGCAAGCAGCACGCTGCCGCGGGCGGTGAGCGCGACCACCCGGCGGCGACGATCGACCGGATCGGTGGCGCGCCGGACGTGGCCGGTCGATTCCAGATGGGCCAGTGTCCGACCGATCGTCTGTTCGGTCAACGACTGGGCATCGGCCAGCTGGCGCTGCGAGGCAGCGCCCCAGTTCAGCAGGTGCAACACGATCAGACCCGCATGCGTGACCCCGTGAGCGCGCAGTCGCGCATTCCACGCCTGCTCGGTACGCCGGGCAGCTGTCGATACCAGCCTGCCGGTCGCCCACGAGTCGTGGTCGTCGGGCTCGTTCCATTCGGTGGTGCTCACCTGCGGAGTTTTTCGGCCGATGGTTGCGATGCCGATCGGTGGAGCACCGACCGGCGGCCCCTTGGCAGACTCGCCGTATTGCTAAGCATGCTGAGTAATATACTGGCTTGGCCGACCGCAGGGCCGGAGCGAAATTCGGGGACTGGCGCGCGACGTCGGCCCCGGCGCGAGAGCACGCGCCCCCAGCGATACCAGGAGGAATTCGTGGCTTCCACGACCGGCCGGACCCCGATCCACTCGACCGAGCAGGCTCCCCAGGTGGAAATGCCTGGCGTTCGGCCTGGAGTCGTCGCCGGTCCGGTCAGCCGGCGCGCGGCGGTCCTGCGCGCCTGCGGAATCCTCGCCGTGATCGCAATCTGGCTGGGTATTGCGTCGGTCGGTGGGCCGGCGATCGGTTCGTTGACATCTCTGCAGTCCAACGACCAGGAGGCATTCCTGCCGGCCGGCGCCGAATCCGTTCGCGCGGCCAATGCCGCCAAGCCGTTCAGCAGGACGAACTCGCTCCCCGCATTCCTGTTGCTCAGCACGACATCGGGTAAAGCCACGCCCGATCAGCTCACGGCCTGGCAGTCGGTGGCCGCGTCGTTACCTGGCACGCCCATTCCCAACAAGGACGAGGCGGGCGCGAACTGGGGCACGTTGTCCGACTATCTCGGTCCGCAACCCTTGACGCTCATTCCCGCTGGGGACGGTGAGGCCGGATTGGTGCTGATCCCACTGGACTCGGCAAAGGTCACCAAACGCGACGCCGCCGGCAAGTCTCCGCTGCCATCGGTGGTGGAGACGATCAAGACCACCGCTGCTGCCGGCGCGGCAGGCGGGCAGGCCCATATCGCCGGCCCGGCAGCGTTGATAGCTGATTTCGGCACCGCATTCGGCGGCATTGACGGCCTGCTGCTGGTCGTGGCCCTGGGGGCGGTGCTGATCATTCTCTTTCTGGTGTACCGCGCGATAGCGCTGCCCTTTGTCGTGCTGTTCACCTCGATATTCGGTCTCACCCTGGCCGGCGGAGTGGTCTATCTGCTGGCCGACAACGACGTGATCAAGCTGAACGGCCAGAGTCAGGGAATCCTCTCGATCCTGGTCGTCGGAGCGGCCACCGACTACGGACTACTGCTGGTTGCCCGATACCGGGAAGAGCTGCAGCGCACCGCTTCCAAATACACCGCGATGCGCAGGGCCTGGCGGGCCTGCGTGGCGCCCATTGCTGCCAGCGCCGGCACGGTGATGATCGGATTGCTGTGCCTGTTGCTCTCCGATCTGAACTCGAACAAGTCTTTGGGACCGGTCGGCGCCGTCGGTATCGCCGCGGCGCTGGTTGCGGCATTGACCCTCCTGCCGGCATTGCTCATGGGCGGCCGGTGGTTGTTCTGGCCACGGGTTCCTCATGCACCCGGCGTCGGAAAGCACGATTCCCTGGTGGCTCCGATCCAGGCGACCGACCTGGTGGATCCTGGCTCGGTCGCCGGTGAGCACAAGCACCGCGCCGATGCGACCCTGCCGGAAACTCCGGGCCGGGTAGGGATCTGGACGCGAATCGCCAGTCTGGTCGGGCGTCATCCGAGGCGTCTCTGGGTGCTGACCGCGATCGTGCTGGGCGTCGTCTGCCTGGCGGTGCCGACCTTGAAGGCATCCGGAACGGCGCAAACAGATGTGTTCCTGACAAAGGTCGATTCCATTGCCGGACAGGAACAGTTGGTCAAGCACTTCCCCGGCGGGTCGGGTTCGCCGGTGGTGATCGTGGCACCGCAGGGCTCGCTGCCGGACGTGGTGGCGAAGTTGGGCAATGTTGGCGGACTGGCCCCCAACCCGCTGGTCGTTTCGGCGCTGCCGGGTGGACAGGGTGAGCCGTTGGTGGTTGACGGAAAGGTCCAGGTTCAGGCGACGCTGACAGCTGCGGCCGATTCTCCCGAGGCGAAGCGGGTGGTAGGAGATGTCCGGTCGGCCTTGCATTCACTGCCTGGTGGGGACCAGATATTGGTGGGCGGCGGCACCGCCACCCAGATCGATACCCTGACCAATTCCAAGCATGATCTGCGGGTCATCATTCCGGCAATTCTGCTGGCCGTGCTCCTGGTGCTGATCGTGCTTCTCCGATCGCTGGTGGCTCCGCTGTTGGTGGTCGCCGCGACCGTGCTGTCGTTCGGGACAGCGCTCGGCGTGGCGGCGTTGATGTTCAACCATGTCTTCGATTTTCCTGGTTCTGACCCCGCAGTACCGTTATTCTCCTTTGTTTTCCTGGTCGCGCTGGGCGTCGACTATTCGATATTCCTGATGACAAGAGCCAGGGAGGAGGTGGCCGTGCACGGCCCGAAGGAGGGTGTGCTCCGGGCGCTGACCGTGACGGGCGGGGTGATCACCAGCGCCGGCGTCGTCCTGGCCACCACGTTCGCCGCCCTGGCCGTGATCCCGATCCTCTTCCTCGCGCAGATCGCGTTCGTCGTGGCTTTCGGTGTCCTGCTCGACACCCTGGTGGTCCGGACGTTGCTGGTTCCCGCGCTGGCCTACGACCTCGGCAAGTGGACCTGGTGGCCGGGCAAACCCCGGCCGTCCAAGCACCAACTCGAACTGCTGGCCGAGCGGGAACTGGTGGATGCCGGAGAGCCGCGGGCGTAGCGCTGCTGCCCAGAGGTTCCCCATGAATGGGGCGGAGGTGGCCGGTGGGCTCGGTGGGCCTTGTGGGCTGTTGATAACTGCAGTTCAGACGGCTGCCGGGCCCGTAGAGTGCTCCTGAAGTCACCAATAGGGAGCGCACGCACATGGACTTGGCACGCGCTCGACACGTGATGGCGGTGCTGTTGGTCGGCGCGGTTCTGGCCGGTTGCACTTCCGTGCCGACTGCAGCGGGCACGGTGAGCTCGGCCCTCACTTTCGGCGGGACCGCCTACCCTCTGCCCGACCCGTCGACGAAGGCGTCGGCTTCTGCAACTTCTGGGGCGTCGACGGCCTCCCCCAGAACATCCAAGGCGACTCGATCTCGGCCCGCCACAGTGACGCCGGCATCTACCGGTCCGGCTGGCTCGACCCGGGGCGCCGCGACCTCTGCCGGCACCGCCAGCACTACCGGTCCGGCCACTGCCGACTCGGCGGCCACGCTCAGGCCCACCACCGCCGCGCCGGACACCGCGGGACTGTCCGCCCAGGAGATCAAGGACCGAACTGCGATCGAAGCGGCATGGCTCAAGTACTGGGATGTCACTATCCCCCTCCTAAAAACACCACCCGCCCGCCGACGGAGCGTCCTCGCCACAGTCGCCGGCGACCCGCTTCTGACCGACGTCATGGGTGCCATCGCCAAGTTCGTGTCAAACGGCATGGACAACTACGGCTACCTCGCGCACGCAATTTACTGGGGGCCGTCGGTCGACGGCAACCACAACGCCGTGTTCGGAGACTGCATGGACAGCAGCCACCTCGGATCCCTCAACGTGAGGTCGGGCGTAAAACTTACGGTCGGTCACACCCACGACAACACTCACGTGACGGTAGAGCGCGCAGCCGGCGGCGGCTGGCGGGTTACACAAATCCAATTCCTGCATGGTGTCAAATGCTGAATCCTCGACGAACGTCACGCGCAGGACTGATCACAGCTTTGTCTCTGGTGAGCATTGTGCTGAGGTTAGCGGGCACAGATCCAGTCACCACCGATGGAGGCGCCAGCTTCGGAGGGCCCAAGTCGGTGACCGTCGAACTCACCATTCCCGCGAGCCATATCATCAACGCCGACGGCTCGAAAAGGAAAACCTCGAAAGGCGACACGACCGTCATCACCGACCCGTGCTTCTACCGGGTCGTGGCCAACGTCAAAGCCGGAGACGTCTTCGGAACCACCACCTACCACGAAGCCGGAGCGGTGTACTCGGTGTCCTGCCCCG
>JBBRDH010000016.1:0-53190 GCA_038204125.1 Mycobacteriales bacterium
CGCCATCGACCTTGGACGCCAGATCGTCCAGGCTGCCGAACGCACCCTGGCCGCCGTACGCGCCCAGACTCTCGCCTAGCACCAGCACTTTCGGCCTCGTCGCCGCTGGATGGCTCAGCCAGGCACCGCGCACGGCGTTGAACAGCACCCGACCCGCTTGCGGCGGAGTCGCGGTGTCCACCACGAACGCGACCGGACTCGGGAAATATGAGTACTGCATCGACGCGATCGCGGTGTCGCCACCCCACATGTACTCGATCGCCGCGGCGGCGACCTGATTCACCCAGCCCCGCCCGGTGGTCGTCGCCACCACCAGCACCGAACGGTCGAAGGCTTTGGTGCGGTCGAGTTCGCGGACGACCAGAGTTGCTTCCGCCTGCAGCGAGTCGGCGGAAGACAGGCCCGCGTACACCCGGATCGGTTCAATCGCACTCTTGCCGGTGAACGTGCCGATCCGCGCAGCGCTAGGCCCGCCGGCGACGAAACCGCGGCCCTCGCTCCCGAGGTCTACCCAGTGCGACAGCGAGGTTGCCGAGCCCGACCGCTCCGTCTCTGTCGGTTGGACCGCGTTCTCCGGGGTGCCCCGGTCGGAGATGGAAAACGATTGATTGGCGGCGTTCAACAGGGCCGGCCCCAGGGTCTGGTTCAGCAGCGTGACCAGCCCAACAGCGACCAGCGCGGCGGCGATCAGCTTGGCGAGCGGCGCCGGCAACCAACGGGCCCCGAACCGACCCAAACCACGCACCGTCCGGCGCAGTGTCCGGCCGAACCCGAGCAGCACCCGAGCCAGCACGAATGCGATCAACAGCACGAGCGCGTAGTAGTAGCGGTCGGAGGTGTCGACGTGCACCAGAGCCCTGACCTGGGCCTGCCAGTGCGAGCCCAGCACACCGAACAGCGGGATGACCACCACCGCCGCCCAGATCAGCACCCGGTTCACGATCCGTTGCCGGGACTCCCGCCAATCAGCGAAACCGAGACGGCGGAGCAGCCACCCCACGGTCGTCCCCGCCGCGTAGCCGAGGGCATCGCACAGGCCGCTGGCCACCCCCTGCAGGTACCACTCGCGCGGCAGCAGAGACGGAGTCATCGAGAAGCAGAAGAAAACCGCCGTGAAGATCAGGCCGATCGTGCTCAGGCCGCGCCAATATCGCAACCGATGGTTCCGCACCGCGAGCAGCGTCCGACGCAACCAGCGTGGTCGAACCGCCTGTCGCGCGGCGACCGCCTCGTCCGTGTCCGGATGACGACCCCCCTTAGCGGTCAGCGCTGCCGCCACGGCAGGCGGGCCCTCGGGGTGGGGCCGCTGAGTCCAGCGGCTTCCGACATGGATCTTTTCGGGCGGACGTCTACCCCCCCACCGATTCGCACTGCCGCTCCAGCATCAGGCGGTTGCCGAAGCCGGCCGCCGCGGGCCTGACCCTGTCGGGTTTCGGAGAATGCGGCTGCGGTCACAGCTACATCCTCTCCCGGCCCATCGCATCGAACTCGACTAATATCCGGGATTCCGGTTCACCACCGCACCACACCCGTTGCATTCCAGGGAGATCACCATGTCCGAGCCCGTCGTGGTCACTGCCGTCTTCACCCCGAAGGATGGCGCCCTCGATGACCTCGTCGACCTGCTCTCGGTCGCCATCGCCGAAGTCCACGGCGAGGAAGGGTGCCTGCTCTATGCCATCCACCGGGACCCTGCCGGCAAGCTTGTCATGATCGAGAAGTGGTCCTCGGTCGAACTTCTCGACACCCACGGTTCGTCCCCCGCAGTCACCAGACTCGGCGGGGACGCGGCCGGACTGCTGGCCGGCCCGGTCGTCGTCACCCGCCTCGTCCCGATCCCGGCCGGCACCACCGAACAGGGCCAACTCTGACCACCGCGCGGCCTGGGCCCCCGAACAGCGCGGTGTTGTCGACGACCGACGAATACCCCGGGAGGTAGCGCGGCAATGCCACCGTGAGATCTGTCCAGAGTTAGCGGCGTTGGGGTGAGCGGTTGTGGGTTCCTTCGGCCTCCCTGTTCTGGGGTCTGCAATTCGCCGTTCTCACTCTCGTGAACACCCGCCGACTGGGCGCCGTCATATCCGGCCTGATCATCAGTGTCGGTTCGGCGACGGCGCTGGGTGACAGCGGCATCTTTCGCGGTCTGCGCGGCGCTCACGGTCGTGGGGCTGACCGCGGTCGTCGCGGCGGGCCGGATGACCGGCCGGAGCACGCCGGTCCAATGAGGCCCTTCAAGACCCACCGGCACAGATGACCCGCCCGGGTCGGGAACCCGGAGAACGGCGGCCCGCCATACACCGTCGACGACGAATTGATAGGCAGTGCTCTTCGACTCAGCGGGATCAGCCTGCTGCCGCAACGGTCAAGAGCGCGGCGGCGGCGATTTCTACTGCGGCGCCGAGGACATCACCGGTGATGCCGCCGAAACGCCTGCGGCACCGCGAGATCAACCCGGCCACCGCGGCGCCGGCCACGGTGACGGCCAACACGCCCTGCCAGAACGGCCGGCCGATGAGCATCGTCAACCCACCGGCCGCAGCGGCGCAGAGCGTGCCGCCCACGATGGCGACCGACCTCGGCACTACGCCGGCGACGGCGGCGCCGAGCCCCTCCGGACGGGCGGCGGGCACCCCGGCAGCACAGGCGATCAGGAGCGCGCACCGGGCAAGGCAGAAGGTGAGCGCCCCGGCCACCGCCCCCCACGGACGATCGAGCACCTCGGCCAGGGCGGTGATCTGAATCACGAGTAGTAGAACTGTCGCGACGGTGCCGGCCGGCCCGGTATTGCCACGGCGCATGATCTCGAGCGCCCGGTCCCGGTCGTAGGACGCGGCGAGACCGTCGGCGGTGTCGGACAATCCGTCGAGATGCAGACCCCGATTGCCCAGCACGATGGCGCCGACCGACAACGACGCGGTCAGCAGGGCCGGCAGGTGGACCAGGTTCCCAGCCGCCGACACACCGGCAGAGATCGCCGCGAGCGGGATGGTCGCCACCGGTGCAGCGATCATCGCCAACCTGGCCACGTCCCGGTCGATACGCACCGGCGGCCGGATGGGCACCGCGGTGAACGTTCCGACGGCCAGTCGCAGGCCGTCGCCGATCACGGCTGCAGGTCGACGAGCAGGGCCATCTGCCCGAGTAGCGCCGCGGCCGCCCGGACCAGTGGGACCGCGGCCACCGCCCCGGTGCCCTCGCCCAGTCGCATGCCCAGGTCGAGCAGTGGGACCAGGCCGAGTGCGGCCAGAGCCAGCGATTGGGCCGGCTCGGTCGACCGGTGGCCGGCGGCGAACCACGCGGCAGCACCCGGGGCGATGCGCTCCGCGATGAGCGCTTCCGCGACCGCGATCACCCCGTCCAGCAGCACCGGGACGCCGGCCGCAGCCGCAGCGAGCAGGTATCCGGTTCCGGCCGCCAGGTCGGCGCTGCCCAGCGCGGCGAGCAGTTCGATAGGGTCACGGCGGCCCGCCGTTCGGACCAGCGCCGCGTCGATCACGGCTGTCTTCACCGCGAGCCCGTTGTCCGTGATTCCGGTGCCGCGCCCGACAACGACCTGGGCGGGCAGGCCGAGCAGCGCAGCAATGAGCGCCGCGGCGGGCGTGGTGTTGCCGATCCCCAGATCCCCGACGATCAACAGGTCGGCGCCGAGTCCGATCTCCTGCTCGGCAATCTGCCGGCCCGCGGCCAACGCCTGGTCGATTTCTGCTGCGTTGCAGGCATCTTCGCGATCGATGGGACCGCTGGACCGACGCACCTTGTATCCCCCGACGGACGCCGGCAACCCGGCCAGGTCGTCGTCGACCGCGATGTCGAATATCCGCAGCGCGACGCCGTTGATCGACGCCAGCACCGAGATGCCGGCGCGGCCGGCGACGATGGCGCGAACCATCGCCGCGGTGACCTCGCGCGGGTAGGCCGACACGCCCCTTGCCGACACCCCGTGATCGCCGGCGAAGACCACCGCACGCACGTTGCCCGGGACGAACGGCGGGCACACACCCTGACATCCAGCCAGCCATACCGCCAGGTCTTCGAGGCGGCCGAGCGCACCCAGCGGCTTCGCCAGGGCATCGACCCTGCTCCGAGCCTGCGCCGCAGCAACCGCTGATGGCGGCCGAACTGACGGTCGCCGGGCCGCTGGCGAATCGCATCCCGCAGGCTCCGAGCCAGGCGTTTTCATGCCCCACCCCACTGCGGCGCGCTGCCGGGCAGGACCCTGTGTTTCGTCACGGCCGACCGTAGCCGCTCGGTTGCCAGCCGGTCAACGAGGCCCCAACGGTGCGGCCCCAACCCGGTCGTCCGCCTCACGGCACCCCGCCCGCCAGGTCTTGGTGGCGACGATCACCGTCGCGTCGAACTTCCGCGATCTCACGATTTTCACGACAAGCCCGGCCCGCTCGAAGATTCCGGCCGACCCAGGTGCTTGTTGCCGGCTGGTCTCGATGAGCAGATGACCGCCCGGCCCGAGCCACTCCGCACACCCGGCGGCGATACGTCGCTGGATGTCGAGCCCGTCAGATCCCCCGTCGAGGGCGACCGCTGCCTCGTGGAGCCGCGCCTCGGGCGGCATGTTCGCAATGGCCGCGGTCGGCACGTAGGGTGCATTTGCCACCAGAACATCGACCTTGCCTTTGAGTGCGGCCGGCAACGCGTCGAAAAGATCTCCCCCCAATGCGTGGACGTCGACGGTAATACCATCCACCGTCTCGCCTTTCAATGTTGCGAGATTTCGCCGGGCACAGCGCACCGCGACCGGCTCTATATCCACGGCGTACAGTTCAATGCTCATCGGCCGAGCCGTGGTCAATTGCAGCGTCAATGCCGCACCGATCGCGCCGGTACCGCAACACATGTCGACGATGAACATAGATGAAGGCGCAGTCGACGGCGAAGTCCGGCGCAGCACCCGGGCTGCTTCCTCCACGAGAAACTCGGTGCGTCGGCGGGGTACGAACAGCGGTGGCTCAACGGCAATCCGACGGCCACAGAACTCCGCCCAACCCACAATGTATTCGAGCGGCTCACCCCCGACCCGCCTGGCCGTCATCGCGTCCAGTTCGTCGGGCGTGCCGGCCTCCTCCGTCAGCAAAGCTGCCTCGTCCTCTGCGAACACGCAACCCGCGGCCCGCAGCCGCCCGACCAGCGCGGCTCGCTCTGCAGATGTGGATCGCACAACGGACATCATCGCCGCTCGCACCTGCATCGCACCGGGACGACGCGAGCGATATCCCAGAGCCGCTCCGGCCCCGACTTCAGCGCGCTCACCGCCATCGGGTTGCAGCTCCGCGTGCAGGACGAACGAGGAGATCGTCGCCGTCTGCGACAGTCCGACCTGCCCTGGGGTCACCCGTCAGTGACGCGGTAGCGGACCCGCCCACCAGTCTCGCGGGACACGGTGTGTACCTGGGCGTTTCGGATCTCGCGCCACGGGGACTCATCCAGTTCTTCCCCGAGCAGGTGGGCGACGGCGACCCGAATCGTGTCACCGTGCGAGACGACGATCACGTCGCCGGCCGCCTCGGTCACCCACGGCGACGCGAGCAGGGCCGAGACCCGCGCCGATACGTCGCGCAGCGACTCGCCGCCGGCCACCCGCAGCTGTGAATCGGAAGGTTCGCCGTCGTAACTCCCGCTGGCGCGCGCAGCATCTGCCGCCTTCTTCGACCGTTCGTCCCAGGCCGCGACGGCCTGCTCGGAAGTCAGGCCCTCCAACTCGCCCCAGTGCTGTTCTCTGAGCAACGCTGTGACAGTTGCCGGCAAACCCGTTGCCGCAGAAATGATCTCCGCCGTCTGCCGGGCCCGCACCAGGTCGGAGGTGAGCAGTCGCCGGGCCGACAGCCCGCTGAGCAGCGCTGCGGTCCGGGCCGCCTGCTGTCGGCCGAGTTCGGTCAATTCGGGGTGATCGGTCTGGCCCTGAACGAGATGCTGTGCGTTCCAGGTGGACTCACCGTGTCGAACCAGGTGAATGGCGGGTGAGGCAGTCGGTTGCTGCGTGGTCTCCATTCGCTATTCCGGCTGCAGCGGATCGAAGCCGGCCACCGAGCCGATGACGGTGACGGCCGGCGGGGTGAGCCCGGCCTGCTCGGTTGCTGCGGCGATCTCCGACACACTCGCCCGGACGGTGCGTTGGCCAGGGTGGCCGGCATCGGCAACGGTCGCGGCGGGCGTATCCGGAGCCATCCCGGCCGCCAGCAGCGCGGCGGTGATCGCGGCCAGATTCGCCACGCCCATCATTACAATCAGCGCGGTACCGGTGCGGGCCAACGCATCCCAGTCCAAGGTGGAGCGCCGGTCGCCGGGCGGCACGTGACCGGAGACCACGGTGAATCCCTGGTTCAGGGTGCGGTGGGTCACCGGGATTCCGGCCAGTGCGGGGCCGGCAATTGCCGAGGTCACCCCGGGCACCAGCTGCACCTCGATTCCGGCAGCGGCACAGGCCTGCCATTCCTCACCGCCGCGCCCGAAAACGAAGTTGTCGCCGCCCTTGAGCCGAACCACCGACTTGCCGGCCAGGGCATGCGCGACGAGCAATCGATTGATCTCCCACTGCGGTGTGTGCTGACCGCTGGGAATCTTTGCCACGTCGATGATCTCAGCGCCCGGCCGGACATACTGCAGGACGGCGAGCGGCGCCAGTCGGTCGGCGACGACGACGTCTGCCTCCTGGATGGCCCGCAGCCCGGTCAAGGTCAGCAGCCCCGGATCTCCGGGGCCACCCCCGACCAGCACCACCCGGCCGCCAAGCCGGCGACGGTTTGCGGGGTCGAGCGCAGCCGCTCCACTCCCACCCAGGCAGAATCGCTGCGCAGCTGCGGCTTTCGCTGCAACGGCGGCGTCGTCAGCCGCGTCACCGGTGGCTGCGACGACGAGCCATGCCCGGTGAATGTCGGCGTCGACCGGTTCCCGGCGGTGCAACTCGATGAGCTCCCGGTCGGCCAGATCGATGACCGAAGCCACCGGATCCGTGGACATGACGACGACCCTGGCTCTGGCGGCGCGCAGGCCGGCGATCCGGCCGAGGGCCACCACTCCGCCGCCGACGACGAGCACCTCGCGGCCGGCCACCGGCAGATCGACCGGCAGGGTCGGCTCCTTCGGCGGTGTTCGCCGCCCACCAGGTTCCGTCATCCGCCGACCTCTTGCGCCACAACGGTTCGGCTGGCCCAGGTCGACAAGAGAGCGGTCATCGCCTTTCCCTGTTGGTGGCTCAGCGGCGTATGCCGATGATCCCACACGGGAAGGGAGCACGGCTGTGTCGACCGGACCTGCCCGACCCAAATGCGACTGCGCGCTGTCCCGCCGATCCCACCGCCGATCCCACAGCCGATCCCGCGAGCCGATCCCGCTGGGACCTGGCGGCCTCGACTGGACGGCCCTGATCTGCCGGCGCAGGTCCCGCTGGGCGGATTCGGTGCATTAAGGTCGCCAGACGTGACCAACGCACCGCCCGCCGCTTCCGCCGGCGACTTCCCAGGGCCTGCCGGGGCCACCCGATCCGACGATGGCAGTCGGCTCGCCACCGATGGACAGCTGGCGGAACCTGGGCCGGAGCACCGGCCCGACTCGGTCGGCAAGCCCGCCACCGCCGAAAGCCCCCACTTCGTCACCGTCGTCGGGATCGGGGCCGACGGGTGGGCAGGCCTGTCGGCCGCCAACAGGAACGCGATCCAGACGGCCGAGATCGTGTTGGCCGGCCACCGCCAGCAGACCTTGCTGCCGGACCAGCCGGGTCAGGAGCGGCGTCGTTGGCCCACCCCGCTCCTGCCGTCCCTGGATGCCCTGCTCGGCGAGTACGCCGGTCGAGACGTCGTCGTGGTCGCAGCCGGTGATCCGTTGGAGTCGGGGGTGGGGTCCACCCTGGTCGCCACGCTCGGAGCCGAGCGCGTGCGGGTGCTGCCCGCCCTATCTCCGGTGGCGCTGGCCAGGGCACGGATGGGTTGGGCCGCAGAGACTGTCGAAACGGTGACCGTCGACGGTCGGGATGCACACGGGGTACTGGCGGCGCTTGCTCCGGGCGTCCGGCTCATCGTTCTGTCCGCCGACGGGGAGACGCCGCGGATCGTGGCCGGACTTCTCACCGCTGCCGGTTACGGGGCCAGTCCGGTCACCGTGTTCTCCGACCTGGGTTCGGATCGCGAGTCACTGGCCTCGTACCGGGCCCGGGACTGGCCGTCGACCCGGATGCCGGCGCTCAACCTCATCTGTCTGCTGGGCGAGTCGGACGGCCGGACGGTTCTGCCGCGGGTCGGCGGCCTACCCGACGAAATCTTCGAACATGACGGTCAGCTCACCTGCCGCGACGTCCGGGCGGCTGTGCTGGCCAGGTTGATCCCGGTTCCCGGTCAATTGCTGTGGGATGTCGGCGCCGGAGCCGGATCGGTTGCCATCGAGTGGGCGCGGACAAATCCGCGGTGCCGGGCGGTTGCTGTCGAGAAGGAATACAGCCAGGTCGAGCGGATCCGGCGGAATGCCACCGCGCTGGGCGTGCCCTCCCTGGAGGTGGTTCGCGGCGCCGCTCCCCATGCGCTGACCGGCCTACCGCGACCCGACGCCGTCTTTGTCGGCGGCGGCGCGACCGTTCCCGGATTGCTCGACAGTTGTTGGGACGCGCTGAATCCCGGGGGACGTCTGGTGGTGCACGGGGTCACCCTGGAAACCGAGGCATTGCTGCTGCAACAATTCCAGGAACGCGGCGGAGAATTGATCAGGCTATCGGTGGACCGCGCCGAACCGGTCGGCGCCTTCACCGGATGGAACCCATCCCGGCCCGTGGTGCAGTGGTCCATCACCAAGGGCTCCTGACCCTGAACATCGACGGTCCGGTGCCGACTGTTGGTGCCCCGATCCAGCACGGTCCGGTGCCGACTGTCGGTGCCCCGATCTAGCGTGGTGGGGTGCGACGCTCAGGTTTCCGACCATCTCTGCCCGTCCGGGTGTTGATGCTGTCGGCTGCCTATGCGCCGCTGCTGCTCCTGCTCGCGGTTCTCAATTCATTCCAGATCCAGTGGCTTCGCTGGGCGTTCAGCGCCCTCGCCGTGGCCGGCGCGGTGGGCACCATCCTGTTCCTCGGCGTGGCCATCCCCCGGCGCAATGCGGTGCCCGAGATGGTGCACACCGCCAAGCCCCGGGAGGGCGAGGCGCTGCGGTTCTTCGGCTCCTATGTGGTCCCGTTCTTCCTGACCGCGACGGCAGCGCCGGCTGCCCGCTGGGGACTGTTGATCTATCTGGTACTGATCGGGGTCCTCTATCTGCAGGGTGACCTCTATTTCACCAATCCGCTGCTGGCGCTGCTCGGCTTCCGGATCTTCGAACTCGGCACCGAAGATCGTCGGTTCCTGCTGGTGATCAGCCGCCGGTGGCATCTGGCCCCCGACGAGGTGATCGGGCTGATTCCGCTCGGCGGGTATGTCTACTTCCACCGTTCACATCCCTTCGCCCCACGGCGGCGACCACCGACAGGAGAACCGTGATGCCCGAGAATGCGGCCGGCGAGCCGGACGTGACGGGAGAAGTGCGGTCCCGACTCCGCCGGCTGGTCGACGAACGCGACCTGGTGCTCGAACTGCTGGTGGTCACCGATCACCGATCGGAAAGCGCTGTGGTGTATGAAATGCCGATCAGCGCCCGGCTGGCCGGTCAACTGCTGGAGCAGGTTGCCGAGGCCGCGGGCGCGGCAGCGGAGGCGGAACTCCGGCCGTCGCAACCCGGGTTCAGCCCGACAGCGCAGCAGTGGCTGTTCACCCCGGTCGCCGGTACGGCGCTGGCGGGCACCGACTCGACGATTTGCGGTCGCGGGTATCGGCAGTACGGTCGCGACACCGCCTTCGGCCGGAAGAATGTCCTGGTCCTCAACGTCCGAACCGCCGCAGGGGCGGACGTGGCCCGGATGTACCAAGGGTTCTCGCCGGACAAGGCCCTGATCCACCGGAAGAAGATCCTGGCCGTCTGGACCGACGACCGGTACACCTCGCTCGAGGCGGAGCCCCTGGTGATCGACCGGGGGCTGCGGCTGGTGGCGGTCGGCGACCAGATCGTGATGAAGTCGGCCGGCGCTTTCGAGCTGCTCTTCGGGCCGCTGCCAGACCTTCGGGAGCGGGCGGTGCAGACGTACACCGCGACGCTGGGGAAGTTGGACATCGCCGGCGGCGAGCAGCTGGCCGCGGCCTGCGAGTCCGACATCAACATGATGCACAAACTGGTCAGCATCGAGCGCAGGCTGGAGCAACCCGGATACGCCGAGGCGCTCGACATGCCGCACGTGCTGGAGTTCCTCGACAAGAACCCGCACATCGACGTTCAGATCGACCGGACGGGGGATGTTCCGCAGCTGGTTCACGACCCCAGCCCGCAGCGCCGCTGGGCGCTGCTCAAGCTCCTGGACGACGATTTCCTGCGGTCGGATCTGACGAACATCAACTACGAGGCGAATTCCAAGAGCGAGGTGCCCGGCTGAGATCGCGGCCGGCCCGGCTCTTGATCACGGCGGGGTCAGTGGGGCTATTCCGCCTGGCCGGCTTCGACTGGCCCTGGCCGGCCGGCGGGACCGGTCCTGGCCGCCACCAGATCTCGGAGATCGCGGGCCACCCTGGTGATGATCACCAGATCGGCCTTCTGAGCCGTCTCCCGGATCGCGTCGGCGAGGATCAGCTCGGCCTCCTCACCCAACGCCGGCCACCGGTCCGAGGCCTCGGGGAGGACCGCTGCGCAGTTGTTCAGCAATCGGAGCAGTGCCGCCGAAAGGGTCGGTTCGCCGGAGCCGTACCGGCGGATCAGCCCGCACATCGTGGACAGGTACTCGGCGAACCGCCGACCCGGAACGATGATCACCCCGGAGCCGGTCGGGTCCTGCGACACATAGTCGCCGAGCGGCCGGGTGGCCAGACCGCAGAAGATCACCGAAAGGTGGTCGACGGCCTGGACTGCGGTGTAGGGGTCGTTCACCGCCGGCGACAGGGCCTTGCATGCCATGTCGACGAGTTGCCTGATGCCGAACGCAGCGTCCTGTTCCAGCGTCCGTTCGAAGCCGATCCGGACGGCGCGGCCCGTCGCGTGGTCGAAGACGCCGGGATCAGGGGCGGGTTCGTCCGGGCCGGGGCGCCAGATCCACCCCAGCGTCGTTCCGGCGACAACATGCTCCCCGACCCGGACCCGCAGTCGAATGTGGACGTGGTGCCGGCTGGCGTCCGGAAGCAGGAGCTCGGGATGGACGGTCTGCAGATAACCGGAGTGGTGGGCGAAAAACGGAACCGCCCAAGCGGGCGGGTTCGGCGCGCTGATCTCGACATTGCCCAGCCGACCGTGAACCACCCTCAGGGTGCCCCGTTCCACTCGTTTCCCGATGGCGTCGACCTGGATCGAATGCGCCAGATGGTCGGCGAAGTACACCACCATCGCCAGGCTCGCGAAGAGCAATAGGATGGATCCACTGACGGCCAGCCGGGGAAACTCCTCGGTGCGGCCGCCCCCGGCCAGCCCGACGGTGAACAGGCCGGCCGCCGAGTAGGCGAAGGTCGCAACAAAGGTGCTCAGCACCACCTGGTTGGGCCTGTCCCGCAGGAAGTTGCGCAGCAGTCTCGGCGAGAACTGGGTGGAGGACAGCTGAAGGGCGACCACCGTCAGGCCGAGAACCAGCGCAATGACCGTGACCACGGTGCTGGTCACACTCCCGAGCAACGTGCGGGCGTCATCGGCAGTGCCCTGAAAAGCCAACGGCGCCAACAGCGAACCGGGTTCGACCCGGAGGTGGGACACCGCCCAGCCGACGATCAGCGCCACCACGGCGCTGATGCCCGGAAGCACCCACAGCGATGCGGACGCGTATTCGCGCAAGGCCTCACGTCGGATCAATTCGATCACCCCTTGAACGAGTTGCCGACTCAGTATGACGTCGAGGCCCCGGACCATCGGCTGATCGGCGCGCCGCGCCGCCAGACATGATGAGATACAGCGGTCGGCCCCTGACCGGCCGCGGCTGACGATCTGCGGATCCGATCAAAGGAATAGCCATGCGCTGGGCGACCTATCTCGTCGGCACTGATCACCGGGTCGGGCTCGTCGACGGAGAAACGATCCGCGGTGTGCGCGGCGTCTCGTCGTTGATCGAGCTGCTCGGCGACGACGCTGAGCGGCTGGCGCGGGCGGGCGACGAGGCGCGCCGAGATCCGCTGGAGGTGCTGAAACTGGACACGGCGGAGCTGGCCGCACCTATTCCGGCGCCCCCCTCGGTCCGCGATTTCATGGCGTTCGAAGAACATGTCGCCAACGCCCGCTCAAGGACCGGTGGGGTGGATCCCGGCTGGTACGAGGCGCCGGTCTTCTACTTCAGCAATCCGGCGGCAATTCACTCGGCTTGTTCCGACATCGCGATCTCGCCCGGCTCGAGCATGTTCGACTTCGAATTGGAGGTCGCCGCGGTGATCGGGCGCGGCGGCAGCAACCTGGCCCCGGACGAGGCGGAGGGCCACATCGCCGGGTACATGGTGCTCGCCGACTGGAGCGCGCGCGATCTGCAGCGCCAGGAAATGGCGCTGCGGCTGGGACCGGTCAAGGGCAAGGACTCGGCGACCAGCATCGGGCCCTACCTCGTCACCCCCGACGAATTGCAATCCCGCCGCGCCGGAAACGGCTACGACCTGGCGATGACGGCGAGCGTGAACGGGCTCCAGTACAGCGCCGGAAACTGGTCCACCATCTACTGGTCTTTCGGCCAGATGCTGGCCTATGCCTCCCGAGGCACCCGGCTTGTCCCCGGTGACGTCATTGGCAGCGGAACCGTTGGCCGGGGTTGCATTCTCGAATTGTCGATTCTCCACGGTGAAGAGCAATACCCGTGGCTGCAGGCCGGCGACGAGGTGGTGCTCGACATCGACCTACTCGGCAGCATCACCGGCCGGATCACCCCTGGCGTCGCCCCGAAGCCGCTGCGCTGACCAGGTCCCCACCGGGTCATGAAATCCGCCCATCTCAGCATTCGTGCCACCAATCAGCGGCCGACCACCAAATCGCAGAATGTGAAAGTTCGGGGAGCGAGAGGCTATGGCACGTATTCGACAATCGTTCCTACCCGGACAAAGCCGACCCGTTCATAGACGCCTCTGCCCGACTCTGTGGCCTGCAGACTGGCCCAACACACCCCCCGCTGCGCTGCGTCGGTGAGCGCCGCTTCGAGCAGTCGGGTAGACAGTCCACGCCGGCGGACCTGCTCCTCGGTAAAAACCATCGACATTCATCCGGACCCCCCGCGCAATCACCGCCAGACCGGCGTCGCCCGCATCCGTGGCATAGCAGGAAAGTCCCGGAACCTCGCGCAATGTGCCTGGTGTCAGCGAATTCAAGTTTTCGATGATGGCCGGAGCGGCGCCGCGACGGATCCCCGGATCAGGTTCGCCTTCACCCACCGGGCCGCCCGCCAGCGGAATGCCGGCGGCGCGGCAGGTTGCAGACCATCGGCACGGTCACTTCATGCGCCCGCAAACCGGCTGCCGTGCACGCCGCAGCCGCCTTGTCGTCAAGCGTCCAAATGGCGTGGGTGCGTCCGCGCAGGTGTCGCGCGAGTTCAGGGAGGCCGTCGCAGTTCAACAACACGCCGTTGGTGAACGTGTTGTCGGGCGACCGGGCAGCGAACCACCCGTCCGCCTCGGCGACATCGGCACCGGGCCGACCGTGAAGCAGGGATCGCCACCAGAGCAGCAGCGAGGCCAGGTACTCAGCCAGCCGTCCCTCCCCCCGCTCGACGTCCGGTCGTTCGGATGCGGGCGGGGGATGAAGTGTCGGCACGGCAATATTCTGCGGCGGCTAGCAGCGGCGCGGCCGGGCAGGGTGATCGACCAGGGGGCTTCGGCCTGACGGGCACCGGTCGCCTCATTGTTCGCCGTCGGCGAAGCGTCCCCGAGCGATGGAACAAACGGCGGCCGAATCGCATTGAGTCAGTCACGCTCAAGTTCCGAAGGGTGACCTACATGACCGATATCCAGCGCCTCCCCGTCCTCTCTCTCACCGACACCGTCGTGCTACCCGGCATGGTGGTGCCGATCGAGCTGGACGAATCCGCCCAGGCCGCCGTTGACGCGGCCAGATCCACCGCCGAGGGCGAGAACCTGGGCCAGTTGCTCATTGCGCCGCGACTGAACGACCGGTACGCGTCCTACGGCGTCATCACCACCATCGAGCAGGTCGGCCAGTTGGCCGGCGGCGCTCCCGCTGCGGTGCTCCGCGCCGGTCGCCGGGCCAAGATCGGCACCGGCGTCACCGGGCCGGGCGCCGCCCTGTGGGTGGAGGCCGAACTGGTCGCTGACGAACCGATCAACGATGAGACGAAAGCTCTTGCCGCCGAATACAAGTCGCTGGTCATCGCGACCCTGCAGAAGCGCGACGCGTGGCAGGTGATCAACACGGTCGAAAAGATGACCGACCCGTCGACCATCGCCGATTCGGCTGGCTGGTCTCCGTACCTCTCCGCCGAGCAGAAACGCGAACTGCTCGAAACTCCGTCCGTGCTGCTGCGGCTCAAGCTCGTCATCGAGTGGACCAGGGCGCACATCGCCGAAATGGAGGTCGCAGAGAAGATCCGCGGCGACGTCCGGGACGGCATGGAGAAGAGCCAGCGGGAATTCCTGCTGCGCCAGCAGCTCGCCGCCATCCGTAAGGAACTGGGCGAGGGTGAGCCCGATGGCGCTGACGACTTCCGCACCAGGGTCGAACAGGCCGATCTGCCGCCGAAGGTTCGGGAGTCCGCGATGCGTGAAGTCGGACGTCTGGAGCGAGCCAGCGACCAGAGCCCGGAATCGGGCTGGATCCGTACCTGGCTCGACACCGTGCTGGAGATCCCGTGGCTGGTGAAGACCGACGACGACGCCGATGTCACGAATGCCAGAACTGTGCTGGACGCCGATCACCACGGGCTCGACGACGTGAAGGACCGGATCGTCGAGTACCTGGCTGTCCGCAGCAGGCGGGCTGCCCGCGGCCTGCAGGTCGTCGGCGGGCGGGGGTCGGGCGCAGTGCTCGTGCTCGTCGGGCCGCCCGGTGTCGGCAAGACCTCCCTGGGCGAATCCGTCGCCCAGGCCCTGGGGCGGAAGTTCGTCCGGGTCGCGCTCGGCGGGGTCCGGGACGAGGCCGAGATCCGCGGCCACCGCCGGACCTACGTCGGAGCCCTGCCGGGACGTATCGTCCGCGCCGTGACCGAAGCCGGTTCGCTGAACCCGGTGATGTTGCTCGACGAGATCGACAAGGTCGGCGCCGACTACCGGGGCGACCCGGCGGCGGCGCTGCTCGAGGTGCTCGACCCGGCGCAGAATCACACCTTCCGGGACCATTACCTGGACGTCGATCTCGATCTGTCCGACGTGCTGTTCCTAGCGACCGCCAACGTCCTGGACACCATTCCGTCCGCGTTGCTCGACCGGATGGAGTTGATCACCATGGACGGCTACACCGAGGACGACAAGGTGGCGATCGCCAGGACGCACCTGCTGCCGCGGCAGCTGGAGCGGGCCGCGCTGGACCCCGCCGAAGTGACGATCACTGATGCCGCACTGCACAAGATGGCCGCCGACTACACCCGCGAGGCGGGCGTCCGGCAGCTGGAACGGTTGCTGGCCAAGGCGTTGCGGAAGGTCGCGGCCCGGTTGGCGGGCAAGAGTGGACCCGTTTCGGTGGATGAGCCGGAGCTCCGGGAGCTGCTGGGTCGACCACGGTTCACCTCGGAAACCGCCGAGCGGACTGCAGTGCCCGGCGTCGCGACCGGTCTGGCGGTCACCGGAATGGGCGGCGATGTGCTGTTCATCGAGGCGAACGCGGTACGCAGCAACTCGGAGGACGGCGGACTCAAGCTCACCGGGCAGCTCGGCGACGTGATGAAGGAGTCGGCGCAGATCGCGCTGTCATACCTCAAAGCGCATGCCGAGACTATCGGGATCGCGCCGGAAGCGTTGCAGCGCAGCATTCATCTGCACGTTCCGGCCGGCGCGGTGCCGAAGGACGGGCCGTCCGCAGGAGTCACCATGGTTACTGCGCTCGCCTCATTGGCGCTCGGCCGACCGGTCCGCGCGGACGTGGCGATGACCGGCGAAGTGACGTTGAACGGCCGGGTACTGCCGATCGGCGGGTTGAAGCAGAAGCTGCTCGCCGCCCAACGGGCCGGGGTGTCGACGGTGTTCATTCCGAAGCGCAACGAGCCGGATCTGGACGATGTGCCGGCCGAAGTGCTTGCGGCGCTGGACGTTCACCCGGTCAGCGATGTGGCCGAAATCCTGGCTCTGGCACTGGAGCCGGCCGTGGCGCAGAGCGTCGCCAGCGCTGCGTAACCTTCTTACGCTGCCCAAGTGTTCGATGGGTTGCATCCCCCGGCCTTTCAGAGCTGGGGGTGCAACCCGTTGGACTCGGCGCGCTCGGGGGCATGGCTACAGCGCAAGATGCAGCCGGAGCGCGTCGTCCAATTCCGCCATCAGCGGCGCAGGCAGGCGGCCGACAATCGGGCCAAATTTTTTCCATGCTCACCGATCGAACCTGCTCGGCCTGCGCCTTGGAGTCGAGCCGCAATCCCGTGGCGGCCGCGGCCAGCAGCGTCTGGAACGGAAATGCCCGGGCGACATTGCTGGTCACCGGGACGACCGTCACCACTCCCCTGCCCAACCGCACCGCGCTCGCATTGGCGCGGTCGTTACTGACGATGACGGCCGGGCGGCGCTTGCCCGCGTCGCTTCCTTGTGCCGGGTCCAGATCGGTCAGCCGAATCTCACCGCGCAGCATCCGCCAACCCGTCCCCCGAAGTCCTGTCCCACGGATCGGTCACCGATCGCAGCTCTACAGATTCCGGTGAACCGGCGTCAGGTCGAGGCTGTCGGGGGTCGCTGACACACTCCCTTGCATGAACACCTTCACCATCGTCCCCAGCGGGTTGTTCTCGCTGCGCGAATCGGCAGAGTTCGGTTTCGGGCAGCGGGATTCACAGCAGTTCGACGGGGTGTTTCGACTTGCCTTCGTTCAGGACGGCTACCGCGGCTCCGTCGGCGTGGATCTTCGGCAGGACGACAAGGGCGTGCATGGCACGGTTCAGGGCGGTGGCGGCGATATCGCCGCAGTGCAGCGGCAGGTCGCCAGGGTGCTCTCGCTCGATCAAGACGCCGCCGCCTTCGCCGAGGTGGGCGCGCGCGACCCGGTGATCGGCGCGCTCCAGCGAGTGGCGCCCGGTCTCCTGCCGCCATTGTTCTACTCGCCCTACGAGGCGGCCGCCTGGTCGGTGCTCAGCGCCCGGCGACCGGCAGCCCAGATGGCCGAGGTCCGCCGGCGGCTCTCCGCATCGCACGGTGAGTCGTTCGAGCTGGCGGGCACCACATTGGCGTCATTTCTGTCACCCGAACAGTTGCTCGGCGTCAATGAATTCCCCGGCCTGTCCCCCGAAAAGATCAACCGGCTGCACGGCATCGCAGAGGCGGCGCTGGCCGGTGAACTCGACGTCGACCGACTTCAGGCGCTCGGACCGGACGAGGCGATGAAGCAGCTGCAGCGCATCAAGGGCATCGGGCCGTTCTACGCGATGCTGATTACCGTCCGGGCGGCCGGCTTCACCGACGTGCTGCCGACCACCGAACCGAAGGCCCTGGCGCTCATCACCGAGCTCTACCGGCTCGACAAGCCCTGCGATGCGACCGAAATGGCCCGCATCGCCGAGAAGTGGCGGCCTTACCGGACATGGGCGACGGTGCTCATTCGGGCGGCCGCTCACCGACTGGGAGATCATGCCTGAGAAACCACCTTCACCGGACACCGGAGTGACCGTACTTTGACCGTCAGCCGTCCGACTCGGCCTCCGGACGTTCGGCCTGGCCGCCCGGCACCGCCTCACCGATCTGCGCGACCTCGCGGGCGGCTTCCGGGCCCTGGGCCAGCAGCACCTTGAATCCGGCCTCGTCGAGGATTGGCACCTTGAGGACCACCGCCCGGTCGTATTTGGACCCGGGACTGTCGCCGACCACCACGAAAGCCGTCTTCGACGAGACGGAGCCGGCTGCCTTGGCGCCGCGTTCCAGCAACGCAGCCTTTGCCTCGTCGCGGTTGAAGTCGACCAGGCTGCCCGTCACCACGATCGACAGGCCGGCCAGATTCTGCTCGGGACGGTCGATTACCTCATCCGCCATCCGCACCCCGGCGGCCGCCCACTTGTCCACGATCGCAGCGTGCCAATCGATGGAGAACCATTCGGCCAATGCTGCGGCGATGATCGGGCCCACCCCGTCGACTGCGGCCAACTCCGCCTGACCGCCCTCGCTCTCGGCCGCCAGTCGGATACCGCCCATCGAACCGAAATGCCCGGCGAGCGCGCGCGCCGCGGTCGGGCCGACGTGCCGGATCGACAACGCCACCAATACGCGCCACAGCGGTTGCTGTTTGCGTAACTCCAGGTTGGCCAACAGCTTTCGGGCGACCTCGGAGAGCTGCCCGTCCTTGGCGCGGACGAACATCGGCACTTCGGCGAGGCGCTCGGCGGTCAACCCGAACTTCTCGTCGGCGGCAGTGGCACCGGGGAATATGTCCCCCTCATCGGTGATGACGCCGGCGGCGAGCAGCGCGGTGGCGGCCTCGTAACCCATCCCCTCGATGTCGAACGCCCCCCGGCCGGCGAGGTGGTAGACCCGCTCCCGCAATTGGGCGGGGCAGGAACGCGAGTTGGGGCAACGGATGTCGACGTCGCCCTCCTTGGTGGGGCGCAATTCCGTCCCGCATTCGGGACAGTGCGTCGGCATGACGAACGCGCGCAATTGCCGGCCCCCGCGCAGATCCACCACCGGCCCGAGCACCTCGGGAATGACGTCGCCCGCCTTGCGGATGACCACCTGATCGCCGATCAGCACTCCCTTGCGCACCACTTCCTGCGCGTTGTGCAGGGTGGCCATCGAAACAGTCGATCCGGCCACCAGAACCGGTTCCAGCACGGCGAACGGGGTGACCCGGCCGGTTCGGCCGACATTGACAGCGATGTCGAGCAGCAATGTCGTCGCCTCCTCCGGCGGATATTTGTACGCAATCGCCCACCGGGGCGCCCGGGAAGTCACTCCCAGCCGACGCTGGAGCGCGATCTCGTCGACCTTGACCACGAGACCGTCGATGTCGTGGGAGATGTCGTGCCGGTGCTCGTTCCAGTAGACGATTCGCTGCATGACCTCAGCGCCGGAATCCACCACCTGATTGTGGTCGGAAACCGGTAACCCCCAGGCCCGGAGCCGCCGATAGGCCTCGGACTGGGTGGTGATGTCGAAGCCGACCCTGGCGCCGATCCCATGACAGAGCATGGTGAGCGGGCGGGCGGCGGTGACCCTGGGATCCTTCTGGCGGAGCGAACCAGCGGCGGAATTGCGCGGATTGGCAAACGGCGCTTTGCCGGCGGCGACCAGTTCGGCGTTCAACGCCGCGAATCCGGCGAGCGGGAAGAACACCTCCCCTCGGATCTCCACCAACTCCGGGATGTCATGGCCCCGATCGGGGGCCAACCGCTCGGGAACGGCGGCGATGGTGCGCACGTTGAGCGTGACATCCTCGCCGACCCGGCCGTCGCCCCGAGTCGCCGCCCGGACAAGCCGTCCATCGCGGTAGGTGAGGTTGATGGCGAGACCGTCGATCTTCAATTCGGTCAGCCACCGGACGGCAGCCCCGGCGTCCTTCTCCGTCTTTTCGAGCCAGGAGCCCATGTCATCGGCGGAGAACACGTTGTCCAGGCTGAGCATCCGCTCGGCATGCTCCGCCGGCAAGAACCCGGTGGCGAAGCCGCCGCCCACCCGTTGCGTCGGCGAGTCGGGGGTGACGAGCGCGGGATACTGCGCTTCCAGCTCCTGGAGTTCACCGAGCAACCGGTCGAACTCCGCATCCGCGATGGTCGGGGCATCGCGCACGTAATAACGGAACTGGGCGTCGCTGATCGTCTGCGCCAGTTCGGCATGCCGGTGCGCCGCCACTGTCGGAACATCCAGAACCGGCAGGGCGCCGACGCCCACAGCTTGCGACTCGATCATCTGGGCAGAGTAGCCAGTCGTACCGACAGTCCGCGGCGACGCGGCCTGGCGTCTCCTTCGTCACAGCGTGCACAACTATGGATGATCTTGAAACCGCTTATCGTTGAAACGTCATGCTTCTTCCCACCCTGAGGAGTCCCGCGTTGTCCACTTTGAAGATCGTTCTTGCCTCCACCCGTCCCGGCCGGATCGGCCCGTCGATCGGCCGCTGGGTGACGCAGGCGGCGAGGGAGCACGGCGGCTTCGACCAGGTCGAAATCCTGGACCTGGCCGAGATTGCGTTGCCGATGATGGACGAGCCCCATCACCCCCGGCTCCGTAACTATCAGCACGCCCACACCGTGGCCTGGTCGGCAGCGGTTGATTCAGCGGACGCCTTCATCTTTGTTTCTCCGGAGTACAACTTCGCGATGACGGCTCCGCTGAAGAATGCCATCGACTATCTATATTCGGAATGGGCCTACAAGCCGGTCGGACTTGTCACCTACGGCGGTGCCTCCGGTGGCATGCGAGCGGCACACATGATCCGCCAGGTGGTCTCGGTGCTGAAAATGGTCCCTGTCACCGAGGCCGTGGCGCTACCGGTGGTCTTTCAGCAAATCGTCGAAGGCGAGTTCCTGCCCACCGCGGCAAATACCGAAGCCGCCACTGCGATGCTCGACGAGGTCGCCAAGCTCTCCACCGCGCTCACCCCACTCCGAGTGGCGGCCTGATCCCGTGTCGGTCAGGAAAGCCATCAGCTGATGAGGTTTGATCCGCTCGATCTGCCCGCGGCCGTCACCGAGTTCCTGACCGAGCGACATCTCGCGTCGCTGACCACTCTGCGGGTTGACGGGACGCCGCACGTGGTGCCGGTCGGATTCACTTTCGACCCGGCGGCCGTGCTGGCCCGGATCATCACCGGCGGCGAATCGGTCAAGGTGCGCAACGTCGACCGGGACGCCGGCGCGGGTCGGGCTGCTGTGTGCCAGATCGACGGTCGGCGCTGGCTGACGCTGGAGGGTCTGATCACAGTTTCTCGCGATCCTGCCGAGGTGGCGGACGCTGTCGATCGGTATTCGCGCCGCTACCGGGTGCCGAGGGTGAACCCGGCTCGAGTTGCGCTGCAGCTCCGGGTGGACCGGATCACCGGCAACATCTGAACGAACGCTACGTCAACCAGCGCTCGGTCACCGGCCTTGGTTGACCAGCCTTGGGCTCACCAGCCTTGGGGAGGATCCTCGAAGGCGCGGGCCAGTTCCCGGCAGGTCTTCAGCGCCGTCCGGGCCCAGCCCGCATCGGCGGCCGCCAGTCCGCAGACCGGGGTCGGCACGACTGCGCCGGACAGGGTGTGGCGGGGAAAGCCCAGCCGGTCCCAGACACCGAGCAGCGGCGCAGCCCAGTCGTAGAGCGTTGTCGGTGCGGTCGGCCGGGCCGAGGTTGGTTCGATGCCCGGTAGCAGCCCGGCGAGCAGCACCACGCCCGCCTCGACCGCCTCGCCGATCGGGTCGAGTTGGGCCGCGGCGGTCCCCATCCCGGCGAAGTCCACCGACAATGCCTGGAAACCGGCCGCCCGGAAAAGCCGCCACGGAGCATCGCGGTGGCAGCAGTGCACGACCGTCGGCACGTCGGGCAGCGAGTCGGTGAGCAACTGGAGCACCTGGCCCACCCTGGTGGGACTGGTGGCCCTGACCGTCCCGAAGCCACTGGCGGTCGGCAGCACGCCGGCGAGCACGGCGGGCACCGAAGGCTCGTCGATCTGGACCACGAAGCGGGTTCCGGGCAGCCGGCGGCCCAGTTCGGCCAGATGTTGTTTCAGGCCCTCGAGCATGGACGCGGCGAGATCATCGACCGCCCCGTCGTCGATCAGGGCCCGGTTACCGGACGGCACCTCGATACCGGCGGCGAGCGTCCAGGGACCGCAGACCTGGAGCTTCATCCAGGCCGCCCCGCGGTACTGCTCGGTGACCGCATCGAGGTCCCACTCCAGAAAGTCCCTGGCCCGTCGGGTGTCCCGGGTCGGCCGCCGGGACACCCGCCACCCGGAGGGGACCACGTCGCCCCAGATGTCGACCAGCATCCCCACGGCCCTACCCAGCATGTCGGCCCCGACGCCCCGATCGGGCAGCTCGGCCATGAACGGCAGTTCCGGGAGTTCGCCGGCGATGAGGCGGCCCGCCTCCGCCGGCGAATCCCCCGGCAACGAACCGATACCAGTGGCCGCCCCGACATGCCAGGAAGGGACCGTCGGAGTGGTGGACGGGGGCTCGACGACCCCGGGGAGCCGTTCGGTGATCGGGAACTCGGCCATCGCTCAGGCTGCTCTGGTGATGGTTGCCGCGCCGATGACGAAAGTGTCCGTCGGGTCGTACAACACCACGGTCTGCCCCGGCGCCACACCGCGGATCTGCCGGTCCAGCGTGACCCGTAGCTGCCCGTCGACCAGGTCGGCCGAGCCGGCGACAGTCCCGCCGTGGGCCCTGATCTGGGCCACCGTGCGCATCGGGAGCTCCGGGGCGGTCCCCGTCGAGAACACGATCCGATGAGCAGTGAGCACCGAGACGTCAAGGCCGGTGACGGGGCCGACGGTCACGGTGCCGCTGATTGGCTCGATGTCCAGCACATATCGCGGCTTGCCGTCGGCCGCCGGACGGCCGAGATTGAGACCCTTTCGTTGACCGACGGTGTAGGCGAAGAAACCGTCGTGCTCGGCCAGTACTTCGCCGCTCCCAGCATCCACGACCGAACCCGTTCTCGCACCCAACTTCTCGACCAGGTATCCGTGCGTGTCGCCGTCGGGGATGAAACAGATGTCGTAGGAGTCCGGCTTGGCTGCGACCGCGAATCCGCGCCGTGCCGCTTCGGCCCTGACCTCATCCTTGGTCATCTCGCCCAGCGGGAACACGCAGTGCGCCAACTGGTCTGCAGTGAGCACCGCCAGTACGTACGACTGGTCCTTGGCCATGTCGACCGAACGGTACAACAGCCCGTCGACGAGACGGACGTGATGGCCGGTGGCCACCGCGTCGAATCCGAGCGCCACGGCCCGGTCGAGCAGGGCGGCGAACTTGATCTTCTCGTTGCACCGCAGACAGGGGTTGGGGGTGCGTCCGGCGGCGTACTCGTCGAGGAAGTCGGCGACCACGCTCTCAGCGAACTCCGAGCTGAAATCCCAGACGTAGTAAGGGATTCCGAGCAGGTCGCAGACCCGGCGGGCGTCGAACGCGTCCTCGACGGTGCAGCAGCCACGCGATCCGGTGCGCAGTGTGCCCGGCTGCCGGGCCAGTGCCATGTGGACGCCGGTTACCTCGTGCCCGGCGTCCACCGCAAGTGCCGCGGCGACCGCCGAATCCACCCCGCCGCTCATCGCAGCAAGGATCCGCATCAGCCGTTCACCCGGCTCCCGATCACAGTCGTGATCAACACCGCAAGAGTCTGGATCGACGCGCCACTCATGATCGACGCCGCGCGCCGGCGAGCACTGCCCGCCTGGCCCGCTCCACGATCGGCCCAATCTCGGTCAGGACAGCCGTGACATCCGCCGCTGTGGAGGTGTGTCCGAACGAGAACCTGAGTGCCCCACGGGCTTCACCCTCGGGTACGCCCATTGCCAGCAGCACATGCGAAGGCCTAGCGACACCTGCGGTGCAGGCCGAGCCGGTGGAACACTCGATGCCCTTGGCGTCCAACAACATCAGCAGCGAGTCGCCCTCGCAGCCGGGGAACCGGACGTGCGCGTTGCCGGGCAGCCGGGACGGACCGCCGTCGACGGCGGACTGACCGGGATCCCCTGCCACCACCACATCGGGAAACTGTTCCAGGAGCCCCGCGATCAGGTCGTTGCGAAGCCCGGCGAGCATCTCGGCCCGCCCGGCCCGGAACAGATGGGCATCCTCGACCGCGACGGCCAGGCCGGCGATGCCGGCGACATCCAGGGTGCCGGACCGGACCCCGCGCTCCTGGCCCCCGCCGTGCAGGATCGGCTCCACGGCCAGCTCCCGGGACAGCAGCAGCGCACCGACGCCCGTCGGGCCGCCGACCTTGTGCCCGGTGATGGTCATGGCGTCGGCGCCGCTCCGGCCGAAATCGAGCGGTACCTGTCCGAGCGCCTGGACGGCATCGGTGTGCAGCGGAATGGCATGCGCATGCGCAACCGTCGCCAGCTCCCGGATCGGGTTGACGGTGCCGACCTCGTTGTTGGCCCACATCACCGAAACCAACGCCACGTCGGCCGGGTTCTCGGCGATCGCCGCGGCCAGGGTGTCGGCGTGGACCCGGCCGTAGCCGTCCACCTCGAGCCAACCGACCTCCGCACCCTCCCTGGCGGCGAGGTACTCCACGGTGTCCAGCACGGCGTGGTGCTCGGTGGCGGAGATGAGGATGCGGCGACGACGGGGATCTTTGCGGGCCCTGGCCCTGAATACCCCGGTGACGGCCAGGTTGTCGGCCTCGGTGCCGCCGGAGGTGAAGAGAACTTCGCTGGGTCGGGCCCCGACAGATCTGGCGATGCTCTCGCGGCTCTCTTCCACCTTTCGGCGGGCGGCCCGGCCGGAGGTATGCGACGAGGAGGCGTTGCCACAGTGGGCCATCGCCGCGGTCACCGCAGCGACCACTGCCGGCAGGACCGGGGTGGTGGCAGCGTGGTCGAGATAGGTCATCGGTATCCAGAATAAGCCGCCCGTCGCCCGGGGCCCACATCCGGCGTCGTGGGCAGACTCTCGGGCAAGGGCCGGGCCTGGACGCGGCGGCCAAAACGGACGCCGGCCACCCGGGACGTGAGCGGGACAAGTTGCCGTCCGCCACCCGCCGTCGCGAATTGCCATTGTTCGGTGACGGAGGGCACAATTCGTGGGTCCGGCCGCGCTGGGCGGCCATGCCGAAGGGGAACATCATCGTGGCGGTTTCCATCGATTTGTCCAAGGGCCTCGACAAGGCCTACGAGAGCAAGAGTCTCGACGAAATTCTGGCGGCGCCGCCGTCGGCTCTGGCCGGGCTCACCGAAAAGCACGACGAGATGCTCGCGCAGATGAACATCAAAACCATCAAGGATCTCGGCTCGAACAAGTACTTCGCGCTGGCCGGCGTTCTGGTGGCTCTGTCCGGCAAAACCGGCTGACCGGTCCGTCCACTCCCGAATCGGCCCGGTTCCTCCGCTGGAGAACCGGGCCGATCCAAGTGTCGGGGCTCGCGAATCAGCCTGCGAGCCGCTCCTGTACCCACTGAACCGTTGTCCCGTGCTGTCCGGTTGTCACTTGGATGGTGGACCCCCGGCCGCGCACCACCGGTACCCGAAGATCTCGGGCCACCGCGTTCTGAGCCAACCTGGCAACCAACGCCCGGTCCACCGGGGCCCTCCCGGTTCCCGCAATCGCGGGTACGGCCGGCAGCCAGTGCACCACCACGGTCAGCGCCCGCATACCGATGACCCGGCGAATACTCGCCGCCAGCGTCTCTTCACCGAGAAATGCGGGCCGACTGGTGGCCGATCCGGTCGAATCCAGATAGCGCAGGGTCACCGGAGAAACGACGACACCGGCGTCGATGGCTGCCTGGAAGGCTGCCCGGCGGAACTCGTTGACCGCGCCGCCGCAACGGGTCGTCCCCTCCGGGAACACCTGAACCCGGTGGCCCGAACGCAACGCCGCCGTGATCTCGTTGACCGTTTCGGGGAGTTGGCGGAGCCGGCTGCGCTGCAGGAAGAGGGTGCCGGTCCGCCGGGCCGCGGCCCCGATCAGCGGCCAGGTACCGACTTCGGACTTCGCCAGCATCAGCATCCGGGCCGACGCCGACAACGCCACGACGTCGAGCCAGGAACAGTGGTTGCCCACCACCAGGCTCGGACCCGACCGCGGTGCACCCGACACGGTCGTCCGGACGCCGCAGGCTCGCAGGGTCCAGGTGCACACCCGCTGCAACGCCCACCCGGTCCGCCGGAGCCGGCCATGGCCCGGGATGACCGCAACCAGCGTCAGCATCAGCGAGCCCATCGCCGCGGCCAGCACCAGGGCTGCCCACCGCGAGGCGCGGCGGGCCATTCCGGCCAGGATGACCGGATCGGTGTCATCGGTGCGGCAGACCTCGGTGCAGACCGCCCTCCGACATCCCGGCGCGGTCATCCAGCACCCCCCAAAGCAGCGGAACCGCTGCCGAGGAAGTGGCGCAGGTAGCGGGGGTCGGCCGCTTCCAGGTCGAGCAGCACCAGGAAATCAGCCGTGCCGAACGCACTGTCGACCGCCGGGGGCCCGCACACCACGGCACCGAGCCGCAGGTATCCCCGCAGCAGCGGCGGCACCACCGGCCGCGCCGACCGGATCACGTCCTCCAGATGGAACCGGATCCGAGGCGATACGCGGTACTCCGGATTCGACAGATGTCTTTCCATCAGCAGATCCGCCACGGCTGCGGCGTTGGCGCCGCCGTCCGCCAGGCTGACCGAGGCGCAGCCGATCAGGTACCGGCAGGAAGTCAGCTGCATGTAACGGGCAATTCCGGTCCACAGCAGCGAAATGGGCGACGTACCCCGGTTTTCGGCGGCGACACACGATCGGCCGGCCTCCACGGTGGAATGCAGGATCCCCTCGAGCGACCGGATGTCGAATTCGCGGTGCGAATAGAGGCCGAGGGCCCGGGGATCGCTGTCGTTGGCGTAGGGCGGCAGCAGCCGGTAGGTCGCAATCACCGGATTGCACGATGTGCCCTCGGGCGCATCGCATTTCCGGACGATCAGGTGATCACAGACGTCGTCGAACTCGTCGATGTCGAGGCCGGGCGGACCCGGGGTGATCGCACCGCACTCGCCAGTGAAGACGTCATGTCGAAGACGCTGAGCGGCCAGTACGTCGAAAGCATCAGCGGCAAGAGTGATCTGGTAGCGCGGCTTGCGGAATTCGGATTTGACCGCGCGAAGGGCGTGCCGCGGCGATCCGGCAGAATTCGGTAGGGCGGAAGCGCTGGACCCGCAAGCGGGTTCAACCGTGGTGGGCCACGTTCCGGCAAACTCAGTGGTGGTCACATTCTGCAGATAGTTACCTGACCGGGCACCGGATGGTCGACATTGCGGTGGCGGGTCGATGACATCCGGATGAATGTTGCAAATGATTGGTCAGGAGCCATGCATTACCCCTGAGCATGACGCAGATCACCCCCTTTTACAATGGTCCTGGCCCGGCTGTTGTCCGGCCCGTCTCGCAACCATCGGGCCGTCCTCGCAATGACTGAGCCGTCCTCGCAGTGACCGAGCCGTCCTCGCAACCATCGAGACGTCGCCGCAACACGTACGACCGCCCCTGACGTTGCGAGGATGCCCGAGATGTTGCGAAGATGCGGGTCGCAGTGGCCGGCCCGTTCTCGGAGCCGGTCGGCGGGAATCGGTCGACCGGCCTTTCCGCGGTCAGTTTTTCCGAGCCTTCGCCGCGGCCGCGAGCTGCGGCGCGACGGCGAACAGATCACCGACCACCCCGAAGTCGGCTACTTCGAAGATGGGCGCATCGGCATCCTTGTTCACGGCGATGATGGTTTTCGATGTCTGCATTCCGGCGCGATGCTGGATGGCTCCGGAAATACCGAGCGCGATATAGAGCTGCGGCGAGACGGTGGTGCCGGTCTGGCCGACCTGGAACTGGTGCGGGTAATAGCCTGAATCGACCGCCGCGCGGGAGGCACCGACAGCTCCACCCAGCACGTCGGCCAGTTCCTCGACAACGTGGAAATTATCGGCCGATCCGACGCCGCGCCCACCCGACACGACCACTTTGGCCCCGCCCAGTTCGGGGCGGTCCCCAACAGCCTCGGGAAGCCACTCGGTGACTGTCGGGGTGATTGCCGGGTCGACGGAGACCTGGAGGGCGACAACGGCGGGACCGGACACGGCGGGGGCGGCGCCCTCGATCGCATTTCCGCGCACAGAAATCACCGGGATGCCGTGGGTGACGACATACTCGGTCGTGTAGGCACCACCGAAGACCGACTGGGTGGCAACGACTCTGCCGTCCCGCTCGGCGATGGCGACGGCATCGGCCAGCAGACCGGAGTCGAGCCGGATCGCGAGCCGACCGGCGATCTCCCGCCCGTCGAAGGTCGCGGCCAGGAGAATCGCGGCGGGTGAACCAGCGGCAGCGGCGGCCGCCGCCAGCGCCGCCACCTGCGGCGTGAGCAGCTGATTCGCCGAGCCGGCTGATTCGGCGGCATAGATCTTTGCGGCGCCGGCTTCGGCCAGCTGATCGGACAGCGCGGCAGCCGACCCCAACTCGCCGACGACGACGGCCGACGGCGAACCGATGGCCGCTGCCGCCGCGAGCAATTCCGTGGTGAGCTTCTTCAGTTTTCCGTCGGCGTGTTCCACCAGGACGATCACTTCCGCAATATCAGACATTCCGATACGCTCCATCAGGGTTTACTGGATCAAAGGATACGGGCAAACAAACTGGACAAACTTGCTGGACGACCATACCCGGCCAAACAATGCAATAGCGCTCCTGCCACTGATCTGAGATCGGGCGCCTCAGCTCGGATGACTCAAATCGGATGACTCAGATCAAACGCTGGGCAACCAGGTATTGGGCGACCAGGTTGCCACCGGAGCCGTCGTCGCTGATCTTCTCGCCGGCACTCTTGTGCGGCCGTTCAGCGCCCGCCACCACCTGGCAGTAGGCGTTTGCCAGGCCCAGACCGGCCGGGTCCAGTCCGAGGTCGGCGGCCGACAGGGTGCTCACCGGCTTGGACTTGGCAGCCATGATGCCCTTGAAGTTCGGATAGCGCGGCTCACCGATCTTCTCGTTCACCGAGATCACTGCCGGCAGTGGCGCCGAGACCTTCGCGGCGCCGCCCTCGACGACCCGCTCGGCCCGCAGACTCGCACCCTCGATCTCGACGGACACCACGGAGGTGACCGCGGGCAGACCCAGCCGCTCGGCCAACATGGCAGGCATCGACGCCGTCCGGCCGTCGGTGGATTCGTTGCCCGTGATGATGAGGTCGACGCCCAGCGGCCTGAGGGCGGCGGCGAGGGCAGCGGAGGTCTGCATGGCGTCAGATCCGGCGAATGCCTCGTCCGTGATGTGGACGGCCTTGTGGGCCCCCATCGCAAGGGCCTTGCGGAGAGTTTCGGTCGCCCGGGCGGGACCCATGGTCACCACGGTCACCTGCCCGCCGTGTGAATCGGTCAGCTGAAGGGCGAGCTCGACGCCTTTGGAGTCGATCTCGTCGATCACGGCGTCGGCTGCTTCGCGGTCCAGCGTCCAGTCGCCCTCCTTGAGCTTGCGCTCCGAGTAGGTGTCAGGGACCTGTTTGACCAGAACTGCAATATCCATGGAACGTACTCAACCTTCCGTTGTCATGCCGACCCGGCTGTTCTGCCAATTATCGTCCCACCACCGACGACCGCCCGGTCCAGCTCCAGGTGATGCCGGGCGGCGGCCGCACAAGTTACTGGCCAGTAGCTTACCGGTGCTTCGCCCGATCTCAGATGTGGCGTCGGACTCCCCGCCTTTCAGCGGTGAAGAGGTGCAAGGCTGGCCCGATGCCTCCCTCCAGCCGAAGAGCAGACAACTCGACGAGCCCGATCCCGGTGATCATGGATGTCGATACCGGGGTCGACGACGCCTTCTCGCTGATGTTCGCCGTCCGGCACCCCGGGATCGACCTGCGCGCGGTGACCTGCGTCGCGGGCAACACCAACGTCGAGCAGGTCGTCGCCAACACCCTCTATGTGCTGGATGCGGCCGGTGCCGGCGACATTCCGGTCGGGCGCGGCTCCGCCTACCCCCTGGTGGTGCCACCGGCCCATGCCGCCCATGTCCACGGCGGCGACGGGCTCGGGGGGTTTTCCCGGCCGTCGGACCGCCGGGTCAGCAAGTTCGGCGCGGTCGAACTGCTGCGCCGCGAGCTGATGGCCGCGGTGGGCACCGGTGACCGGATCACCCTGGTGCCGAGCGCCCCGCTGACCAACATTGCCCTGCTGCTGCGCACCCACCCGGAGGTGGCCGCCGGGATCGAGCGGATCCTGTTCATGGGCGGCTCGGCCGGCGTCGGGAACGTGACCGTGGCGGCGGAGTTCAACATCTTCCACGATCCGGAGGCGGCCGCGGTGGTGCTGATCGCGGCTGGGCAACTCGACATCCCGGTCACCATGTACGGTCTCGACGTCTTCAATCAGGTCCTCGTCACCCGCGAGGACGCCGCCGACCTGAAGAACGCCCTCGACCCGGCAGCGCAATTGGCGGGGGCGTTGATCGACTTCCACTGCGACACCTTCGGCGGCGACTCGACCACCCTCGGCGACGCCGGCACCGCCTGCGCGGTGGTCGACCCGGACGGCCTGCATACCCAACGCTTCGGCGTCATGGTCGAACTGGGCAGCGGGCTGGCCCGTGGCCAGACGCTGGTCGACCGCCGGACCTGGGTGGGCGACTACCAGACCGACGCCAACCGGCCGGTCCCCACCGATGTCGACGTGGCCCTGGAGGTCGACGGCCGGCGGTACGCCGAACTGTGGTTGCGGACCGTGACCCGGTGACCCGGTGAGCGGGGGTCGGCCAGGTTCAGACGCCGATGTCCTCGTTCCACAGAGCGGGCTCGGCTGCGATGAACTGTTCCATCAGGGCAACGCATTCCGCGTCGTCGAGCACGACCACCTCGACGCCGCGGCTGCGCAGGAGGTCCTCTCCGCCGTAGAAGGTCCGGTTCTCGCCGACGATGACCCTGGGGATCTGGTACAGCAGGATAGCGCCGGTGCACATGTCGCAGGGCGAAAGAGTCGTCACCATGGTCGATCTCGCGTAGACCGCCGCGGTGAGGCGGCCGGCGTTCTCCAGGCAGTCGGTCTCGCCGTGCCTGATGGCGCTGCCCAACTGCACCCGCTTGTTCCAGCCGGTCGCCAGCACCTTCCCGTCCACCACCAGCGCAGCGCCGATCGGGATACCGCCCTGCGCCCGCCCTGCTTTCGCCGCCTGGACCGCGGCCGCAAGATAGGCCCGGTCAGTTTCTGAGGTTGCTGGCATGTGTCCTCCGGGACTCGTCAAGGGTTGCTGATCAACCGACCTGATCCAGTGCCTGCTGCATGTCGGCCCAGATGTCCTGCACCTCTTCGATTCCGGTGGAGATCCGGACGGTGCCGCGGGAGATGCCCGCGGCCGCAAGCTGTTCGTCGGAGTAGGCCCGATGGGACGAGCCGACCGGGTGCACGGTGAGCGTTTCGACGCCACCTAGAGACGGCGCCTGGGTGATCAGCCGAACCGCCTGGGTGAATGCTTCGGCAGCCGGCTGACCGCCGCTCAGGTCGAAGGAGAGCATTGCTCCGTAGTCGTCCAGCATCCGGGAGGCCAGGGAATGCTGCGGGTGGTCGGTGCGGGACGGGTGGTGCACCGCGTCGACAGCCGGGTGACCGCCCAGTTTGTCGGCCAGCACCGTCGCGGACGAGCAGGCCTGCCGCATCCGCAGCGGCAGGGTCTGCAGGCCGCGCAGGGTGAGCCAGGTGGCGAACGGATCCGGGGTGACCCCGATGTTGACCGCATAGGCCCAGCCGGCCCGGAACCGCTCTTCGGAGGCATAGCAGGCGACGCCGCCGGTGACGTCGGAGTGCCCGGCCAGGTACTTGGTGGCCGAATGGACGACGACGTCGGCGCCCAGGTCGAGCGGCCGGCAGAGCATCGGGGAGGCAAAGGTGTTATCCACCACGGTGACCGCACCGGCGTCCTTGGCCACTGCGGCCATCCTCGCGATGTCGGCGACCGCTGTCATCGGGTTCGAGATCGTCTCCAGCATGACGACCTCGGCGCCGCCGAACAGGAGGGCCGCGAGCGCGTCGGGATCGTCGCCGGGTACCTCGGAGATCCGGATCTGCCAACGGTTGACCATGTCCCGCAGCAATGCGGCGGTTCCGCCGTAGAGCGACTGCTGGACCACCACGTGTGATCCCGCCCGCAGATGCGCGCCCAGAGCCACCGAGATCGCGCCCATTCCGGACGAAGTGGCGACCGCACCGGCAGCGTTCTCCAAGCCCGCGACCGCGAGCTCCAGCGACCGAACGGTCGGATTCCCGTTGCGGGAGTAGCCGAAGTCGCCGCGCGGGTCATTGAGGGAGGCGGTCAGTTCGGCTGCGTCGTCGTGCGCGAACACCGACGTCTGGTAGATGGGCACCGAAACGGGCCGGCCGCGGACGTCCCCGGGCGGCGGCACATGCACCGCCCTGGTCGAGATGGCCAGCCGGTCGTTTTCATCGGACATACCGCTCATCGTCGCATCAGGCAACTCCTGGACGGTCGGCGCGTGCGGCGCGGATCGGCATCGGGAACCCGCCACACGCGTGAGAGGGGAGCCGGGTCGAAGACCATTGCGAGTACTTACAATTGCGCGCGCAGCGCCCGATTGCGCGGTAGGCTGCAGGAGTGTCGACTCTCGAGCAATTGCTGCTGCGCCATCACATCGACCCCCAGCAGGCCGAGCGGTCACTGCGCCGCATTCTGGAACCCACCGTTTCGCTGACCGCCGCCCAACTCGGTGAACTCGCGGACTCTGGCTTCAACCTCGATGCCCGCCTCGACCCCGCACGCGCACTGAGCGACGAGGCGCTGCGCCAGAACCGGATGAACACTGGGTTCACCGGCGCCGAAGTCGCGGCCAACCACAACATCTCAGCTGGACGGGTCCGCAACAAAGCCGCTGCAGGCCAATTGGTGTTCCTGCTGATCGACGGGGTGCAACGGTTCCCTCGGTTCCAGTTCGACGAGGCAGGACGGACCCGGCCAGGGCTGGACAAGGTTTCGCCGCACATTCCCGACGAGTGGTCGTGGAGTGGCTACCGCAACTACCTCGTCACGCCCTCGATGGAACTCGACGGCCGCACCATCACGCCGATCGAATGGTTGGCCGCCGGAAAATCGCCCGCGGCTGTGGTCGCCAATATGGGCAACAATTGGTGACAGCCAAGCCGAAATTCCCCGACCCACCCGAGCCGGCCACTCTGCCGGCGGCTGACCAGGACGGCGACCTGATCGGGATCGGTGGGCCATTGTGGCGGATCTTTCCGACCACCAGCGTTCACGCCGAACCCTGGAATACCCTGCGCCACTTCGGCCCGGTCGCCGCCCGGTTCGACCCGCACCCGCCCCCACCCGCCGAGCGCAGCGCCCACGGAGTGCTCTACGCCGCCGGTGACGCGGTGACCGCCCTGGCGGAAGCGTTCGGGACCAACCGAACCGTCGACGTCAGGACCGCCGAACCCTGGCTGGTGAAGTTCACCCTCCCTGCGCCAGTAGTCCAATTACTCGACGTCACCGGAACCTGGCCGACGAGAGCCGGCGCCTCCCAGGAGATCTGGACCTCACCCGACCGGCGACGAACTCAGAGATGGGCAAGAGCGATCGCGGCCCGGTTCGTTGGCCTCGACGGGCTCCACTACGGCTCCTCGATGCGCGGCGGCGGCGCCTTCAACGTCGCCCTCTGGGAGCCGGCGAAATCCGTCATCTCCGCCGCGACAGTCCATTTCGCCGAGCCACTCGCCCACCCCGCCATGGCCGCCATGATTCGGCAAGCCTGCATCAGGCTCGGCTACGACTTCGTCAGCTGACAGCAAGGACGTCGCCGACGTACCTGACAACCTGGTGCCGGCCCACTTCACCGGCGAGAGGTGGAACCCTCGAAGCTCCTCCGCAGGGCATCGAATCCCTCGTCCAGGGTCACCTTCGGGGTCCATTTCAGGACCGCCCTGGTGTGCCGCTGATCGAACCAGTGGGCGGTGCTCAGCTGCTCGGCCAGGAACCGGGTGATCGGCGGCTGGTCGGTACGGCCCAGAATTGACCACGCACTGTCGACCGCGGACCCGGCCACCACCGCAGCCGCGCGCGGAACCCGCCACCGTGGTCCGGCCAGACCTGCGGCCCGGCAGACTTTTTCGAGGATCTCGCCCACCGGCCGGGGCTCGCCGTTGGAGACCACCAGCGCCTCGCCGTGCACCCGGCCGACAGCGCCGACCGCGGCCACCATCGCATCGACGGCGTTGTCCAGGTACGTCGTGTCGATCAGCGCGGCGCCGGTCCCGATGACGACAAGCCGGCCCGCCCTGGCCCGTGCCAGTATCGGCGCGACCAGTTGGGTATCGCCGGGTCCCCAGATCAGGTGCGGCCGGACGCTGAGCACCGCCAGGTCGGGACCGTCGGCACGCAGCGCCAGTCGCTCGGCGATTGCTTTGGACCGCGCGTAGTGGCCCCGGGCGGTGCGGGGGTCTGCCGCTGCTGCTCCAGCACCGACCAGCGGTCGACCGGCATGGGCGACGGACGGCGAGGACACGTTCACCAGGCGGGGGACGCCGGAGGCGCGGCAGGCGTCGATCACCGACCGGGTTCCGTGCACGTTGGCCGAAAGGTATTCCGCCCACGACCCGACGATGTCCACTTTTGCGGCCATGTGCAGCACCGCATCCTGGCCGGTCGTGGCTGCCCGCACAGTCGTCTCGTCGGCAACGGTGCCCAGCACCTCCCGGCACGGCAGCCCCGCGGTCCGGCGTTGCAGCACCGTCACCTCGTCGCCCCCGGCGATCAGGGCGGCTGCGGTGGCCCGGCCCAGCAGCCCGCTGGCGCCCGTCACCAAGATTCTCATCCGCCGGCCAGCACGTGCTCCGCCCAGCGGGCCACCTCGGTGCGGTCGATCTTGGAGTTGTGCCGGATGTCGACCGGAAGTTCGCTGCGGACCAGCACCGCCGCCACCGGGTGGCCGGCGGCGACCCGCACCCGGTCGGTGACATCCATGCCTGCCGTCGGACCACCGCTGCCGGTGATCACGACCACCAACTGCTGTGTTCCGCTCGGTCCGACACCGACCGCGGCGACCCCGAGGGCGCCGGCCGCCGAACCGAGACCCAGGGCGGCCGCGGCCCGCTGCTCCACACCCACCGGTGTCACCGGGCCGTCCGGGGTGGTGATCACGTGGACGGCGCGGCCCTGCACCCACAGCCGGCCCTGGGCGTCCAGCGCGCCCACGTCGCCGGTGAAGTGCCACCCGGGATGGGCGGCGTCGATCTGGTCGGTCTGCCACAGCGCGTCGTAGCCGTCCATCAGCGATGCGGCCCGGACCCAGATTTCGCCGCTGACATCGGCCTGATCCGTCAGCTCCGGTTTGCTGGCGTCCGCGACGCCGAAGGGCTGGATCCGCAGCTGTACGCCGGGCAGCGGGGAGCCGACGCACACCCCGTCACCCTCCCGCGCCGCTTCGATACCGTCGAGCGAGATGTCCGTCACCGGAAGCGCTTCGGTCATTCCGTAGGGGGTGTGCAGCGAGGCCGCGGGCAGCAGCGCGGCCAATTCGCGGAGCAGCTCGGCCGGCACCGGCGCGCCGGCGCTCATCAACAACCTGACAGGCGCCAGCGCAGCCCGCTGGCCGACGCTGAGCTCGGCAGCCGTTGCCAGTACGTTGCGCAGCGCCGCCGGGGAGGCGAACACCACGGTCGCCGCCACCGCTGTCGCCGCCTGCGCCAGCGCCCCGGCGGTCAACGTCCCCGGCTGGGTGACGTCGGTCGACGGCACCGCGGATGCGATGCCCAAGGCCGGGCCGTAGAGCGCGAACGGCGCGAAGGCCGCGACCATCCGATCGGCGGCCGTCAACCGATAGGTATCGGTGATCAACGCCAACTGCGCGAGAAGCTGACGGTGCCGGTAGCGCACGCCCTTGGCCGGCCCGGTGGCGCCGGAGGTGAAAACTACGGCGGCCAGCCGATCCGGCGACGGACCCTGCACGTCCGGTAGCCCCGCACCCCGGCCTGCGATGTCGGGCAGGGTGTGCCGGACGCCGGTCGCCCGGCGGACGACTGCCGGAACGTCGTCGATCGCGATCCTGGTGCCCGGCAGCCGCAGCGGGCCCGCTGCGAGCAACCCTTCGGTGCCGGCGATCAGGTGGTCGATGCGGGCTCCGCGCAGAGCCCGGCCCAGACCTCGCAGGCCGAGCCCTTTGTCGGCGACCACGATCGCCGCCCCGGCGGCCCACACCGAGTACAGAGCGACGGTCAATTCGATCGACGGCTGGACCAAGAGGGCCACCCGGTCGCCAGGGCGGACCCCGGCCGCTGCCAGACCGGCTGCGGTGTCCCGGACCCGCCCGGCGAGCTGCGCCCAGCTGATGCTCGCGCCGCCGACCTCGACCACAGCCGGCTGCTGGTCGGCCGCCCTGGCCCGAAGCGCCGTCAGCACGGATCGAGCCGGATCGGGTGCCGGAGAGAGCGTGGGTATCGGGTCATCGTTGGCCGCATTGACTTCTTCGCCGAGCAGCGAAACCCACTGACCGACCGCCTCGACGTACTGCGGGGCGTCTTCGGGCAGCAGGTGGCCAGCGCCCTCGTAGCGGTGCAGGGCCGCCTGCGGGAGCCGCTCCTGGAGATCACGCAGGTGCAGTTCGCCGAACACCGGATCCCGCGGGCCCCACAGCAGCAGAGCCGGCACCCGCAGCGTCCGGACGCTCTGGGCGATGGAATCCAGCGCGGTATGGCTGGGATGGCCGGCGGCGAACGGAATGTCGGCGACGAATTCGCCGACGGCGGCCCGCTGCGGAGCCCCGACGTAAGGCGCCGCGTACGCCCGCCGGATGTCGCCGGGGAGCCGCGGCCGGCTCAGCGCAGTGGTGGTGGCAACGAACAACGGCGTCCGCACCACCCCCATCTCGCGGAGGCCGGGGACGACTGCGGCGCGGATCAGGATCGGCCCGGCCGAGGCCGCGGGCTGGTGAACGGCGGTGTTGGTCAGCACCACCCCGCGAAGCTGGGCACGGTGGCGGTCTGCCCAGCCGAGTGAGATGATCCCGCCCCAGTCGTGCGCGACAGTGACGATCGGCGCCTTCTGGCCCGGGCCGGTGAGCCCCAACGCGTCGGTCAGTCGGGACAGATCGTCGACCCTCTGGGCGAGCGTCCTGGGCGCGTCGAGGCGCTCGGAGTAGCCCATGCCCAGTTGGTCGGGGGCGACCACCCGCCAGCCCAGCGGCGGCGCAGCCACAAGCCGACGCCACAGGTAGCTCCAGGTCGGGTTCCCGTGGACACACAGGAGGATGCCCGGCGGCGCGTCGCCGGATCCCCCACCCGAATCCAGCAGGTGAAAAGTGCGCGGGACGTCATCTGCGTCGGTGACGGTCACCAACCTGGACCACGACGGGTCGAGGCCGGGCAGCCCAGAAGGTGGCAGTCGAGCCGGTCGGGCGCGGGAGCGCCCCCTCACCACACGATCTCGGCGATGGAGGCGTTGAGCCCCGATCCGATCCCCATCAGCAGCACCCGATCGCCCTCGCTCAGGTCGTCGGCGACGGTCGCGAGGGTGAACGGGATGGCCGCCGGACCCATGTTCCCGCGGGTGGGGAAGGTCATCGGCACCCGCTCGGGGTCGAGGCCCAGCAGGGTGCAGATCGCGTTGGTGTGCACCGAGCTGACCTGGTGCATCACGTAGCGGTCGATACCGGCCCGCCAGCCGAAGTCGTCTGCCGATTCCGCCCACATCGCCTTGGTGAGCGCGAGGCCGGCGTTCATCAGGCCGGTGCTGTCGGTGCGCATGTCGTCCATGTCGCCGACGCAGAGCAGGTGGTGCTCGCTGCCCGCCCGGGTGGCTCCGCCGACGAATCGGTGGCCCTCGGGATGGACGTCCCTCCGGCCGAGCACCATCGCCGCCGCTCCGGAGCCCAGGGTCAGCGAGGCGAACTGGGCGAAGACCTGCTTTGCGTTTCCGCTGCCCTGCTGCAACCGCGTGATCGTCGCCTCCTGCAACTCCCTGGCGTCCTCTCCGTCGACCACCAGGGCGTAGTCGATCTGCCCGCCGTCGATCATCGCGGCAGCCAGCTGCATGCCGTTGACGAATCCCAGGCAGGCGTTGGTGATGTCGAAGTTCTGGCACGACGAGGGCATACCCAACGCATGGTGGACAGCGACCGCGGTGGACGGTTCCAGATGCGCCCGGCTCACCGACGTGTTGACGAGCAGTCCGATGTCGCCCGCGCTGACCCCCGATTCGGCGATCGCCTTCGCCCCGGCCATGGCGGCACCGTCGGCATAGGTGGTGCCGCGGCTCCACAGCCGGCGCTCGGAAATGCCGGCCAGCCGTTCGAACATGCCGGGACGCAGGCCGACCCTCGAATAGACGTCAGCGAGGCGGTCGTCTATTTCCGCGGACGAAACAACCCGCGGGGCATCGATGGCGCACACCGCCAGCACCGAGGTGTTGGCAAAGCGAGAGGTGGCATTGCCGACCATGCGAACCCTTTTCTCCGGCTGCCCAGGAAGGACAGGCCGACTTGCCGCGGTGGCCGGAACGAGCGTGGCCCACCTGCCGTGTTCGTGACAAGAACCGCCGCAGTCGCGGTCCTGTTCCCCATCATCCCAAATGCCGGGCGCTGGTCCGGTCATCCGAGCCCCGCGAAACAATCCTGAAACCCCCGTTCGGTGACATTTCGCGCTTTCGAAGCCGCGGCGACGCCCGAAACCGTAAAGTGCCCGCCTCAATCGGGGGCAAACCGAGCTGTCCAGTGATATTCGCCTCTGTGAGCGGTGGATGGCTTGATTCGAACGGCGGAAAGCACGTTGGGTCGGCCCGCGCGCGAACGATGGCCGGTCAGGCGCTGCTTCGGAGCTCGAGCAGGGCGTCGACCGCCGCTGCACCGCCGAGGCCGGAGACCCCGCCGCCCCGGACAGTGCCCGCGCCCGCCAGCAGGATGCGCCGACACCCCGGGATCTCGACGCCGTAGCGGCGGGCGATCGACGAGTCGCCAAGGGTGTCCTGGGGAAGCCAGGGCCAGCTCAGATCGCCGTGGAAGATGTGGCCGCCGGGCATGTTGAGCGACGAGTGCAGATCCAGCGGCGTCGCGACGTCCAAACACGGCTCACCGTGGGAGTCGAGCGCCAGACAGTCCTCCAGCGGCTCGTCCAAATGCAGTTGCAACGCCGCCAGCGCAGCAGCGGCGGCGTCCCGCTTGGCGGCCTGCGGGTCTGCCTGGAACAGAGTCGACGGCGTCTGCAGGCCGAACAGCGTCAGCGTCGCGCCCGACTCGCCGGCCAGGATGCTCGGGTCGGTGAGCGAGTGGCAGTAGACCTCCCCCGGCAGTACCGCGGGAAGCCGACCGGCCGCCGACTCCCGGTAGGCAGATTCGAGCTGATCAAAGCCCTCTTCCAGGTGCGCGGTACCCGCGAACGCGGTCGGCGGGTCGACGCCTGACGCCAACCGGGGAAGCCGCTTCAGCAGCATGTTGATCTTCAGCTGGGCACCGACCGGGGCGGCCGGGGAGTCCCCGAGCCACCCTTGCACAAGCGTCGGCGCGACCGCAGCCAGCAGGTGTCCGGTCCGCCATCGGCCGGCGTCGGTCACCACGTCGACCCCGGTTCGATCCTCGGCGACCTCGACCACCCCGGCATTCGTTACGACCTCGACACCGAGGGCCAATGTCCTGGCCAGCAACACATCTGCCAGCGCACCCATCCCGCCGACCGGCACCAGCCAGTCCCCGGTCCCGCGGCCGATGAGGTGGTACAGGAAACAGCGGTTTGCCAGCAGAGAGTCGTCGAAAAGAGAGCTATGGGTGCCGATCAGGGCGTCGGTCGCGACCACACCGCGCACGGTGTCGTCGTCGAACCGCCTGGTGATGGCAGCGCCGATCGGCTCCTCGAAGACATCGGCCCAGAGCTGCCGACCGGCCGCCGCGACGACCAGGTCGCGAAGCTGCGGGCGGGTCCGGAGCGGCCCGGCCAGGACCGGCGCCACGACCTTGGCCATGGCCGCCAGTTCGCCATAGAACTGTTCCCACGCCCGGAAGTCGCGTTCCGATCCGGTCAGCGCCCGGAACGAGTCGCGGGTAGCCGTACCGGGTTCGCGTTCGATCAACAAGCCTGCTGGTTGCCCCTTCCGGCGGACCGGCGTGAACGAGGAAACTGCGCGGGGAGCCAGGGTCAGTTCGATACCCAGCCGGTCGAGAAGGTCCTGGGGGAACAGCGAGACGAGGTAGGAATACCGGCTCAGCCGGGCGGGGTGGCCATCGAAGACCCGGCTGCCGACAGTGGCGCCGCCCACGGCGGGCGACCGCTCCAGCAGGGTGACCCGCAGGCCTGCCTGGGCGGCCAGGATCGCTGCCACCAGGCCGTTGTGGCCGCCTCCGGCAACGATCACATCGGGGTCCGGCACGGCCGGAACAGTATCCGATCCGGGCGCCGCGATGGCTGCGCCGGTTGCGCCGACGGTCGCTGTCGGCGGGTCTGGTTACGGTGGCGGGGTGATCTTCTCTGTTCCGTCGTCGACGTCTGTCGGGGCGGCCCACCAGTGACGCAGACCGAAACTAGTTCGGGCCGGTTCGAGACCGAGGTGGCCGACCCTCCCCCTGCAGCGGCGGAGCCGGTCGGCTGGATCAGGCGACTCTGGGCCTACTGCTGGGTGCACCGCCGGGTCACCCTGTTATCCGCTCTCGCCGCCCTGGTGGGCGTTGGCCTCGGCGCGCTGACCCCGCTGCTGACCAGGGTCGCCGTCGATGACGCGACCGCCGGCCGCACCTCGTCGCTGCCCTGGGTCATCGCCGCCCTGGTCACCCTGGCGCTCGTCCGGTTCGGTTCGTCGTTCCTTCGCCGCTGGGCCGGCGGGCGGCTGTCGCTGGACGTCCAGCACGACCTTCGGCAGGACGTGTTCGCGGCGCTGTCCCGGCTCGACGGCGCCGCCCAGGACGCGCTCCGCACCGGTCAGGTGGTATCCAGGGCGTCGTCGGATCTGCAGATGGTGCAGGGACTGCTCGCGATCCTGCCGCTCTCTGCGGGCCATGTCGTGCTCTTCATCGCCTCGTTCGTGATCATGGTGACCCTGTCGCCGCTGCTGACCCTGACCGCGCTGATCACCATTCCCGCGGTGTTCCTGCTGACCAGAGCGACCAAGACAACGCTTTTCCCGGCGACCTGGGCCGCTCAACAGTCCGCTGCAGAGGTGGCCGAGATCGTCGAGGAGGACGTCACCGGCGTCCGGGTCGTGAAGGGTTTCGGTCAGGAGGACCGCGAGGTCGGCCGACTCCGGGCCGCGGCCGCCAAGCTGTACTCGGATCGGATGCGGGCGGTTCGGCTCACCGCCAAGCTGACCCCGGGCCTGGCCGCGATGACGTCGCTGGGTCAGGTGGCCGTGCTGGCGCTGGGGGGCTATCTGGCGCTGCACCACACCATCAGCGTCGGCACGTTCCTGGCCTTCACCCTGTATCTGGCACAACTGGTCGCGCCGACCAGGACCTTGTCATTCATGCTGATCCTCGCTCAGCAGGCGCGGGCATCCGTCGAGCGGGTGATGGAGATCATCGACTCGAAGGCCGCCATCACCGACCCACCGCTGCCCACGTCGGTGCCCGACGGCCCGCTGGATGTGATCCTGAGCCATGTCAGGTTCGGCTACACCGCCGACCAACCGGTCCTCGCCGACTTCACGTTGCGGGTGGCATCCGGTTCCACGGTGGCCCTGGTCGGGGCGTCCGGCTCGGGCAAATCGACGGTCTCGTTGCTGCTGCCGAGGTTCTATGACGGTCAGGCCGGCCGAATCTCGGTCGGCGGGGTGGACATCCGGCAGCTGCGGCTGGTCGACCTGCGCCGGACGGTCGGCGTGGTCTTCGAGGAGGCGTTCCTGTTCTCCGACACCATCGCCGCCAACATCGCCTACGGCCGACCCGACGCGACGAGCGCCGACATCCGGGCCGCCGCCCGCGCGGCCGAGGCGGACGAGTTCATCAGCGCGCTGCCTGCGGGTTACGACACGGTGATCGGCGAACGCGGACTCACCTTGTCCGGCGGTCAACGGCAACGTCTCGCGCTGGCCAGGGCGATGATCACCGACCCCAGGGTGCTGGTGCTGGACGATGCGACCAGCGCGGTGGATCCGGCGACCGAGGCCGCGATCCACAGCACCCTGCACCGGTTGACGGCCGACCGCACCACCATTCTGATCGCGCACCGGCGCAGCACCCTGGCGCTGGCCGACACCGTCGCGATGGTGGTCGACGGCCGGGTCATTGCGGCCGGAACGCACGCGGAAATGCTGACGTCCTGCCCGCCCTATCGGGAACTGCTCGGCGGCGACACCGACGACCTCGACGAGGCGGGGGGTGTCACCGCGCCAGATCCCGGGCTGGCCGGCCGGACCAGCGACGGGATCACCCCCGCCCTCTGGCCCACCGTCGACGCCGGTCCCGTCGACCGGTCGCTGCGGGTCGCCGCCGAACGGGCGGCCGCCGGCGGCGGTGGCGGTGGCGGCGGCGGTGGCGGCCCGATGGGCGGCATGTTCGGTTCGCTCCCAGCGACCCCCGATCTGCTCGCCCGGGTGGCGAAACTCCCACCGGCGACAGACCCGCCGCCGGCCGAATCGTCCTACGCGAGAGCAATCCCCGACCCGGAGCCAATTCTGTCGACCGGCGCGTCGAAGAATCCTGCGACGCAGGGTTTCTCGCTACGGCGGACACTGCACCCGGTGCGCCGGTTGCTGATCCTCGCGGTCGTGCTCATCACCGTGGACGCAGTAGCGGCGCTGGCGCTCCCGGTCCTGATCAAGCAGGGCATCGACCACGGCGTGACCAAGGGCGCGATCGGTGTGGTGTGGACTGCGTCGCTGATCGCTCTCTCCGTCGTGGCGGCGGACTACCTCATCCAGCGCTGGCAATTGATCGTCACCGGGCGGGTCGGCGAGTCCGTGCTGTTCGGGCTGCGAATCCGCGAGTTCCGCCACCTGCAACGCCTCGGCCTGGACTTCTACGAGCGCGAAATGGCCGGCAAGATCATGACCCGGATGACGACCGACGTCGACGCGCTGTCCGCGTTCCTCCAGACCGGGCTGGTCACCTCGGTGGTGTCGCTCGCCACCTTCGCCGGGATCGCAGTGATTCTGGTGTTCCTCAATCCCGGGCTCGCACTGTTGGCATTCACTGCCCTGCCGCCGCTGGCAGTGGCCACCGTGTTGTTCCGGCGCTACTCCTCGAAGGCCTACACGGAGGCCCGGGAGAAGGTCGGCATCGTCAACGCCGATCTGCAGGAGAACGTGTCCGGTATGCGGGTCACCCAGGCACTGGGCCGGGAGTCGACCAACGCTGCCGGTTTCGCCGCCCGGAGCGAGGACTACCGCCGGTCGAGAATGCGCGCCCAGACAGCGATCTCGATCTACTTCCCGTTCGTCGCCCTGCTCAGCGAACTGATCGCGGCGCTCGTCCTGGGCGTCGGCGCGGACCGGGTGGCCTCTGGTGCGGTCAGTGCCGGCACCCTGCTGGCCTTCGTGCTGTACCTCGACTCGTTCTTCGCACCGATCCAACAGCTCTCGCAGATCTTCGACGGCTATCAGCAGGCGAGCGTAGGAATGACCCGGATCGGTGAACTGCTCGACACCGCGACGTCGACACCTGATGCCGCCCGGCCGATCCCGGCGCCCAGGCTGTCCGGTCAGGTCGCCGCCCAAGGTGTCGGATTCCGGTACTCCACGGCGCAGGACGGCGCCGCCGCGGCACTGACCGACATCGACCTGGACATCCGGGCGGGCGAGACGATCGCCGTCGTCGGGCCGACGGGCGCCGGAAAGTCGACGCTGGTGAAGTTGATCGCCCGGTACTACGACGTCTCGCAGGGATCCATCACCGTCGACGGCACCGACATCCGGGTGTTCGACGCCGGCTCCTACCGGCGGCGGCTCGGTGTCGTCCCACAGGAACCGCATCTGTTCACCGGCACGGTGCGGGACAACATCGCCTACGGCCGACCCCAGGCCAGCGACGCCGAGGTGGAGAGCGCCGCCAGGGCCGTCGGCGCCATCGGCGCGGTCGCGGCGCTGCACGACGGCTTCGCGAGTCGCGTCGAGGAGCGGGGCCGGAACCTGTCCGCCGGGCAGCGGCAGCTGATCTCGCTGGCCAGAGCCGAACTCGTCCAGCCCGACCTGCTCCTCCTCGACGAGGCGACCGCGGCCCTCGACCCGGCCGCCGAGGCCGCGGTGCTCGCCGCCACCGACCGGCTGGCCCGCGGCCGGACCACCATCGTCGTCGCCCACCGACTGACCACCGCGGCGCGAGCCGACCGGATCATCGTGATGGACCGGGGCCGGGTGGTCGAGACCGGCAAGCACGCCGATCTGCTCCGTGCCGGCGGCGTCTACGCCCGGCTGTACGCCCAGGCGCCCTGACATCCCGCCGGTCGTGCAGGAGCCGGTAGGTCGGCGATCGGCAGCCGCTGCACGGACCGCACGGCAGGTGACAGGACTGTGTCCGGATCCCCTCAGCGGAGAAGATCCGGACACGGTCGGGCTGATCGTGGGGGCGGGCCCAGGGTGTGGGCGAGTTCAGCGCCGGCTGAGGCGAGGTCAGCCCTGGCTGATGATCGGGCAGATCACGACGAATCCGCCGGGTCCGAAGGGAGCTCCGCCCGGTCCGGTGATCAGTCCGTTCTTCGCCAGATCAGCGACGTCGGCGAATGCAGTCTGCCGCAGATTGCGGTGGGTGGCGATCGCGGCGCCCGTCCAAGCGGCCGGGAAGACGTCCCAGACCGGGCTGTACCGACCCTGCGACGGGTTCCACGCCAGGTTGTTGAGTGGGTCGAAGCCGTCCAGCAGGGCGGAGTTCAAGCCTTGGCGATTTGGATTCGTGGCGCCGGTCTGGCCGTTGACGAACGCAGCGAGGCCGGCCCGCGCGGAGTCCGTTCCGTCTCCGCCGGCGAAGGGCGCGGCAGCCAGGGCCGGGGCGAAGGTCACGTCCTCGAGGGCGGCGACAGCCGGGTCGGACGCCTCGGTCGACACGTAGTGGACGGGCTGGTTGCGGGAGAAGCCCTTGGTTTCGCGGTAGGTCACCGTCTTCGCCGCCGGATCGAACGAGACGACCTTGTCCGCCTGACCCGAGCCGTTCGCGATCTGCGGCGCGTCGAGGATCGTGCCGTCCGGCAGTTCGATCAGGGAGGAATACCCTGGCTCACCCACCGCGCCCGGGGTGGCAACTGCCGGCGGGAAACCCGTCGGGCCGGCCACCACCTGCCGCTGGGGGGTGAAGTCGACGGACGCCGGGAAATCGATCCCCGCCGCCGACACCGACACCCGCTGCACTGCGGCGGTGCCCTTGGCGTTGGCAAGTTTGTTGGACCTGTTGACTCCGTAGTGTGACGCGGCGTTGCTCGTCGATGCGTCCAGCACGATGAAGGACACCGACCGGCCCCGACTGGTGCCGTGGAACAGCGGAAGGGTGACGGTGTCGTCGGGATGCTCGACGGCACTCGAGACGAAAAGAGTGCGCCCGGAACCGGAACTCGGCCCCGAGGCCTGGGCGGCCGGGGCGAATACGAGACCGGCCGCGATGACTGCGGCCCCGTACAGAGCGAGTGACTTTCTCAACGGAGTTCCTTTCGGTGGTGGACCCGATTCATTGCTGGACCGGGGGACGGTTGCCAGTCTCTCGGCAGGCCGCTCCATTACGCCAGAGCACATTCCTTACCGGAATATGACGGCGCCGAAACCTCGCACAGCGATTCCTCACGCGCAACGCTCCCCCCGCCGGTCAACCGCCCGACGGGGGGAGGGAATGCAGATCTTCGGCTAGACGTCGCAGGCCGGCCGCAGCGCGTGCGTGGTGGCCCACCGGCCGATCTGGTGCCCGTCGGTCAGCCCCGCGTCAACGGCATGCCGGAAGTGGAAACCGACATAGACGCGGGAAACGCCGTTTTCATCGGCCGCCTGGGAGAAGCGGGTGAAGTGGTGCAGCACCGGGTGTGCGTCGTTGCAGGTGCTCCCGGCGGGCAGGGTCAGGCTGCACGCGCTGAACGAGAACCGGTCCGTCTTGAAGAAGTTACGGAAAACGGTTGCCGCAGCCGCACCTTCGACCGCGTGTGCGGAGTCGTAGTCGGGAATGGGCGGAGTGGCCACCAACGGTGTCCAGGTCGGATCGCCGGTGGTCCGCGGATTGCCGTCGGTGTCCGCATTGCGAATGGCCGTCACCGGCCGCCAATAGTTATAGACATATTTGTGTTGGAAAGAACCGATGTAGCCATCTGCCTGCGCGATATTGAGTAGTCCGTAGAGCCTGGCCTGCTGCCAGAGGTCAAGGTGCGCAGAGGTGGCCAGCGCCCGGGCGATCCTGTTCCACGCCAGTGGCGAACTCTCCACCCAGAACCGCGCGATTTCGGTCTGCTCCGGGGTACGCGCACTCGGTGTCGTCACGCCGTCCCCGCCGAGCCGCTTGATCTCGTTGAGGTCGGCCGCATACTTTTTGCCGGTCACCGGATAGGGCGGCGCCGGGGTGAATTGATTGCTGTTGCGAAGCACGAAGGGGGTGACCTTGCCCCAGCCGACTGCGAACGCAAATGTCTGGCCCGGAGTAAATCGGTAGGCCCCCGGTGTGGTGCCCTGCGGGTAGGTTGGATCCTGCAGCGGGGTGTTGGAGCCGTCGTGGGAGCGCAGTGCCAGCACCGCCTTCGCCGCCCTGGATCCTGCCTGCACGCCTGCGGTCTTCGCCGTTCCGGCCGGAATCCGGGCGATCGCCGCGGCATAGTCGCCTTCGACGCTTGCCACGCCGGCATTGATACAGGTCGGTCCGAAGTCGACCTCCAGCTCTCGGAGCAGGGGAACCAGGACCCCGTGTGCAGCCGCGGCAACGGCTGCCGGAGCGGATGTCCACCCTGGTACGTGAAAATCGACTGCATAGGGCGCGGATCGCCGGTCGATCGCATTCAATGCATCACTGACCGCAATGCTGGTCATTGCATACAACCTTGACTCGTGCAGCGGGTCGTTGCCGGGAGACAGGCAGCCGGCGATGGCGGCGCGGCCGGCATTGGCGTCCCAGTCGGTGACCGCGGTGCCCGGGCCGGGCCAGGGCCGCTGGGCTTCGGCAATTCCCGGCGCCAGCGCGAGACAGGCCACGCCGACAATCGCCGCGGCGGTTGCCCTTCGCAGGGTGACAGCACTTCGGACAGTCATGGCAGCTCCTCGGAATAAAGGCTTCCAGGGTGGAAGCTATTTGAGGATCCAGCTCCGCGGTTTTGTCCGCATGACCGGAATGGGGGATCCGGCCAGCCGGCCGTACTAGTCATTTCTGACCATCGACCGACTCTGCCGCACCGGGTAGCGTCCTATTCGTGCCTGGCTGGAGTCCTCCACCGCTGCCCTTCCGATGGGGTGGTGGAGCAGCGTCGCCCTTTGTCGGAAGGAGCCGGGAAACGGCAAGTCTCGAGCAGGCATGGGATTTGGCCGAGAGCGGCGAGCGCCAGGTGGTCTTCGTGGGCGGCGAATCCGGCGTCGGAAAATCCAGAATCGTGGCCGAGGCCACCGCGACTTGGCAGGGCCTGGGCGCCGCTGTCCTGCTCGGCCGGTGCGTCGACAACATGGGTGCCCCTTATCAGCCATTCGTCGAACCGGTCGAGGTGCTCCTTCCCGCCATCGTCGAAGGACGCCTTGCCGTTGACGGAAGCGGCAACGGCGAGCTGGAGCGGCTGCGCACAATAGTCGGGGTCGACCGGCCAGGAATCTACGCGGCCTCCGGGCAGCAGTTCACCCGACAACTGTTCCAGGCATACGTATGGGCCGTACTCGCTGCCGCCCGCGTGCAGCCACTGGTGCTGGTGCTCGAGGACCTGCAGTGGGCCGGGGACACGTCGTTGCAGTTGTTGCGATACCTGGTGCAGCGGACTGAAGATGCGCGCCTGCTCATCCTCGCCACCCATCGGACCACGCCCCCGGATCGTTCGGGCGAATTGGTCAGCACCATTGCGTCGTTGTACCGGCTGGACGGCGTGCGACGGATCGATCTGGGCGGACTGATCACCGAGGACATCACCGAATTCCTGATCCGCGGGGCCCGGGTGAGCGCGCGGGCGGCACGCGGGGCTGCGGCAGTGCTCCGTGACCAGACCGGCGGCAACCCGTTCCTGTTGCGGGAAGTGCTGCGGGACCTGTCCGCGACCGCCGATCCCCATGCGCGCCTTGACCTGTCCTTGCTGGGGGAGGTCGAGCTCCGCGCTCCGGAGTCGGTCTGCGACAACATCTCGCATCGGCTTGCCGGCATGCCTGCGCTGCTCCGCCGAACCGTCGAAACGGCGGCGGTGATCGGGGAGGAATTTTCCGTCGCGCTATTGGCGGCCGTCTGTTCGGACGGCGACGCCATGGACCCGGTCGCCGCCTTCGCCGGGCTCGACGCCGCCACCGCAGTCGGTCTTCTCGAGCCGGTACGCACCCAGGACGGCGTCTTCCGATTCCCGCACGCCATTGCGCGCCAGGCAGTCCTGGATCTGATGACCCAATATCAGCGGGCAAGTGATCACGCCCGTATCGCAGGGGTACTCGAAACACGTTTCCCGGCAGCTGATCTGAGGATCCAGCGGCTTGCCCACCATTACGCCAGCGCCCAGTCGCTCGGTCATGGCGCCAAGGCGGTGCAATACCTGGTGCTGGCTGCGGAGGCGGCGCAAACCGCGCTGGCCCATCAGGAAGCTGCCAGATTCTTCGAGCGGGCAGCTGCGATCACCGACGTGCCGGGGCAACGCGACGAGCTGCGGCTGCAGTCTGCCCGCAGCTACCTGCACGCCTCCAAGTTCGTTCGGGCCAGGGAAATCAACGAGCAGCTGACGAAGACGGCAGCTGGGTTGGACCGGTTGCGGGCCGCCATCGGATTCGAGGAGGCGTCCTGGCGGACCGGGCAACCGGGCGAACGCGCAGTGCAGCTGCTGGCGGCCGCCGTGGCCACCGTCGATCCAGCCAGCGACGACTACGTCTGCGGTCTTGCCTCACTGGGCCGGGCGCATGCGTTCTCGGGCGATTTTGCGACTGCCCTACTGCACGGCGCCAGAGCAGTGGCGCTCGCTCGCAGCAAGGGCGACAACCGACTGCTGGCCATGGCCCTCGAGATCGGCCTGCACGACGGCATGAGCCCCTCAATCCTGCCCGGAAAACTGGAGCGGACGCTGGAACTCAGTTCGATGGCCGATCAGGTGGACCAGCTGAGTCACCTAGGGCCGGCTGCGCATTACCGCGGTGCAGTCTCCTACATCACCGGCGATCCCGTCGGCCTCGCTGCCGCCGATTCCGATTTCGTCAGAACCGTGCGCGCCACCGGTGAGCCGTTCTGGGAATGGGTGCAGCACTGCATGTCTGTCTTCCGTCTCTTCATCCAGGGTGACTTTGCCCCGGCGAGGAAATTGCTCGCGGAAGCCGCAGAACTGAGCCGGTCATTCGGGCCCGACGGCGGCACGGACGGCGCCGCCGGACTTCAGCAATTCATCATCAGGCGCGAGGCGGGCGGGCTGGAGCGGGCCCGCACTCTGGTGACGGGCCGGGAGGATCCGGCCGTTCACTGGGCACCCGGCCTGCTCGCGCTGTATTGCGAGCTCGAGTTGCGGGAGCCCGCGGCACGCGTGCTGCGAATGCTGATCGCGCGCGAACTGCCGCAGCTTCGGACGTCTTCGACGTGGCCGGCCGTGCTCGGCTTTCTCTGCGAGGCGGCGACCTGGCTGGAGGATCGGCAGGCCGCCGAGCAGTTGCATCCACTGATCCTCGAATACGCCGGCCTCAACCTGCTGGGCGGCGAATTTCTGGCGGCGATGGGCAGCGCGGATCGCCAATTGGGTGGTGTGGAATCTGTGCTGGGGCTCCCGACCGCGGACAACCGGTTCGCCGCAGCGCTGGAGATGGATGCCCGGATGGGTTCGCCGGTGCACGTCGCGACCACCCTTGTCTGCCATGCCGGCCATCTGAGGCGGGCGGGCGCCCCTGCGGCCCGAGTGGACTGCATGGCCCAACGGGCCGCTGTGCTCAGCGACCGACACGGTCTGGTTCGAGTGCGGCGACTGTTGAATTCATTCGAGCCCGGGCCGGTCCGGCCGGCCGGGCTGACCGCCCGCGAATCGGAGGTGCTCAACCTGATCGGCGACGGGTTGAGCAACCGGCAAATTGCCGAAACCCTGGTGATCAGCGAGAACACGGCTGCCAACCATGTCAGGAGCATCCTCATGAAGACCGGCGCGGCCAACCGGACGCAAGCGGCCCGGTTTGCCTCCGTCAGCCGGAGACCGGATGCAGTGACCCGTCGGAATGCACCTGGTTGGTGACCTCGACGACGACGTCGGCCGGTAGGCCGGCTCGCGCCGCCGCCCGGCGGATGGCGTCCGCCGATTCCGCCTCGTACAGGCAGTAGCTCTTCCGCTTGTCGGCCGAGAGGAAGGAGTACAGCCAGCGGACATCCTCGTCGTCATTGATGAGATTGATCGCCTCCGCTCCCTCGAGGTCGGGCTGCATCTTCTCCGCATAGTTCCGTTCGACCATGAAGACGGGCATGACCACTCCTCCGCGAGCGTCGTTTTGGGTGCTCAACTTACTCGCGCCGCGCACTATGTGCCCGATGTCCCGCTGAAATCGGCCGTTGGCGACCGCAACCGCCACAATCAAGCCGACAACCTTCCCCACCAACGAACAGGAGAGGCCAACATGGCGGAGCGCACCACGCCACCTCCCGCTGATCTGCTGGCCACCGATCGGCTGCTCTCCCCAGAGGAAAAGGAGATCCGCGCCACCACCAGTGGTCTGGTCGACCAGTTGATCCGCCCGCACATCGCCCGGTGGTACGAGGAGGGGACGCTGCCGGCCCGCGAGCTGGCCGCCGAATTCGGTACCGCCGGTCTGCTCGGAATGCACCTGACGGGCTACGGCTGCGCCGGAACGTCGGCGACCGCTTACGGCCTCGCCTGCCTCGAGTTGGAGGCCGGGGATTCGGGCGTCCGGTCACTGGTTTCGGTGCAGGGGTCGCTGGCCATGTATCCGATCTGGGCCTTCGGCAGTGACGAACAGAAGGACCGCTACCTGCCCGGCATGGCGGCCGGCGAGCTCATCGGCTGTTTCGGGCTGACCGAACCGGACTCCGGCTCCGACCCGGGCTCGATGCGGACCCGGGCAGTCCGGACGGCCGACGGGTTCCGGCTCGACGGGGTCAAGATGTGGATCACCAATGGCACCATCGCCGATGTCGCGGTGATCTGGGCGAAGCTGGCCGACGCGGCGGGTGGGGCCGACGTGGTGCGGGGATTCCTGGTCCCGACCACCTCGCCCGGCTTCTCGGCCCGTGAGGTGCAGCACAAACTGTCGCTACGCGCGTCCACCACCGCGGAACTGGTCCTCGAGTCGGTCGACGTTCCGGAGTCGGCGATGCTCCCCGGGGTGGCCGGCCTGCGCGGGCCGTTGTCGTGCCTCACCCAGGCCAGGACCGGGATCACCTTCGGCGCGCTCGGCGCTGCCCGGGACTGCTTGGCCACTGCAATCGATTACGCCGCCACCCGCACCCAGTTCGGAAAGCCGCTGGCCGCGTTCCAGCTCACCCAGGCCAAGCTGGCGGACATGGCGACGGCCTGGACCGGGGCCTACCTGATGGCGCTGCACATCGGCCGGGGCACCGACGAGGGGGTGACCACACCGGCGGCCGTCTCGATGGGCAAGCTGAACTCCACCCGCACCGCGTTGGACATCGCCCGAACCTGTCGAACCATCCTGGGCGCCAACGGGATCACCGGCGAATACTCGGTCATGCGGCACGCCGCGAACCTGGAGACGGTGCTGACGTACGAGGGCACGGCCGAGATCCACCAGCTCTCGATCGGCCGGGCGCTGACCGGGGTGGACGCCTTCGGCTGAGGCACTCCGCAGCTGCCTGCGACGACCACATCGCAGAGCCGGGCAGCGTTCCGCGAGCACCAGGGGGTGGCGTGGCCGACACTTCCCGGGGTAACGGATCGGACTAGCCTGGGCAGGTCTACACATCGTCCAGAATGAAGAAGGCGGAAACGACAGTGTCGTCAGCCACCACGGCCCCGGAATTCGGTCCCAACGACTGGTTCGTCGAGGAGAAGTACCACCAGTTCCTCGAGGATCCATCGAGTGTCGAGCAGATCTGGCGGGACTTCTTCTCCGATCCGGTCGCCGAGCACCGCAAGGCACTGGCCGCCGAGAACACCGAGAACCGCGACGGGGCCCCTGCCCCGGCGACCACAGCTGCGAAGGTCGCCGATGCGAAGGTCGCCGATGCGACGGTCGCCGCTGCGACGAAGCCCGCTGCGCAACCTGTCCCCAGTCCCCAGCCGGCGAAGTCAGCCCCGTTCGTGCCTCCCCCTCCCTCCCAACGTGCTCCCTCCGACCGTGCTCCCTCCCACCGTGCTCCCTCCGACCGTGCTCCGTCCCAGCCCGACTCCTCTCACGGGAATTCCTCACCGAACGGCCCCACGGCCGGGGTCGGCCCGGCCGCGAACGGTGGCCGGCCCAGCGCGCCACCGGCCGCTTCGGTGATCTCGGCGCCCGTCGCGGCCCCCAAGCCGCCGACCGTTGCCCCCCCGACCGCTCCGCCCAGCAGCTCCCCGGCCGATCCAGCAGGTGACACTCCGGCTCCGCCCGGCTCCACCGCCGCGACCACCGGCGCGCCGACCACGCCCGAGGCGAAGGCAGCGCAGGCGAAGATGGCCGCGAAGCCGGGTGCCCCGGCGACGACCGCGACGCCCGACGATCTGATCGTCAACCAGGCGGCCAAGGCCGCCCGGATCGCCGAGAAGACCGCCGGCCCCGAAGAGGTGTCGGCGCCACTGCGAGGCGCCGCCGCGGCGGTCGTCCGCAACATGACCACCTCACTGGAGGTGCCGACCGCGACGTCGGTCCGGGCGGTGCCGGCCAAGCTGATCGCCGACAACCGGATCGTCATCAACAATTTCCTCCGCCGCAATCGCGGCGGGAAGGTGTCCTTCACCCACATCATCGGGTACGCGATCATCCGGGCGCTCAAGGACTATCCGGCGATGAACCGACATTTCGCCGACGTCGGCGGCAAGCCGCAGGTGGTCACCCCGGCGCACATCAACCTCGGCCTGGCCATCGACCTACCGGGCAGGAACGGACAGCGGGCGCTCGCCGTGGTGCCCATCCGCAACTGCGAGGGAATGAATTTCACCCAGTTCTGGAGTGCCTACGAGGCAGTCGTGCGGAAGGCCAGGGCCGGGTCCTTGACCGCGGAAGACTTTGCAGGGACGACCATCTCGCTGACCAACCCCGGCGGCATCGGGACCGTGCACTCGGTGCCCAGGCTGATGGCCGGGCAGGGCACGATCGTCGGCGTCGGCGCGATGGAATACCCCGCCGAATTCCAGGGCGCGAGCGACCAGACGCTGTCCGAGCTCGGCATCTCGCGCGTCATGACCCTGACCTCGACGTACGACCACCGGGTGATCCAGGGCGCCGAGTCCGGCGAGTTCCTCCGCCGTATCCAT
>JBBRDH010000017.1:0-53062 GCA_038204125.1 Mycobacteriales bacterium
ACTTCATGCGACTGTCGTTCGCCGGCTCCACCGCCACCATCGATGGAGCACTGGAGGCGATGGAGAAGTTCCTCGGACGTTGATCCGGAGGCTCAGGGTTGACCCGGCGCAAAGATCAGGGTCCCACCCGGAGGCACGGCGAATCCAAACAGGGCACTCTGGAGAGAGGTACAAGCCGGGCATCCGGTCGGTCCGCCGATCGGCTGCCGGACGACCACCATCAACAGAAGGAACGGACACCATGAACAAGGTCCTGCGAATTGTCGGCATCATCCTGCTGGTCTGGATCGCGCTGATCGTCGTCGGTGCGCTCGTCGGATTCATCGTGAAGACCGTGATGTGGATCGCCCTGATCGCCGGCGTCGCCGTAGCGGTGACCGCCGTAGCGGGGCGGAGCCGGAAGTCGGTCGGTCACCGCCGCTGAGATCCGGCCACCTGAGTTCCAGGCTCAGCCCGCGACCCAGGCCCGGGTGAGCTCCTGTACCGCGCTGCCGTCCAGATCGCCGAGCTTGATACCGGCGAATCCTGTTGCGGAGGTGGAGGTTTGGCTGCGGAATGGCAATTCGTCCGCGGCCAACAGTCCCACTATGACGTCGGCCACCTCCGTGGCCGGCTGGGCGCTCGTGGCGAACTGCCCGCTGACCCTGGCAAGGTAGTTCTGCAGAGCCGGTCCGTAAGGGCCGGCTTCGTCGATCATCGCTGCCGGGTCCATCCCCAGGTTCGTGACGAACTCGCTGGCCACCGCACCGGGTTCGACGACGCCGATCGTCACCCCGACCGTCGCAGCGACCGGCGCGAGCGATTCCATGTAGCCCTCGACCGCGAACTTCGCCGCACAGTACGCCTCGTTGAACGGCTGACCGACGACCCCGCCCACGCTGCTCACCGTCAGCACCCGCCCGCCGGACACCCGCAGGTGCGGCAGGGCAGCCTTCGTCATGGCGACCACCCCGAAGAAGTTCACCTCGAGACACGCCCTGATCTCGGCCATGTCGTCGTTCTCCGCGGTGCCGACGTGGGCCGCGCCGGCGTTGTTGACCAGCGCGTCCAACCGGCCGTGGTCGGCCAGCACACCGTTGAGGCAGGCGGCGATGGAGGCCGGGTCGGTCACGTCCAGAGCCCTGATGTCCAGCGTGACGCCGACGGCTGCCGCGGCTTGTTTCAGCGCCTCGGCCCTGGCCGGGTTCCGCAGGGTGGCGACAGTGGTCCACCCGGCGACCGCTGCGGCGACGGCCGCGGCCAGACCGATACCGGACGAGGTGCCGGTCACCAGCACCACCCGCTGCCGCGATGGGGAGGCGGTGTGGTCAGGGGCAGCGATAATGGTCATCGGCCATACTTGCACGCCGCCTCGCCAAGCCCGTGAAGAGCGTCAGAGCTCGACCTTCTCGTTCTCCCCGCCGTCATACGGCTCGCCGGTGACCTTGGCTTTGACGAAGCTGATGATCGACGCGATCCGCCCGCCGGGGGTGTCCCAGTACTCGGCGGTGTCTGCATTGAACTTGATCAACACGACGCTCGCGTCCTCCGGGCCCTGTGGCATCCAGGCTTCGACCCAGGCGTTCCACAGTTCCTTGGTCTTGCCGGCGTCGTGGACGACCTCGGCGGTGCCGGACAGCGAGATCCAGGTGTCGTTCGAGGCCAGAGTGACCCCGACGGCCGGGTTCGCCTTGAGGTGGGTCACCTTTCGGGAACCACTGTCGGCGAAGAACCACAGGTCGCCGTCGAATTCGACTTCCTGCTGTGCCATCGGGCGGCTGACGAAGTGGCCGTGTTCGTCAATGGTGGTGAACATCGCGATCCGGATGCCTTTCGCGAGGTCGGCAACCTTCCTCGCGTCGGCTGTGCTGGCGGGGTCAGCTGGATCTTGCGTTTCTGACGTCATGCCGGTTCAGTTCCCGCTGCCATCCGGTGGAATCGCCGGTGCTCGATTTGCATCGTCTGACCGGGTACCCGGAAAGGCCGCCTCAGGTGATGATGACGGTGCGGGAGTCGTAGCCGGTGGCTCCGTCCGGGATCACGTCGCGTGGCGTTGCGTCCTGCACGTTGCCGGTGAGATCGGTTGCCCGGCAACGCACGCTGTGGGTGCCGGAGGTCGCCTTCCAGGCGTACTTCCATTGCCGCCAGGTGTCTTTGGACAGCTCACCGGACAGTTCCGCCTGGACCCAGGGGCCGTCGTCGATCTGCACCTCGACCGACTTGACGCCCCGGTGCTGAGCCCACGCCACGCCGGCGATGGCAACCGGTCCCGGAGCGAAATGGGAGACACCCTTGGGGACGTCGATACGGGACGCGGTCTTGATCGGTCCGTGGTCGGACCAGCCGCGGCTCGTCCAGTAGGCGCTGATCTCCGAGAACTTGGTGACCTCCAGGTCCACCACCCATTTGGTCGCGGACACGTAGCCGTAGAGTCCTGGAACCACCATGCGCACCGGAAAGCCGTGCGGCACAGGCAGAACTTCGCCGTTCATCGCCACCGCGAGCATCGCGTCCCGACCGTCGGTCAGCGCTTCCAGCGGCGCGGAGATCGTCATGCTGTCGACGCTGGTGCACAGCACGGCGTCGGCACCTGCCTGGGGTCCGGCCTCCTTGAGCAGCGCGTCCAACCGGGCGCCGACCCAGGTGGCGTTACCCACGTAGCCGCCGCCGACCTCGTTGGAGACGCAGGTCAGGGTGATTGCCCGCTCGATCTGCGGCCGCTCCAGCAACTGCTTGTAATCGATGGTGATCGGGTGGTCCACCAGGCCGTGGATCCGCAACCGCCAATCCTCCGCGGTCAGATTCGGCGGCACGAAGGCCGTGTCGATCCGGTAGAAAGTGCTGTTGGGCGTCACGTACGGGCTCAGGCCGTTGATGTTGAAGTCGGTGTTCTCCGGGATCTTCAGCTTCTCAGCCGGCACCGGCACAACGGCCTTCGCCCGGCTTGCTGTCACCTGTGCGGTAGAGGGAATCCACCGCGACACGGCGCCGGCGACGACCGCGACTGCGGCACCCAGTGCAGCCAGCCGGAAAAACTGCCGCCGGTCGACGGCACTGCCGCCGGCATTGCTGCCGCGGACCTTGCTGCCGGGGCCCTTGCCGTGGTGCGCATTGTTGTTGAGGACCTTGCCGCCGCTCGCCAGGGCCATCGGGTGATCCGCCCCCGACGAACCGGGCTTGCTGTCGTACCAATCCTGAGCGGCCGGAACCGGCTGGCCTGCAGGCTCGAGGCGGGTGTCGGCGACGGGGGCCGAACCAGGGTCCCTGACGGTTGCCGCGGTCAACGACCCAGGTTCGATGGTGCGCCGGAAAGCAGTGATCAGCAGGTATAGACCGGCTGCACCGCCGGCGATGATCGGCAGCGCATCGAACGCAATCGTGCCGCTGGTGAAGTAGACGGCGCCGATGGTGACGAGCACCAGGACGACGGTCGCGATGGCCGCGATCCGCGGACTGCGGCGGGCGACCAGGCCGACCAGCAGGGCCACGATCGCCAGCGTGAGATACATGCCGATCCGCAGGGCGTCCTTGTCATGCTGCCCGAACTGTTGGATGGCGAGATGTTTGAGCCATTCGGGGGTGAAGTAGATGAAGGTCGACCCGAGCGCGTTGGTCGGCGAGGAACCGGTCGTCAGCAGCCCGAGCCACACGCCGAGCGCGGACAACAGCTCAGCGAGCCCGATCGCCAGGCCGACCGAGATCAGTCCGACCAGGGCGGCGCCGCCGATTCCGGGCTGCCACGTCCGGCGGCCGACCTCGGCCCTGGATCCGTCCGGAACGGTGGGTCGGGAGGTTGTGGTCATGAACGTGCTTCGGCGCGAACGGCGGCCGGGATGGGAGTTGCCATGGTGGATCGGGTCCAATCGGAGTGCGGGGTACCGGTCTTTTGGGTATCGAAAGTCGCAGGTGGGCGCGGCTCCCGCGTCCATTGTCGCGCCGGGCGGACCGGTCCGGGGACATTGCGCCCATCAGTAAGGGTTCGGTAATCAGCCGCCCATCCGACCGACGGGCGGTGTCGAATCACGGGGGAATGATCACGCCGGACCTTCCGGTTCGGCGGCCGCTTTTGAGCTGATCTGCGGCCCTTCACGAAAGCCCTACACACTGAAAGCCACCCAGACCAAAAGCCCCCCAGACCGAAAGCCGGAGGCCATGACCACCAGCCCTGTCCTGCGAGGCATCGGGAAGGCCCGGGATGTTCCGGAACCCGCAGCCGGGGCCGCCCTGCCCGCTGAAGAGCTGCTGCAGCGCGTGGCGCTCGGCGATTGCGTGGCGTTCGAGGATTTGTACGGAACGTTTTCCGGCCGGGTCTTCGGCCTGGCGCGGCGGGTCGTCCGCAATCCGGACCAGGCCGAAGAGGTCGCCCAAGAGGTATTCCTCGAGATCTGGCGGCGGGCGAGCCGGTTCGACAGTTCCAGGGGGTCGGCAACCTCATGGATCATGGCGCTGACCCATGCCCGGTCGGTCGACCGGGTGCGGTCGGCTCAGGCCGCCACCGACCGGGAACTGAAGGTGGCGCACCGTTCCCACGAACCCGACGTCGACTCTGTTGTCGAGGCCGTCGAAGCCCGGTTCGAACGCAGAGCTGTACAGAAGTGCCTCGGTACTCTGACGGAGTTGCAGAAGGAATCCGTGACCTTGGCGTATTTCAGTGGCTATACCTATCGTGAGGTGGCGGAATTGCTGTCCACACCGTTGCCCACGATCAAGACCCGGTTGCGGGATGGACTCATCCGCCTCCGCGACTGCATGGGAGTGGAAGCATGACGAGCCACCGATACCACAATGCGGGCGAGCTGCACCTCGACACCGGCGCCATGGCGCTCGACTCCCTCGGCAGCGACGAGTCGGCGGAATTCACCTCCCACCTCGCCTCCTGCCCGACCTGTTCCGCCGAGCTGACCGGCTTTCTGGAGACCGCAGCGATCCTGGGTTCCACGGCGGCCGAGGCGCCGCCGGCGAGCCTGCGTGAATCGGTGATGTCCCGGATCGCTCAGATCCCGCAACTCCCGCCGCTGGTCCTGGGCGGCGAGGCGCAAACCCGCCCGCCGGATATCTCCGTGGATACCGCGCAACCGGTATCCACCGGCCATCGGGCCGACGTTGCCGAGTACCCGCTCGCGCCGGTGATCCCATTGCGTGCCAAGTGGTACCGCCGGCCACAGTCCCTGCTGGCAGCAGCCGCGGCCGTGGTCGTCATCGGTGGCGGCTCGATCGTGATCGCCAACAACGGGCCGACACCGGTGACGGAGGCGAGCGCCTGCGTGGCCGCCGCGAAGGACACCAGGGAGCTCACCCCGACTGTCGGCACCGGCGGGAAGGTGACCGTCTCACCGACCTGCAACGCGGCGACGGTCGAGCTTCCGGCGATGCCCGATGTGCCCAGCGGCAAGGCCTATCAGCTCTGGGTCATCCACCAGAACGGCGCGACCTCGGCGGGTGTGCTGCAGAAGAACGCCCAGGGCCGTTACACCGCCGGAACCACCCTGGTGCATGCCGGCGACACCGGCATAGGAGTAACCGTCGAACCGGCCGGCGGATCGACGAAACCGACCACCACCCCGATCTGGGTCGTCCCACTCGCCGCCTGACCGACCCGGCGGGCCGGCCGGCGGGTGAACTTTGCGGACGGGTGGCCAGCCGGACCAACGGCCGCGGCTTTGGGGTTTTCGCTGCCGGCCGGTCAGGCGGCTAGCTTGGGGACTTCGTCGGTGTGCGGGGCATCGCCCTTGCGTCTCGGCCCGGATTCCACCAGCAGCATGGCCGTGAGCATGATTGATCCGCCCAGCCCGATGCGCCAGGTCAACGGCTCGTCGAGGAAGGTGATCGAGAAGAGCGCCGACCACCCCGGTTCGGTCGACATGATGATCGCCGCCCTGGACGGGGCGAGGTACGCCTGCGCCCACGACTGGACGATCATCGCCACAGCGCCCGACACCACCGCCATATAGAGCAGTGCAACCCAGTCGAAGGTGGACTGCGGCAGGATCAGCCCGCCAGGCTCGACAGCTGTTGCGACGAGCAGGCACACCCCTCCGGTGACGACGATCTGCACCGCGGCCAGACCCAGCGCCCTGCGAGGAGTCGACCAGGCGCCGAGCCCGACGATGTGCAGGGCGTAGATCAGCGCTGAAACCGCGGTGACCCCCTCGCCCAGGCCGAGTTGCATCCCATTGAGCGCCAGGATCGAAAGACCGACGGTTGCGAGCCCAGCGCCGATCCAGACGCGCGGGCCGATCGCCGTCCGGAGCAGCAGCGCCGCACACATCGGCGTGAGCACGACGTAGAGGCCGGTGATGAACCCGCTGACGCTCGCGGAGGTGTGCGCCAGACCAAGGGTCTGGACGATCTGCGCCACCCCGTACGTGGCGCCGAGGATGGTCCCGCGCAGCAGCGCCGGGCGGGACAGCGCACGCACGGCACGGTGGAAGACGAGCAGCATCAACCCGCCGGCGATGGTGAACCGGATCGCCAGGAAGTTCAGCGGCGTCATCCGGTGCAGCAGGCTCTTCGTCAGCGGAAAGCTCGAACCCCACACGGCGGCCACGATCAGCAGCCCGACCAGAGCCATCAGGACGGTCCGGCTCGACGGCGAACCGGGGGCGGCGCTGGGCGTGGTCGGCACGTCTGTGGATGCTGCCATAAGGGAAGATGGATTGCCCCGGCCACTTCATTCCGCCGTCCTCCGGTCGGGGATGCTGGCCGCGATGCAACGCCGGACCGGTGTCACCCCGTCATGAAGGGCAGGAGGTCCGCGTGGGGCCAGCGGAGGACGCCGAGTTCTCCGAGTATGTCGCCGCGCGACGGGATCATGTTCGACGAACGGCATATCTGCTGTGCAGTGACTGGCATCGGGCCGACGATCTCACCCAGATCGCCTTCGTCAAGCTGTACGGCACCTGGGATCGGATCCGCGATCGCGGCGCGCTCGACGCATACGTCCGCTCGTGTCTGGTGCGAGCGACGATCGACGAGTCGCGCCGGCCCTGGCGGCGGGAACGGGCGGTCGAGGTGCTGCCGGAAACCGCCGACGACTTCGACATCGCCGGCGCGCTGGCCGATCGGGAGTTGATGCGGGGTGCGCTGGACCAGGTTCCGGCCGGGCAGCGGGCGACGTTGGTCCTGCGGTACTACGAGGGAATGGATGTCGCGCAGACCGCCGTCGCGCTCGGCTGTTCGGAGGGCAACGTCAAGTCGCAGACCGCCCGCGGCCTGGCGGCCTTGAAGAAGGCGTTGCAGGCGTTGCCCGGCGGTCCGGCGGGTGTGGGCGGCTCGAACAATTCTGATAGGTCCGACGAAAAGCCCAGTGAGGGAGGTGACCAGTAGTGGACAGTCAGCGTGAGCCGGGCGCGACACCGGACGAACGCGCGGTGGCCGAGTTGTTCGGTGCGCTGGTCGCCGACGCCCCGCCTTCGGAGCTGTCACCGCTGTCCGTGCTCGCCGCAGCCAAGCGTGAACAACGACTCGGCATCGACGCCCGGCAGCGCAGAAGCCGCTGGACCAAAGGGGCGCTGATCGCCGCCGTGGTCGCCGGACTGGCTGTTGTCATCGTGCCGAAACTGGACCTCGGGGTGAGCAGCAACGCCACCTCCGCCCCCAGTTCGGCGATCGCCGCAGACGCGACGGTAGCCGCCGCTGGGGCGAGTTCCGCGGCCGGAACAGCCTCCGCCGCCGAGGGCGGGGCTGCCGGCTCCGCAGCTTCGAGCGCCGGACCCAACGCCGCAGGGTCGAGCGCCGCGGCGTCCAGCGCTGCCTTGTCCAGCGCTGCCGGATCCACTTCTGCCGCATCCAGCGCTGCCGCATCCAGTGCTGCAGCGTCGGGCGGTGCCGGATTCTCAGCCCCGACCGCCGCAGCGCCGCCAACTCTTGCCTCGTCGGGTGCCGCCGCCTCGTCTCCGGCATCAGCGCCTGGCCGTCTTGCCAACGATGCCTGCCCCTCGCTGAACGCCGCGGCGGTGAAAGCTGCGCGGGACGCTCTGAAGGGCGTCTCGCCAGAGCCCAAGATCTTTGCGGTTCAAGCCCTCCCTGATGGTTGCTTGGCTCGGAGTGTCGGACCGGCCGACGGCGGGGCTCTCGTCAACATCACCGTGTCCAGGGCCGCCCCGCCGTGCAAAGCGACCACTGGCTGCACGAGCGATCAGAGTCTGGCCGGCTCGGCCGCCGACGCGCGGGCGACGGCGACGGCCTACGGCAAAGGATTCAAGGTCGAGGTTGAGCGGATCGGCGGCGTCGGCAAGTTGACCGCTGCACAACTGGTGGCGGTCGGCCGGGCGGTGCTCGGGACGCTCGGTTAGGAGCGCGCCGGCCCGTGCGCCCGCCGGGGAGGGGATCGTCACTCCGGCCGGCTGGGAGAATGAGCGGGTGACTGCCCCTCCCGATCCCGCTGCTGCGTCTTCGTCACTCCCGAGCGACCAACCAAACCCCACTTCTGCAGACGCCGCGCCACTCCCGGTCGCCAACGTCCTGGCGGCCCGCTACGCCTCCGCTCAGATGCTGGCCATCTGGTCACCGGAGCGCAAGATCGTGGCCGAACGGCAGCTGTGGCTCGCGGTGCTGCGGGCCCAGTCCGGGCTGGGGCTGCCGGTCGACTCGCAGGTGCTGGCCGACTATGAGGCCGTCGTCGACCGGGTCGACCTGGCCTCGATCGCCGCCCGGGAGCGGGTCACCCGGCATGACGTCAAGGCCCGGATCGAGGAGTTCAATGCGCTCGCCGGGCATCAGCAGATCCATAAGGGCATGACCAGCCGGGATCTCACCGAGAACGTCGAGCAGGTCCAGATCCTCCACGGGCTGGCGCTGGTGCGCGACCGGACGGTGGCCCTACTGGACCGGCTCGGTCGCCGCGCCGCCGAATACGCCGATCTGGTGATGGCCGGCCGATCGCACAACGTCCCCGCGCAGGCCACCACCCTGGGTAAACGGTTCGCCTCCGCCGCCGACGAGGTTCTGCTCGCCCACCAACGCATCTCGTCGTTACTCGACCGGTACCCGTTGCGGGGCATCAAGGGTCCGGTCGGCACCGGCCAGGACATGCTGGACCTGCTGGGCTCCGCCGACGCCTTGATGAGCCTGGAGACCGAGGTGGTGGCCGAGTTGGCCGGCCCGGGGACCCCGGTCCTGACCTCTGTCGGGCAGGTCTATCCGCGGTCGCTCGACTTCGAGGTCGTCTCGGCGCTGGTCCAACTGGCCGCAGGTCCGGCCTCGCTGGCCACCACGATCCGGTTGATGGCTGGCGCAGAGCTTGCGACTGAAGGGTTCCAGCCTGGCCAGGTCGGCTCGTCGGCCATGCCGCACAAAATGAATGCCCGCTCGTGCGAACGGGTCTGCGGGCTGGCGGTGATCCTGCGCGGCTACTGCTCGATGACGGCGGAACTGGCAGGCGCGCAGTGGAACGAGGGCGACGTGTTCTGCTCGGTCGTCCGCCGGGTCGCGCTGCCGGACGCCTTCTTCGCGATCGACGGGCTGCTGGAGACGATGCTGACGGTGCTGGACGATTTCGGCGCCTACCCGGCGGTCATCGAGCGGGAGTTGCACCGCTACCTGCCCTTTCTGGCCACCACCAAGGTGTTGATGGCCGCCGTGCGGGCCGGTGTCGGGCGGGAGACCGCCCATGAGGTGATCAAGGAACATGCGGTGGCGGTCGCGCTGGCGATGCGGGAGAACGGCCAGGCCGACAACGACCTGCCCGACCGACTGGCCGCGGACGATCGGCTGCCGCTGACCCGCCAGGATCTGGATGCGTTGATGTCGGAGCCACTCTCGTTCACCGGGGTGGCCGCCGGACAGGTCGCTGCGGTGGTCAAAAAGATCGCCGAAGTGGTCGCCGCGCACCCGGATGCTGCCGCCTACTCACCCGGGGCAATTCTGTGACGAGCGCTGATGTGGGGCCTGACCACTTCTCGCCCCAGCCTGCCCAAACCACTGGGTTCAGCGCGAACCCGCTCGCCGAGCCGTCAACGCTGCCCTTCGGGCTGCCGCCGTTCGAGGCGATCACCGCTGATCATTTCGCCCCGGCGTTCGAGGCCGGCTTCGCCGAGCACATCGTCGAGATCGAGGTGATCACCGATGATCCCGCGGCGCCGACCATCGAAAATACCTTGGTCGCGCTGGAGCGGGCCGGGCGGCTGCTGGACCGGACCGCGAGCCTGTTCTTCAATCTGGTGTCGTCGTGTTCCACCCCCGAGATCCGTGCCCTGGAAACCGAATTCGCCCCCAGGATGGCGGCCCATCGGGATCGGCTGCTGCTCGACCCCGAGTTGTTCGGCCGGGTCGGGACCATTGCTGCGGCCGTTCGAAACGGAACGATCGAGGTGGCGCCGAGCCCGGAGGAGTTGGCGCTGATCGACCGTTACCACCTGGATTTCGTCCTCGCCGGCGCCCGGCTCGGTTCTGCCGACTCGATCCGACTGCGCAAGCTCAACCAGCAGATCTCCGGCCTGGCGACCCTGTTCGGCCAGAATCTTCACAACGCCACCGAGGCCGCCGCGCTACGGGTGACCGACCCGACCGCGTTGGCCGGGATGTCGGGCGAGCAGATCGCCGGCGCCGGGGCGGCAGCCCGAGCGGCAGGACATCTCGACGGCTACCTGATCCCGCTGATCCTGCCGAGCCGGCAGCCGCTGATGTCGGTGCTGACCGACCGGGAAACCCGCCGCCGGTTGTACGAAGCTTCGATCAACCGGGCTTCGGTCGAGCCGTACGACAATCGGCCGGTAGCCATCGAAATCGCCCGGCTCCGGGCCGAACGCGCTGCGTTGCTCGGGTTTCCGACCCACGCCGACCTGAGCTTCGCCGACCAGACGGCGGGCAGCAGCGCCGCGGTCGACGAGTTGCTCGGCCAACTGGTCGGGCCGGCAATGGAGAATTCGGCTCTCGAGGCCGAAAAACTTGCCCGGCTGGCTGCGGCGGACGGCGTCGAATTGGCGCCGTGGGACTGGGCGTTCTATTCAGAGAAGGTCAAGGAACAGGAATACGCCGTCGATACCGCCGCCCTGCGGCCAGATTTCGAGCTGGACCGGGTCTTGCATGACGGGGTCTTCTTCGCTGCAGAGCGGTTGTACGGCCTGACCTTCGTGCTGCGAGCCGATCTAGCGGGATACACCCAGGATGTTCGGGTGTGGGAGGTCCGGGATCCGACCGGCACGCCGATCGGCCTCTACCTGGGCGACTACTTCGCCAGAGAGGGAAAGCGGGGTGGCGCCTGGATGAATTCGTTCGTCGACCAGTCGGAACTGCTGGGCAACGCACCGGTGGTGGTGAACAACCTGAACATCGGCGAGCCGGCCGCGGGTGACCCCGCGCTACTGACGCTGGACGAAGTGAACACGTTGTTCCACGAGTTCGGCCATGCCCTGCACGGGCTCTTGTCGCGGGTTCGGTTCCCGCGGTTGTCCGGGACCAGTGTGCCAAGGGATTTCGTGGAGTTCCCGAGCCAGGTCAACGAGATGTGGGCGCTGTGGCCCGAAGTGCTCGGCAACTACGCCGTACACGTCGAGACAGGCGAACCGCTTCCCCCGGAGACGACCGCCGCTATCCGGGCTGCCGAGCTGTGGGGGCAGGGTTTCGGCACGGTCGAATATCTCGCCGCCACGCTGCTGGACCAGGCCTGGCACCGCATCTCGGCGGATACCGGGATCCCGGACGCGACAGCCTTCGAGGCGAACGCCCTGGCCCGAGCCGGGTTGTCGTCGTCGTTGATTCCGCCCAGGTACCGCACGAGCTACTTCCAGCACATCTTCGCCGGTGGCTATTCGGCCGGTTACTACTCCTACATCTGGTCGGAGGTGTTGGACGCCGAAACGGTCGAATGGTTCACCGCCAACGGCGGCCTCAACCGCGATACCGGTGAGCAGTTCCGCCGGAAGCTGCTGTCCGTCGGCGGCTCGGTCGACTCGATGCACGCCTTCCGCTCGGTGGTCGGTCGGGATCCCGACATCGCCCCGCTGCTCCGCCGCCGGGGGCTGAACCGAACCGATCGATCACAGCCGGCTCGCACCAACCCCGTCAGGCCCGGTTAACCTGCGTCGTGGCCAACATCGATGACTACCGGCATCTGGCGTCGGGCAAGGTCCGCGAAATGTACGAGGTCGATGACGAGCTGCTGCTGATGGTGGCCACCGACCGGATCAGTGCCTACGACCACATCCTGCCGTCCGAGATCCCGGACAAGGGCCGGATCCTGACCGCGATGAGCGTGTTCTGGTTCGAGCGGCTCGCCGATCTGGTCCCCAATCATGTTGTCTCCGTCGATGATCGGCGGATACCGGGAGAGTTCATCGGGCGGGCGCTGCTGGTCAGGCGACTGGCGATGGTGCCAGTCGAATGCGTGGCCCGCGGCTACCTGACGGGTTCCGGGCTCCTGGACTATCAGCGGGCCGGCGCGATCTGCGAGGTTCGGCTTCCGCGTGGACTCGTCGAGGCGAGCAAGCTCCCGGAGCCGATTTTCACCCCCGCCGCCAAGGCGGAACTCGGCGCCCACGACGAGAACGTCTCGTACGAGGCGGTGGCCCGAACCGTCGGCGCCGACCTGGCCGCCGAATTGCGACACGCCACTCTCGCCATCTATGCCCGCGCCGCCGCCCACGCCGACGGCCGGGGTCTCATCCTCGCCGACACCAAGTTCGAGTTCGGCCACGAGTGCGCTCACGAGTTCGGCCGAGCGGCCGGCCGGCTGGTGCTCGGCGACGAGGTGCTGACGCCTGACTCCTCCCGATTCTGGCCGGCCGACGGGTATGCGCCGGGCCGGGTCCAGCCCTCGTACGACAAGCAGTACGTGCGGGATTGGCTCACCTCGTCCGAATCCGGCTGGGACCGGAACGCCGGCCGCCCGCCGCCGCCACTTCCCGCCGACGTCGTTGCTGCGACCAGGGACCGCTATCTGCAGGCGTACGAACTGGTGACCGGGCTCAGCCTCGCCGATTGGCCGAGTTGACCGCTGGTGCCCCGGGTCGGGGATTCAGCACAGCTCGGCGAGCATCCCGGCGGCCCGGGCGGCGCCGTCTCGACCTGAGCCCGCCGGGCAAACGCCTGACAACGCCACGCGCTCAGGTTCAGGCGGCGACTGCGGCCTTGGGCTTGAGCAGGAACGCGATGCCGTAGAGCACCGCCACCACGATGAGCAGGTTGCGGTAGCCGGTGAGCAGCGCGCCGTACTCCAGGCAGCCGCCGACGATGGCGCCGAGCAGGTTCACCCCGAATGCCGACTGGGAATCGCTGGATCCGGCGAATCGCTTGGCGAAGGCGATGTTGGCGAGGTAGATCGGCAGGAACGCCAGGATCACCGCGCACAACAGCCGCAGCACGATCGGCAGCGGCAGCAAGAACTCCGGGCGAATGAGATAGCCGAGTAGCAACGCGACCGCGATGCCGCCGAACACCATCGTCAACGGTGGCGTCCGGAACTTCCGGGTGGTCTCCACCGCGGCCAGCACGACGATCAGGACACCCCCGAAGACCAGCGCGTTGACCAGCCAGGTGGTGCCGAACAGCAGCGCGAACGAGGCGACGTTCTTGGTCTCCAGCAACAGGAATGCCGCACCCATGAAGAACAGGTCGGCGTAGGGGCGCATCGCCCGCAGCGGTCCGCCCAGGGCCCGGACGGCGAACAGCGAGATAGCCAGGATGCCGGCCAGCACCCAGAGGTAGAGCGGCGGGATCATGCCGCCCTTGAAGTACAGGAAGGGCCGATCGTCGGTCGCCGGGGCGATCACCGCCCCGGCCGGAGTGTAGGGGTCGGTGCACCGCTGCTTGGACTCGGCCAGCGCCGCGGTGACCACCGCCTGGCCGCCGCCGACCTCGTCGACGCAGACGGCGTGACCGAAGGCCGCCTTCGCCGTACCGGCCAGCCGGTCGATCAGCCAGTTCTCCCGGTAGTAGTTGTACATGGCAAACGCCCCGCCCGGATTGAGGTGGTCCTTTGCCGAGGTGATCGCCTGCTCGGTGAACAGGAAACTTTCCAGCCGGATCTGCGAGGCCCCGGTGACCAACGCGAGAGAATCGGGCAGGGCGAAAAGAATGAGGTCGTACTTACTGCTGGTGGAGGACAGGAATGCCCGGCCGTCGTTCACGTGCCGGCTCACCCTGGGGTCCTGATAGGGGTGGTCCGGGTTGCGCTCGAGGCCGATCTGCATGATGCGCGGGTCGATGTCGACGGCGTCGATGTGCTTGGCGCCCTTCAGTAGCGCGATAGCGACGTCCGATCCGGAGCCGGCCCCGACGATGAGCACATTGTCCAGCGAGTTGCCCGGAGTGTTCTGGTAGGGCAGGCCGTACTGCCGCTCTTCCTTCAGACGCTGGGCGGCCGACCGCATGATCTGGTGCGGTACCCCGTTGACCGAGATGTCGACCAGCGGAATCCCGCCCGAAACATAGTCCTTCGTCTGCACCTTGTAATATGGCGACCAGGAGACACCCGGGGTCAGGGTCTCGACCAGGAGCACCGCGATGAGGATAAGGCCGGCGGCGCCGGCGATAAAGCGCGGCCATTTGTGGACCAGAGCGACAAATGCAATCGCGGTGAGGATTCCCCAGATGACGGATGGGGCCCGGAAGAACGACATCAGGGTGAAGGTCGTGATTCCGACCAGCGATCCGACGAGGTCCCAGCGGTAGGCGGTCAGCGGGGCGAGCTTGCCGAAGCACCGGCCGACGACCTCCGCCGGCCCGGCCAGGACCACTGCGACCAGTACGAAGATGATCGGCAGGACCACCCAGGACGGCGGTCCCTTGGTGCCGAGCGAGGTGAAGTAGATGATCTGGTTGCCGGTGCGGTCGATGGTGACCGGGTACTTGTAGACGAACCACACCAGCAGGGCGAGCACCACCGGCGAGACCGGCAGCACCGACCAACGCCGCCGGGAGATCAGGAAACCGAGCCCGATGCCGAGGAACGAGCCGAGCAGGACGAAGTTCGAGAAATAACTCAGGTGCACCACGTTGGAGCCGAGCCAACGGATCAGCGCGAGCTCCAGGAACAACATCAGGCCGCTGCCCAGGATCAGTCGTCCGACGACGCGCCGGTCGACAGCAGAACCCGACGGCGACCGGTCAGCCGGCCTCGCCGCTGTGGAACCAGCCCCACGGGCGTTGTCCGGGACGGCCTGTGACATGTGTGCTCCCAACGTCGGGCAATCTCCGGGGAATGATTACGACCGGTGCTGACCGGACCGAAACGGTGATCGCAAGCCTTGCACCAATGCGCGCGGGCAGGGCGGAGGCCGCCGGATGCCACGCAGGGCAGAGTAACGCCCGCGGGGTGCTGTTGCGGTCATCCGAGCCGGCTTCCCGGGCGGCTGAGACCTGACCGTGACTGCTCAGAAGCTGATCGGCGCCCCGTCGTCGATGTTGTGCCAGGTGGCGCCTCCGGGTCCCATGTTCTCGAACCGGCCGTAGTACATGGCGATCGCACCCGGTGCGAGGGTGGCGTTGTGGATGCCGAATGCGGCTCGCGCGCCGACCGCCCGGTGGTAGTCGATGGCCTCCTTGAGTGCCATCCAGGGCGCCGCGGCGGGCAGCGCCAGGATCTCGACAGGCAGCTCGGGCACGGTGAGGGCGTCGCCAGGGTGGTAGAGCCGGCCACCGATCAGGTATCCGGCATTGCGGATGATCGGGATGTCCCGGTGGATCACCGCGTGGTCACGGCCGTGGACGGTCACCGGCGTGCCGGCGTCGAATTCGTCGCCCGGCTGCGCGGCGATGGATCTGATGCCCCTGGCGGCCAACTGATCGGCGGTCTCGACGTCGGCATAGACGCGCGCATCCGGGTTGGCCGCGAGTACGGCCGGGAGTCGGTCGATGTCGAGATGGTCCGGGTGCTGGTGGGTGATCAACACCGCGGTCAACCCGGTGAGCTGTTCGAACCCGGACGACAATGTGCCGGGATCGATCAACAGGCTGGCATCGCCGTCCACGACGTGTAGGCAGGAGTGGCCAAATTTCGTGATCTGCATGCAATGACCCGTCTCTTCGGTGCTGCGCTCGTCCCCGATCAGGCTACGACCGGACCGGTTCCGCGCTGTTGGCAGGCTCGCCGGGCAGCAGCCGATAAACTCGGCTCGACCGGGGACCAGGGCAGCGCCCGGTCCTTTCGGCTGAAGACGACCAGTGACAGCGCAAATGACGGAAGGGGTGCGACGTGGCTCGGGTGGGTGTGGACGTGGTGATCAAGGACGAGATCCTCGATCCGCAGGGCAAGGCGATCCTGGCCGCACTGGCCCGGACCGGACACCCGGGGGTCAGTTCGGTGCGGCAGGGCAAGCACTTCGACCTGGAGGTCGACGACTCGGTGTCGGACAGCGACCTCCAGGAGATCGCCGGTTCCCTGCTCGCCAATCCGGTCATCGAGACCTGGGCCGTCACCAGGCTTCCGGCACGTCCGGCCGATGAATGACCGATCCATTGACGGAAACCCATGGCCCAAGGATCGGGGTGATCACTTTTCCGGGGACGCTCGATGATGTCGACGCGGCCCGGGCGGTGCGCTTTGCGGGAGCCACCGCAGTCGCGCTTTGGCACGCCGACGAGGACATCAAGGGTGTCGACGCTGTCGTGGTTCCGGGCGGGTTCTCCTACGGTGACTATTTGCGGGCCGGCGCCATCGCGGCACAGGCTCCGGTGATGCGCGCAGTGATCGATGGCGCCAGGTCCGGACTGCCGATCCTGGGTATCTGCAACGGGTTTCAGATTCTGTGTGAAGCCGGCCTGTTGCCCGGCGCATTGGTGCGAAACGCCGGGCTGAAGTTCATCTGCCGCGACCAGTGGCTCCGGGTCGAGAACGTCACCTCCGCCTGGACTTCGAGATTCGAGCCCGGCGCGGAAATACTGGTGCCGTTGAAGAATGCGGAAGGTCGTTACGTGGCGGACGTCGACGTGCTGGACCGACTCGAGGGCGAAGGCCGGGTGCTGGTCCGGTATGTGGCCAGCGCGGTCCCCGGCGCTGCGGCGAATCCCAACGGCGCGCTGCGCGACATCGCTGGAATCTGCTCCGCCGACGGGCGTGTCGTCGGCCTGATGCCGCACCCCGAGCACGCCATCGATCCGCTCACGGGACCCACCGACGACGGCCTGGGACTGTTCCTGTCGGTCGTCGATTTTCTTTCCGGGGTCACGGTCCGATGACCGCGTATCTTCACGTCATGGTCGATTCGGTCGAGAATGCCGCTGCGACCACCGATCTCGAGCAGCCCTACCTGGCGTTGGGACTCAAACCCGAGGAATATCTCAGCATCCGGGGGATTCTCGGCCGCCGCCCCACCGAAGCCGAATTGGCCATGTATTCGGTGATGTGGTCCGAGCACTGCTCGTACAAGTCGTCGAAGGTCCACCTCGCCTACTTCGGCAGCACCACCACGCCGAAGATGCGCAGCAAGATGTTGGCCGGCATCGGCGAGAACGCCGGCGTGGTCGACATCGGGGACGGCTGGGCGGTGACGTTCAAGGTCGAATCGCACAATCACCCCTCCTATGTCGAGCCGTACCAGGGAGCGGCGACCGGTGTCGGCGGAATCGTGCGGGACATCCTGGCAATGGGAGCCCGCCCGGTCGCGGTGCTGGACCAGTTGCGTTTCGGCCCGGTGGACGCCGCGGATTCGCTGCGGATCGTTCCTGGGGTGGTCGCCGGGGTGGGTGGTTACGGAAACTCCCTGGGGCTGCCCAACATAGGCGGCGAAGTCGTGTTCGACAGCTCCTATGCCGGTAATCCGCTGGTGAACGCCGGCTGCATCGGGGTGCTCCGGGCGGCCGACATGTACACCGCACACGCGTCCGGGACGGGCAACAAGGTCGTCCTCTACGGCTCGCGGACCGGGCTGGACGGCATCGGCGGGGTGTCGGTGCTCGCTTCGGACACGTTCTCCGGTGACGGGTCGGCCGGTGCCGGATCCAATTCCCGCCGCAAGCTGCCGAGCGTCCAGGTCGGCGACCCGTTCGCCGAAAAAGTGCTGATCGAATGCACGCTCGAAGTCTTCGCGGCGGGTCTGGTCGTCGGTATCCAGGACCTCGGCGGAGCCGGTTTATCCTGTGCGACTTCGGAATTGGCCGCGGCCGGCGACGGCGGGATGAGGATCGATCTCGACGCGGTGCCGCTGCGGGCGGACCGGATGAGCGCCGCTGAGATCCTCTCGTCGGAGTCCCAGGAGCGGATGTGCGCGGTCGTCACCCCGGACAAGGTCGCGGCATTCCTTGCTGTGTGCCGCAAATGGGAGGTCGAAGCCGACGTCATCGGCGAGGTCACGAACACCGGGCGGCTGGTGGTCACCCACCACGGCGAAGTGGTCGTCGATGTCCCGCCGCGCACCGTGGCCCACGACGGCCCGGTCTACCGCCGGCCGATCGAGCGACCCGCGACCCAGGATGCGCTGCAGGCCAACTCCTCAGATTCGTTGGTCCGGCCGGCCCCCGCCGAACTGGGTGAGCTGATCCTGCGGATGGTGGCCTCGCCGAACCTCTGTTCGCGGGCATGGGTGACCGACCAGTACGACCGTTACGTCCGGGGCAATACCGTGCTGGCCCAGCCCGCCGACGCCGGCATCGTCCGGGTCGACGACTCCGGCGGCTTCCATCTCGGGCTGGCCATGTCCACCGATTGCAACGCCCGCTACACGATGCTCGACCCCTACGCCGGGGCGCAGTTGGCTCTGGCCGAGGCGTACCGGAACGTCGCGACGACCGGCGCCGTTCCGGTAGCGGTGACGGACTGCCTGAACTTCGGCTCCCCGGAGGACCCGGCCGTGATGTGGCAGCTGTCGGAGGCCATCCACGGCATCGCCGACGGCTGCGCCGTTCTCGGCATCCCGGTCACCGGCGGGAATGTGAGTCTCTACAACCAGACCGGCGCCTGCGCCATTCTGCCGACCCCGGTGGTCGGGGTGCTGGGAGTGATCGACGACGTGCGCCGCCGGACCATTCCCGGCATCGGTCATGACGACGGCGAGACGCTGATACTGCTCGGCGAGACGCGCGACGAGTTGGACGGCTCCGAATGGGCGAACCTGGTCCACGGGCACCTCGGCGGGCTGCCGCCGAGGGTCGATCTGGCCGCCGAGGCTTTGCTGGGTGAGATCCTCCTGGCTGGTTCGCGGGATGGGATGATCTCGGCGGCACATGACCTCTCCGAGGGTGGTCTGGCGCAGGCCGTGGTCGAGATGTGCCTGATCGGTGAAACGGGAGCGAGGGTGGTGTTGCCGCCGGACGCGGATCCGTTTGTCGCGCTGTTCTCCGAAAGCGCCGCCAGGGTGCTGGTGGCGGTGCCCAGGACCGAGGAACTGCGCTTCGGCGAGATGTGCGCCATGCGGCGACAGCCGTGGGTGCGGATCGGTGTGGTCGACTCCGGCAATCCCGAGGGCAAGTTTCTCGAGATTCAGGACGTGGCCCGACTGAGCCTCACGGACCTGCGCCACGCCTGGGAAGGAACCCTGCCGGGGATCTTCGGCGTGGCCACGTTCGGCTGACGGGCCAACTCGGCGGCCGACCGCGCGATACCGGTGCTAGCTGCTCGGGACGTCCTCGGGCTCAGGTTTCGTCGCCTGGACCCCGGCGCCGGCCAGCAAATGCTCGACCCCATCGGCCGCGAGCCGGTGCCAGACCCAGAAGCGGTCGAGCATCGCATGACCCGCGCCGGGCAGCAGTACCCGTTTGATCGTCGCGCCGGCCTGCTCTGCGTTCGAGAAGAAGGCGCGGCCCGATGGTTCGGGCGTCGTCCGGTCGCTGGTGCCCTGGACGCAGAAGATCGGCACCCCGCCAAGATGACCGGCCGGATCCTCGGCCGGAGCCCAGGGTGCGAGCACCACGGCGCCGACAACGTCCTCGTCGGCCGCGATGCGCAGTGCGACCCGCCCACCCATGGAGTGGCCGAGCACCACGATCGGCAGCCCCGGATGTTCGTCCCGAAGGGTCTGCAGTGCCCAGCGGGCGTCACGCAGTGCGTCGCTGCCCTGGCCATTCCAACCTCTGATGGCGAAGCGCAGCCGATACACGGCAGCGTCCCGGTTGCGCCGGGCGACTGCCCTGGCGATCGGCCACAAACGAAGAACCGCTGGGTCGCGCCACCGACCGACCTTGAACGAGTCGGCGCTGCCGCCGTGCAGGACGAGCACGACGGCACCATTCCTGCCGCGACCGTGCGTGCCCAGATCGGGCGCTGACGAAAGCGAAGCGGCCCGCAGGCCCGCCCCGTCCGGGGAAGTGATCACCCTGGTCATTCTCCGCGCTGCACCTCGAGGTTGGGTCCGCTGCCGGTTGGGGTGCCGAGGTCACTGAGTTTTACCGGGCTCCACGGGCGAGAGCTTTCCTAACTGCTCACCGCAAGCGGATAGGGTCGGTCGGTGGTCCAGGATGGCAACGGTGTGGGGGGCTCGATTTCCGGCTCTGATTTGCGCGTTGGTCACCCATGGTGAAACGCGCGGTGACCCGGGCGGAGGCGGTCACCGCGTTGGCCGAGGCTGCCCGCCGGGCCCAGCAGGCGGCTGCCGACCCCCATGTTCCGCGGCCAATTGAACTGTCGAAGCTGGAGCAGGGCCAGATTCGGGAGCTGGTCCGTACCACCTTGACCTGGCTCGCTCAGCAGCACCCGGGGCGCTCCGTCGAGATCCGGGTGCCGCCGCACGCCGCTGTCCAGGCATTCGAGGGCCCACGGCACACCCGTGGCACCCCGCCCAATGTCATCGAAACGGATCCGGCAACCTGGTTCGCCCTGATCAGCGGCGTTACCGGATTCGCGGAGGCGGTCGGCGCAGGTCTGGTCAGGGCGAGTGGCACCCGAGCGGATCTGTCAGGTTGCCTGCCGCTGGTGGCAGACGGGGATCATTGATCGGGCGTCCTGATGTGCCCGTCAAGGGGGACGGACTGCTCGAAGTTGCGGACGTGCCGATCTCCCGGGAGCCTGCATGTGCCGTCAGGCGGCGACCAGGGTCATGGCGCTCCGCACCTGCCCGAGGAATTCCGGACTGATCGAGGTGAGGCCGTGGTCGGCATGAGCGTGCCGGGCGACCTGGACGAGGATGTCCTCCTCGGTTCCGGTGAAGCAACGCGTGCAACCCGGTACGACGTCTCCGCAGCGGAAGTTCTTCATGTGGGTTGGCTCCTTGGTGTCGCGGCGTCCGGCCGCTGGCTGTAGCACGGGCCGGTCTCTCCGGATGTTATCGGCGACCCTCGGCCGAACTTGAGGACGACAGCGCCGCGATCAGATGATCGATTCCTACTGTGCCGATGACTGTGCCCTGGCCGTCGGTGCAGACCAGTGGGGCGTACCGGTGCTCGGCGGTTCGGGTCATTGCCCTCCTGGCGGCCACCGTGACCTCCGTGCTGTGGGCGACGAGCATCGCCGGCACCCAGTCACCGCGGTCATCCCGCACCCGTGATGCCCGGCCCGCGCCGTCGAGGATGACGACGCTGGTGAGGGGATCGACGCCCACCGGTACCGGCCGGACCAGGCTCGCCACGTAGTCGAGTAACGAAGATCGGGCGGCGGTGACCCGGATGTGGGTGACGAGGACGGGATCGAGGACTTCGAGAAATCCCGTCGCCGCGCGGGCAAGTGCCCACCCCTGACCGAGCGGCACCCCGAGTTTGATCACTGCGTCGAGTTCTCCGACGTTTTCGATGCCCTCGGCGAGGATCCAGGTGTCCATCCGGCCCGCAAGGTCGCCGAACACCTCGACGAGCGCCCGCTTGACCGGATCGGAGTCGAGGCCGGTGATGAGGTCCCGGTCCAGTTTGATGATCTGCGGCCGCAGCTCGAGCAGTTGACTCAGGCCGGCGTATCCGGTGCCGACATCGTCCATCGCCAGCATTCCGCCGGCTTCCCGGACGTGCGCCAGGATCGCGACGGTGTTGGCTCTGGCCGCTGGTCTGGTGTGCTCGGTGAGCTCGAGGACCAGCCGGGTGAGATCGGCGGGGCTCGTCAACGCAGCAGCCACGTCGTCGTCCCCCAGCAGATGCGGGTCGACGTTGACGGTCAGGAAGGTGTCCGGCGGCAGCAGCTCACGAGATGCGATGCCCATCCGGAGAACCCGAGCCTGCAGGGTGGCATTGAACCCCCACTGTTCTGCCGCAGCGAACCAGACGTCCGGTGGTGCCTGCCAGGGCCCGGTGAACCGGGACAACATCTCGTAACCGGCGACCGAGCCCGAGGTCAGCTCCACGATCGGCTGGGCGTGCAGTCGCAGCCTTTCCAGCTCCGCAACGACCGCCCTCAACGCCACCAGCCAGCGCTCGTGACCGGCGGTGCAGCGTCGGTAGGAACCAGGACGGTCGGTGGAACGCCCATCTCACCTCCCGGCGCAGCGTCGGAGCCCGCGACTGCCCACCCGGGAACGGCCGAGCAGCAGCCTTTACTTCTTCATCGGCCGACCACCTCCGAATCTGAGCTGCGGCGCGGACGACCACCGAAGGCAACCTGGGTTCCACGAGTCCGAACCGCTTCTGGCCACGAGGTGGCCATGGGAACGAAGAAGTCGCAGTCCGACGGATATCCGCTGTGCTGCCGTCGGGATCGTCCCCGGGCCGCCCGATCGGAGCCGGTGACAGCGCCCCATTTTGGGGGTTCCCGCATCGGGTCCGGACTACCCATAGTGAGATTCGTCGGGTTCGATTCTTTGATGGGGGCAATATGGCAAGCAGTGCACTGGGATTTCGGTGGCGCGGTCTGGTCGCCGCGATGTGTGTGGTGGCGGCCGCTGCTCATCTGCCGGTGATCCAGGATCACCTGACCGCGGCCCCGTACGTCGGCGCGTCGTTCGTCGGCCTCGTGCTTGCCTGCCTCGCGCTGGCGATTCTGTTGCTGCGCGCCGACACTCGCCGACGCTACGTGATCGCCGCGGCCGTGTGCGGTGCTGCGGTGGTGGCCTATCTGTGGAGTCGGTGGGTCGGCCTGCCGCAGATCACCGACGACATCGGACATTGGACGGACCCGCTGGGACTCGTCGCGGTGACCTCGGAATCGTTGGTCGTCGTGTTGTCGATCGGTGCCCTGGTCGGAATCAGGCAGCAACGCTTGGTGACGACGGTTTCCGCTCCGTCCCGGATACTGACCGTCGTCGTCCTGGTCCTGGGACTGGGCTGGACCGGTGTCGCGGCCGCTTCGACCAATCTGTCATCCATGCCGGCGATGTCCACGCCGGGCAACCAGGGCAACTACTGGAGCCAGGTCGCCGGCGACCATTTCCGCTCCAACGGTGTCACCCGCACCTACTACGTCTCTGCGGATGTCGTGAGCTGGAACTACGCCCCGACGGGCGCTAATCAGATCAGCGGCGGGCCGTTCGATGACGTCGCCGACACATATGTGAAGACCGGTCCCGGCCGGATCGGTTCCAGCTACCTGAAGTGCCTCTACCACCAGTACTCTGATGCGAAGTTCACCACAGTCACCGAGAGGTCGCAGGCCGACAAATACCTCGGATTCATGGGCCCGGTCATTCGGGCGGAGGTCGGTGACACGATCCGCGTGGTGTTCCGCAATACCTGCCCGTTCGGTACCAGCATGCATCCGCACGGCGTTCTCTATGCCAAGAACAGCGAGGGGGCGCCGTACAACGACGGCACCGCAAACGCCGACAAACTGGACGATGCCGTTCCGACCGGCGGTAGGCACACCTACGTGTGGGAAGTGCCCGAGCGGGCCGGCCCCGGTCCGCACGACGGTTCGAGTGTGATGTGGATGTACCATTCCCACACCGATGAAATCGGCGATACCTACGCCGGATTGATGGGACCAATGGTGATCACCGGTCGCGGCCTGGCGCGCGCGGACGGCACACCGAAGGACGTGGACGCGGAGCGCTTTGTCACGTTTTCCGTCATGAACGAGAACAAGAGCCCGTTTCTGGAGCGGAACGAACATCGATTCGAGACACCATTTGTGGACACCACGACAGATGAAGGTTTCGAAGAGTCGAATCTGATGCACTCGATCAACGGATATGTGTTCGGGAATGAACCGATGATCACCATGAAACGTGGCCAGCACGTTCGGTGGTATGTGATGAGCATGGGTACCGAGGTTGATCTGCACACTCCCCACTGGCACGGAAACGACCTTGTCGTCGGCGGGATGCGGATGGATGTCGTCAGCCTGTTACCGGCCACGATGATCGTCGCGGACATGGTCCCGGACAACGCCGGCATCTGGCTCTTCCACTGCCACGTCAACGACCACATCACGGCCGGGATGCTCACCCGCTACCAGGTCAACTGACCACCGCTCCGCATCTCGATCGTCCGCCGGGACAGGTGAGGTTCTCGCCCGTGTCGAGTGGGCTATCGGGAGCCGTCGCGCGGTTGATGGACAGGCGGAGGGGGGCCTACGGCAGCCTTGTCGGCACCATCGGTGGGCACCAGGGTGCCGAGCAGTGGGAGAGTCCGATACCCGACGATCTCGGACAGGGCAATCACGCTGGTGGAGCGGACCACGAACTCGGACCGGCCGAGTTCAAGCAGGGTGTCCTGAAGTTCGGCGTGGGACGCGGCAGCGATCTGACACAGCACGTCGCCGGAACCCGTCGTTGCGTGAGCCTGCAGCACCCTGGGGATCGCCAGCAGATCGCGGGTCACCTGCGCCAGGGCGCCCTGCGAGATCTCCAGCGTGACAAAGGCCTGGACGCCGAAACCCGCTGCCTTCACACCGATGTCAGGTCCGTAGCCGGTGACGACACCGGCGCCCTCCAGACGTCGCAACCGGGCCGACACGGTGGCTCTGGCGACCCGCAGTTGGCGGGAGAGCTCGAGCGCTCCGACGTGGGGCTGGTCCCGGAGCGACCGGAGCAGCGCCAGGTCGAGAGCGTCCAGCGAGGCGGCAGTGGCAGTCATGCCGCAGTATGGCCCCCGTGCAAACAGCTGTGCAATACGCATGGTCCAAAGCGCCAGATCGACGCCGGGTCGCCCACAATGCCTACTCCCCACGATGCTGGTTGCACAGTTGGACTCCGACAGTGTTGAGTCGCAGCACCACTCGACTCGCGCAGCACGGGGGAGCAGGAGATGAATGTTTCGTCGTCCGGGCAGGTTCTGACCGAAGACGAGCGGCTCGCGGACCTGAGCGTTGATGAGCTCAACTCGCTGGTCGGGCTGATCGACCATGAAGGTTCCGCCGATCCGTTCCCGGTGATCGGTTGGGACGCGCTCGTCTGGGTTGTCGGAAATGCGGTCCAGACCGCCCACTTCTTCCAGTCCGCTTTCGGCATGGAGCTGATCGCATACTCGGGTCCGGAAACCGGTAACCGCGACCACCACGCCTATGTGCTGAAGTCGGGCGCGGCACGGTTCGTCGTCATGGGCGCCTATGACCCGCAAAGCCTGCTGGCCGACCATCATCGACGGCACGGGGACGGGATCGTCGATATCGCACTACAGGTGCCTGATGTGGACAAATGTATCGCCCATGCCGCTGCCGCCGGCGCCACCGTTCTGGAGTGGCCGCATGATCTGACCGACGACAACGGCACGGTCAGAATTGCCGCCCTCGCGACCTATGGCGACACCCGCCACACCCTGATCGATCGGTCCAGATATTCGGGCCCGTACCTACCGGGCTATCGACCCGAGGTCTCATCGATGCGCCGCCGTGACAATGCCCCGAAGCGCCTGTTCCAGGCAATCGATCATGTCGTGGGCAATGTCGAACTCGGTGCGATGGATCGCTGGGTCGACTTCTATCGGCGGGTGATGGGTTTCGAGAACATGGCCGAGTTCGTCGGTGCCGACATCGCCACCGACTACTCCGCATTGATGAGCAAGGTGGTCGCCAGCGGCAATCACCGGGTGAAGTTTCCGCTCAACGAGCCGGCGGTGGGAAAAAAGAAGTCGCAGATCGACGAGTACCTCGAATTCTACGGCGGGCCGGGCGCCCAGCACGTTGCCCTGGCCACCGGCGACATCCTGGCAACGGTCGACGAGATGACCGCTCAGGGCATCACCTTTCTCACGACGCCGGCCTCGTACTACGAAGATCCGGCGCTCCGGTCCCGGATCGGCAAGGTCCGCGCTTCGATCGACGAACTGCAACGGCGCGGCATCCTGGTCGACCGCGACGAGGACGGCTACCTGTTGCAGATATTCACCAAGCCCACCGGTGACCGGCCGACCGTGTTCTTCGAGTTGATCGAACGGCACGGCTCGCTGGGGTTCGGGAAGGGCAACTTCAAGGCTCTCTTCGAGGCCATCGAACGGGAGCAGGACGCGCGCGGTAACTTCTAGCGCCGGCGGGGTATTGGCCCAGCGGCAGCAGCAGAACGGAGCGCCCAGATGGCTTTCTACCGGCAGGTCGGCGACGTGCCCCGCAAGCGTCACACCCAGTTCCGCCGGCCGGACGGGGGGCTGTATTCGGAGGAGCTGATGGGGGAGGAGGGCTTTTCCGCCGATTCCTCCCTGCTCTACCACCGTGGCATTCCGTCGTCGCTGGTCGACGCGCGCCGCTGGGAGCTGCCGTCCGTGGCCACCACGCCGAACAGCCCGCTGCTGCCGCGACATCTGCGGCTGCACGATCTTTTCCCGGCCGACCAAATCAGCGGAACCGATACCGTCACGGGCCGGACACTCATCCTGGGCAACGCCGACGTGCGGATCTACTACTGCGTCGCCGGAATTCCCAGCCCGCTCTACCGCAATGCGGTCGGGGACGAATGCGTGTTCGTCGAGGCCGGGTCGGCCGTCGTGGAGACCGTATTCGGGGCATTGCGAGTGGGGCAGGGAGACTATGTCCTGCTGCCCAGGGCGACGACCCACCGCTGGGTTCCCGCCGGCGCAGAACCGTTGCGCACCTATATCATCGAAGCCAACAGTCACATCGCCCCGGCAAAGAAGTATCTGTCGAAATACGGTCAGCTGCTCGAGCATTCGCCTTTCTGCGAGCGGGATCTGCGCGGGCCGGCCGAACCGCTGGTGACGGAATCGCAGGGCGACGTCGAGATCTTCGTCAAGCACCGGGGCAGCGGACCGAATGGGCTGGCCGGGTCGGTGCACGTTGTTCCGGAGCACCCGTTCGATGTCGTCGGATGGGATGGATGTCTGTATCCATATGCGTTCGACGTCGCCGATTTCGAACCGATCACCGGCCGGGTCCATCAGCCGCCGCCGGTGCACCAGGTGTTCGAAGGCAGCAATTTCGTCATCTGCAATTTCGTCCCGCGAAAGGTCGACTATCACCCGCTGGCCATCCCGGTGCCGTATTACCATTCCAATGTCGATTCGGACGAGGTCATGTTCTACGTCGCCGGTGACTACGAGGCCCGGAAAGGGTCCGGGATCGGCCGCGGGTCGGTTTCCCTGCACCCCGGTGGCCACAGCCATGGTCCGCAGCCCGGCGCCGTCGCGAACTCCATCGGCGCCGAGTTCTTCGACGAACTCGCAGTCATGGTCGACACCTTCCGGCCTCTCGAACTCGGGGCGGGCGGTGTCCGCGTCGACGACGGCCGGTACGCGTGGTCGTGGTCGGGCCGCGGCCCGGCCGAGCGGTAGCAGCGCTCGTCGGTCGAATCAGAGCGCGTGTGGCTGCATCGCGGCCCCGGCGAGTGCCCCGGGCGAGCCCGCCGAACCGGTATGATGGGGTACCGCTGTTCCCTCGTGCAGGAGTCCCGCATGCCGGATGCTCGTTCTCCAACGATCCGAGATGTGCGGGCACCGATCACGCGACAGGCTTGATCCGACAGGCAGAACCGCATCTGCGACAGGAGCACGGTGACGTGGGTATCGGTCCGAGGTACACGGTGTCCGCATCCGCGGACACTGCGACCGCCGCTGACTTCCCGGCACCCGGTGTGGGTGGCGTGGATGGACAGATCGACGAAGGGCCCAAAGAAGAGTGCGGCGTCTTCGGCGTCTGGGCGCCTGGTGAGGACGTCGCGAAGCTGAGTTACTACGGCCTGTATGCGCTGCAGCACCGCGGGCAGGAGGCGGCCGGGATCGCGGTGGCCGACGGCAGCCAGATCGTCGTCTTCAAGGACCTCGGCCTGGTGTCCCAGGTATTCGACGAACAGACGCTGTCCTCGCTGCGCGGGCACATCTCGGTCGGCCACTGCCGGTACTCGACGACCGGGTCCAGCACCTGGGAAAACGCACAGCCGACGTTCGCCACCACCGAGGTCGGCTCCGGGCTCGCGTTGGGGCACAACGGCAATCTGGTCAACACCGCCGAACTCGCCCTGCTGGCGAACAACCTCCCCGGCAAGTCGGGCCGTTCCAAATGCACCACGGACTCGGACATCGTCTCGCGGCTGCTCGCCGCCGCCGCCACCGACATCGGCATCGAGGCGGCCGCGATGCGGCTGTTCCCCACTCTGGCCGGCGCGTTCTGCTTCGTCTTCTGTGACGAACACACGCTCTACGCGGCCCGCGATCCGCACGGGGTCAGGCCGCTGGTGCTCGGCCGGCTGGACCGGGGGTGGGTCGTCGCTTCCGAGACCGCGGCCCTCGACATCGTCGGGGCGTCCTACGTCCGCGAGGTCGAGCCCGGCGAGCTGCTCGCCATCGACGAGGACGGCCTCCGCAGCGAGCGCTTCGCCCCGGCGGACCCCAAGGGGTGCGTCTTCGAATACGTCTACCTCGCCCGTCCGGACACCACCATCGCCGGCCGCGGCGTGCACGCCACCAGGGTCGAGATCGGCCGGCGGCTCGCAGCGCAAGCCCCGGTCGAGGCGGATCTGGTGATCCCGACGCCCGAATCCGGGACCCCCGCGGCGATCGGCTACGCCCAGGCCTCCGGAATCCCGTACGGCCAGGGCCTGGTGAAGAACGCCTACGTCGGCCGGACCTTCATCCAGCCCTCCCAGACGATCCGGCAGCTCGGCATCCGGTTGAAACTCAATCCACTGCGCGACGTCATCCGGGGCAAGCGGCTGATCGTCGTCGACGACTCCATCGTCCGCGGGAACACCCAACGTGCCCTGGTCAGGATGCTCCGCGAGGCCGGCGCGCTGGAGGTCCACGTCCGGATCGCGTCGCCGCCCGTTCGGTGGCCGTGTTTCTACGGGATCGACTTCGCCTCCAGGGCAGAGCTGGTCGCCAACGCCGGCGACGTCGAGGCCATCCGCCGGTCGATCGGCGCGGACACGCTGGGATATGTCAGCCTGGAAGCGCTGGTGTCCGCCTCCGAACAGCCCAAGAACCGGCTCTGTACGGCGTGTTTCACCGGCGAGTACCCGATTCCGATCCCGGACCAGATCGGCAAGCATGTGCTCGAGGGGATCGCCCGCGGCGTGACCGGAGACGCCACGCCGGTGTCGGCGGCGTCCTACGGCGCGCAGGATGCCCTCAGTCGCCCCTGACCCTGGGATCCCGCAGCCGTAGGGCCGGCCCGAGAGTCTGTCGACACCGACTGCCCTGACAATCTGCGGCAACGATCTGCGGGCCACCGCCGGGGAGAACCTGCGCAGAATGCTCTCCGAGGCGCCACGAATGGAGAACCGAGACATGAACAAGCCAGTGGATTCGCCGGCCTCCGAGTCGTCCTTCCAGCGGTCGCACCCGATCGGCTCTGGTGCTACCTACGCGGGCTCTGGCGTGTCGATCGCCGCGGGGGAGCGGGCGGTCGACCTGATCCGGCCGTTCGCCAGGAAGACCCAGCGGCCCGAGGTGCTCGGCGGGATCGGCGGCTTCGCGGCGCTGTTCCGGCTGCCGGTGGACCGGTTCCGCGACCCGGTGCTGGCCTCCTCGTCGGACGGTGTCGGCACGAAATCGGCAATCGCGCAGGCGCTCGGCAGACACGACACCATCGGTATCGACCTGGTGGCGATGGTCGTCGACGACCTCGTCGTCTGCGGCGCCGAGCCGTTGTTCCTGCAGGACTACATCGCATGCGGCACCCTGGTTCCGGATCGGATCGCGTCGATCGTCTCCGGTATCGCCGAGGGGTGCGTCCGGGCGGGTTGCGCGCTGGTCGGCGGCGAGACGGCCGAACATCCCGGTCTGATGGCCCCGGACGACTACGACCTGGCGGCAATGGCCGTCGGTGTCGTCGAGGCCGATGCCATCCTGGGTCCCGAGCGGGTCAGGGCCGGCGACGTGGTGATCGGCCTGGAGTCATCCGGGCTGCACTCCAACGGGTATTCGATGGTCCGGCACGTACTGCTCGACATCGCGCGGCTGTCGCTGGAAGGGCACGTCGAGGAATTCGGCCGGACGCTCGGCGAGGAGCTGCTCGAGCCGTGCCGGATCTACGCACTCGACTGCCTGCGACTGACCCGGGAGACAGACATACACACCTTCGCCCACGTGACCGGCGGCGGACTGGTCGGCAATGTGGCCCGGATCATTCCGGCCGGGCTGACCGCTGCCCTCGACCGGCGGGCCTGGACGCCACTGCCGGTGTTCGGCTACATCGCCAGCCACGGGCGGGTGCAGCGCGACGAGATGGAGAAGGCCTTCAACATGGGAATCGGGATGGTCGCGGTGCTGCCCAGCGAGGATGTCGACCGGGCGATGGCGGTACTGACTGCCCGGCACATTTCTTCGGTGGTACTGGGCACGATCGAGACAGCGGGATCCGCTGACCTACGGGCCACGCTGTCCGGGGATCACCCGAAATTCTGACCGCCGCCTGACCCTCCGAAGGGTCGACCGTGCGCAGGGCCAGGCGGCGGTCAGGTCGGCTCAGCGACCGTTGCTGACGGCGTAGCCCGCGGTGGGGCCGCCGTCGTCGTCCTCTTCGTCGATGTATTTGGCATAGAGGTCATACTCGTCATCCCCCTTCGGATCCGGGACAACGGGCTTCGGCTCGATCACCGGAGTGCCGCTGAGTTCTCGTCGCAAGGCAAGCGGGTCGAAAGAGGATTCGTGGTACTTCAAATCCCGGGCGACCTTCGTCTGCTTTGCTTTCTGACGGCCTCGCCCCATGAGCGGACCCCCTTGCACGTTAAAGCGGGGCGGCCTTCTCGGCGGCCCCGCGATCTGTTGTCAGTCGTAGATTGATGGTACAGCGTCGGGGCAACCGGGTCTCGTCGCCAGGCCGGTTTCCCCGATCCCCAGGCGAGACGGCGGCGGTCAGAACAGGCCGGTCGCCGACTCGACCGTGCCGACCTTTCGGCCACCGCCGAGGACGACGCCGACACCGAGTTCGTCCAGCAGTTCCGACCGCAGTCCCAGTGACCGCAGGGCCGCCACCAGAACGGGCATCCGGGCCCGGTCGCCGCCGTCGGCGATCTTCACCGCCACCACGGCTCCGTCGGGCAACGCTGCGCAGTGCACACCCTCGGCACCACCCTTCACGAGTAGGCCGGGGTGGGCCTGCATCAGCCGGGTGTCCTCGCGTCCGGTGCCGCCCACCATCTCCGGGAATGCCCGCATCGCGTCCGCGACGGTCCGCTGCGGCGTCCCGGGCGCGGCGGAATTCACCCGGCCGAACGCCAGGGCCAGCCCGGTCAGCGAGATGGCGAACAGTGGCGCACCGCAGCCGTCGACCCCGACCGCGGACGGGCTCTCGTCCGCAAGCACCTCCACCTCCTGCCGGATGGACCGCTGCAGCGGGTGGTCGGGGGACAGGTAGCTCGCCGGGTCCCAACCGTTGGTGACGCAGGTGGTGAGCATTGCGGCGTGCTTTCCCGAGCAGTTCATGTAGGCCCGGCGCGGCCCGCCGCCGGCAGCGAGCACACTTTCCCGAGCGAGAACATCCAGCGGCAGGGCGTCCGGGCAGCCCAGGTCGCGCTCGGCCACGCCCGCCCGGGCCAACATCGCGAGCACCCGATCGACGTGCATCGGCTCGCCGGAGTGGGAAGCGGCGGACAGGGCCAGATCGGCGCCCCGCAGCTCCAGATCGGTCCCCGATGAGCGCTCGGCAGCGAGCATGGCAGTGGCCTGGAACGGCTTGCTGGATGACCGCGGGAACATCGGTGATGTCACGTCGCCGTGGGCGTGGAGTACGGAGCCGCCGCCGTCCAGCACGACCACCGAGCCGAAGTGGCTGCCCTCGTGGAACCCGGACCTGATGACCCGGACGAGTTCGACGGGCGGCACCGCAGCGGTAGCTGAAATGGCGGGGGCGGACATGGCGGTGCGGCTCCTCGGGTGCGATCGGTGGTCGAAACGGGGAACCCGGCCGGTGATACCGGCGTTCAGCGAAGGCCGAGCAGGGCCAGCGTAGAACGGCGGTCCAGTGGCGGCCGACCGGCGATCCGGGCCAGGCCGCTGGCCCGGGCCACCAGCGCGGCGTGATCCCGCACAGCAGGCGGACGGCCGGTCAACGAACCGCGGGACGATGAACCGCCGGCCGGCGGTGCTCCGTCGCCAGGCGGGTCCACCCACACGTGTCCGCCCGCCGCGAGGGCCGCGAGCAGCACCGGGAGAGCGGCGTTACCCAGGCCATGGACGGCGATGCCGTCCGGGTGGGCCGTCACCAGCGCAGCGACATCGGCCACCAGGGCGGGCAGGTCGGGTTGCTCCTCGAGGACCACATCGGCGAAACCTGACGTGACCCGGTCGACCGGCAGGTCCGCCGGCGGGTCGGTACAGGTGATCACCAGGGTGGTCTGTTCGCGGAGCGCTTCGACGACGGAATACGGATCGGCGAGGCCCGACGGGAGGTGAAGCCGGGTCGCGCCGACCTGCTCGGCATCGATAGCCGTGCGGAGCAGATGACCGACGTGGTCGGCGCTCGGGGCCACGGTGATCAGGGTGCCGGCTGGTCCGGTCACCGGGCACCGGCCGCAGGACGCCGGGGTTCGATGTCACCGAGCACAGTCCTGAGCAGAGCGGGCTCGATGTTCCCGCCGGTGAGGATCGCGACGGCGTTGCCCGGCGGAAGTCGGTCGGCGTGGTGCAGGAAGGCGGCGGTCGCGACCGCCCCGGAGGGTTCGGTGACCAGACGTGCCCGCAGCGTCAATTGCCGGGTCGCGTCGAGGATCTCGGCTTCGCTGACCGTGATGATATCGGCCACCTGGGTACGGATGTGTTCCCAGGGAAGAACTCCCACGCTGAACGCCCGGAGGCCGTCGGCGACGGTCCGGCCGGCGTCGGCCGGTGCCCAGACGCGCAACTCGCCGGCCTGTAGCGACTCGGCCGCGTCTCCGGCCAGTTCCGGTTCGACGCCGATCACCCGCACCTGCGGCATCAGAGCGGTGAGCGCAGCCGCGATGCCGGAGATCAGCCCGCCCCCGGAAACCGGGACCAGCACTGTCGTGATGCCGTCCGGAACCAACCCGTCCGCGCAGTCCTGCGCGATCTCCAGGCCGATCGTGCCCTGCCCGGCGATCACGTTGCGGTCGTCGTAGGGCGGAATCATCGTCATACCGGTCTCGGCGGCGATCTCGGTGGATCGGCTGACCCGCTCGGTGTCCAGGACCAGTTCGACGGTCGCGCCGAGCGCTTTGGTCGCCTCTATCTTGGTGGCCGGCGCATTCTGCGGGATCACGATATGGGCGCCCACGCCGTAGAACCTCGCCGCATAGGCGACGGCCTGGGCGTGGTTTCCCGAGGAGTGGGCGACCACCCCACGGGCCCGCACCTCGGGGGACAGCAGCGACATCGCGGTCAGCGCACCACGGATCTTGAACGCCCCGATCGGTTGCAGGCTCTCGGGTTTGAGCCACAGACCGGGCCATGGCGAGGCCAATAGCGGGGTCCGGACCGCGACCCCCTTGATCATGGTTGCGGCGTCCCGGATCTCGTCCAGGGTCACCAGGTCCAGGTCCAGAGCCGCAGTTCCGTCCTGCGGTGGAGCGGCGGGGGTCGACGTCGGTGCGACCATCAACGGCGCCGGATGTCGGTGAAGGTGCGCCGGTCGACCACCGACAGCGGCGGCCCGGTCGTCTCGTCGGCGTCGATGTCGTCCGGGTCGATGGCCGCGTCGACCCCGTCGGCGAGCAGCGGCGTGCCGGCCGGGATCGACCGCTTGACCAGGGCGAGTGCGATCGGTCCGTCCTCGTGGTGATGTGCGACGGTGCCGACCCGGCCGACCGTCCGGCCGGCCGCGGTGGTGACGGCGGTACCGGTTTCCGGCAGCCGGTCGGCCGAACCGTCCAGGTGCAGCAGCACCAGGCGGCGCGGCGGCCGCCCGAGGTTCGCCACCCGGGCGACCGTCTCCTGGCCCCGGTAGCAGCCTTTGCTCAGGTGCACAGCTGTCGCCAGCCAGTTCACCTCGTTGGGGATGGTGCGGTCGTCGGTATCCGCGCCCAGCCGGGGGGTTCGGGACTCGATGCGCAGGGCGTCGGCCGCCCAACTGCCGGCCGGCAGTCCGCCCGCCGCGATCAGGCCAGCCGCGAGTCTGGAGACGTCCGCTCTGGCCACGAACAGATCCAGCCCGTCGGTGGTCGTCCGGGCGAACCCGCCGACAGCGAGCGGCACCGCAGAACCGAGCGCAGGTGGTTCCGCCAGCAGACCGGCGGCCCTGACCACACTGGCCAACTGCGGACCGACCAGGCGGAGCTGCGCCAGTTCCGCGGTGCCGTCGGCCAGTTCGACCTTCGACCAGAAGACCATCGACCGCAGGTAGTCGAGCAGCGCAGCGGCCGAGGCGGGTTCGGTGTCCAGGTAGCTGACCCCGCCGAGGTCGGTGACGCCCATGTGGTGTTCCACGTGCCCGGCCGGTGAGAGCACCAGGGCGGCACTGGCCGCTCCGTCGGGCAGATCCGACAGCAATAGGCTGGTCAGGGTGTTGAGCCAGGTCAGGCGGTCCGGGCCGGTGACGGTGAGCAGTCCACGGTGCGACAGATCGAACAGGGCAGCGCCCCGGACTGCGGCCCGTTGCTCGGCGATCGGGTCGCCGTAGTGCCAGGCAACGCCTTCGTCCATCCCGGGCGCGGCCACCGCGCCGGGCAGGCTCAGCAGGGGCGAGGGCTTGCCGGGCGGTCGGGTCGGCTGCTGCGCCCCGGCCGGTCCCGGATCTTCGGTGGTCACGTCTTCGGTGGTCACGTCATCGGGGGTCACGCGATCCATCGTAAGCGGCGACCCGAATGGCCGACTTCACAGACAGCAACGACGCGAATCGGCCCCTGGCCGGGCATGATCTGCAGATCATGGCAGGAAACAAGGACGTTTCGGAGCGGGTCGGCGCCTGGCTTCCCCCCGCGGCTCAGGCCGCTGTTCCGGCGGGTCATGGCGACACTGCGGCGGTGGACCTGATCGACGACGGCAGCCCGGTCGGTGTCGGCGGACCGGTTTTCAACGGCTCCGGGATCACGCCCTACGTCGAACTCGACCGCGGCCAGTGGGCCTCGCTGGCCGCGGCCACCTCGCTGCCGCTCACCGAGCCCGAACTGGCCCGGCTGTCCGGACTCGGCGATCCGATCGACCTCGCCGAGGTGCAGACCATCTTCCTGCCGCTGTCCAGGCTGCTGAACCTGTATGTCGCCGGAACCGGTGCGCTGCATCAGGTCACCTCGACGTTTCTGGGCGAGACCTTTCTGGGGGAGCGGGCGTCAAGGACCCCGTTCGTCATCGGAGTGGCGGGTTCGGTGGCCGTCGGCAAGTCCACCACCGCGAGAGTTCTGCGCGAGATGCTCGCCCGATGGCCGGACACCCCCAGGGTCGAACTTGTGACGACCGACGGGTTTCTGTACCCGAACGCGGTGCTGGAACGCAAGAACCTGATGCTGCGCAAGGGCTTTCCCGAGTCCTACGACCGTCGGGCATTGATTCGCTTTGTCGCGGAAGTGAAGTCGGGGGCGGCGGAGGTGCGGGCACCCAAATACGACCATCTGACATATGACATACTTCCCGGCGAGGAGATTGTCGTGCACCGCCCCGATGTCCTGATCGTGGAAGGACTCAACGTTCTGCAACCCGTCCGATTGGCCGACGAGGGCCGCAGTGCGCTGTCGGTCAGCGATTTCTTCGACTTCTCCGTCTACGTCGACGCGGAGACGGCGGATATCAAAAGGTGGTTCACCGACCGCTTTCTCAGGCTCCGGCAGACTGCCTTCGCCGATCCGGATTCGTTCTTCGCCCAATTCGCGAAGTTGACCGACGAACGGGCCGTCGAATTGGCCGGGGAGATCTGGGACGGCATCAACCAGCCCAACCTGCTCGAGAACATCCTGCCCACCCGGGGCAGAGCGAACCTGGTGCTGACGAAAGGCCCCGACCACGCGGTGACCAAGGTGCGACTGCGGAAGCTTTGACGACACATCACAATCGAGAACACTTTCTGCCATGAGAGGTCGACACTGAGTGGTATGCCCGTTCCCGGCGTTCCCCAGGAAGTAGTTGTGGAGGGCAGCGACGCACCTGCGGTCGCAGCAGCAGTCCGCCCGGTCGTGGCCGCCGCCCTGCGATCGTTCGCAGAGAGTTTCGCCGATCTCGGGAGGGCACCGGTCGTGGCGGGTGCTTGGGCGCCTGGCACAGCCATCGAACAGACCCGGCCCGACCGAGGGGGCGAACCACTGGTGGCACTGCTCGACGGGACACTGCTTCCCGCGTCGGCGCCGCTGCTGCGGGCCGACGACCTGGGAGTGACCCGGGGAGACGGCGTCTTCGAAACCACTCTGGTGGTCGACGGGGTGCCGCGGGACCGGGCCGAGCACCTGGCCCGGATGGCGGTTTCAGCCCGGCTGACAGCGCTGGATCTGCCGGAACCGGCCGAATGGGATCGGGCGATCGATGCCCTGGTCGGCGCCTGGACCGGCGGTGAAAAGGTGCCCAGGGAGATGGTGCTCCGGTTGATCGCCACCCGTGGTCCGGAAGGTGGCCGGCCGACCTGCTTTGCCATGGCCGGCCGCGTACCGACAGCCGTTGCGCGACAACGGGTCGACGGGGTCCGGGTGTTGCTGCTCGATCGCGGTTTCAGCGGTCCGGCCGCTGCGGCCGCTCCCTGGCTGCTGGCCGGCGCGAAAACCCTCTCCTACGCGGTCAACATGGCCGCGCTCCGGTTCGCCGCCGCGCACGAAGCGGAGGACGTCATCTTCATCGGGTCGGACGGGGTCGTGCTGGAGGCGCCGACGGCGACAGTGGTGATCGCCAGGGGCCGGACGCTGCTCAGCCCCCCGCTGCCCGGTGTGCTGCCGGGCATCACCGCCGCCAGGCTGTTCGAGGCGGCCAGGATCGCCGGTTGGGAAGTGTGTCACGATCCGCTGACGCCTGCCGACCTGCACGCGGCGGACGGCGTCTGGCTGGCCTCCAGTGTTCGATTGCTGGCCCGGGTGAGGGCGATCGACGGGGCGGTGCGCGGGGACGGAGGCCTGACCGGTGAGTTGCTGACTCTTCTCGCGGCGCACTGACACCGGGAGCTTCGCCCACCTGGGGGCACGGTCAGGCCGGCTTCCGGCGGAAGCCCCCCCTTGTTCACGGCGATTGGCCGGACCCGCGGTGCACTGTCCTGGGCGGTGCGGTTGGATGCCTGCATGGACCCGCGCGCAGGTCAGCCTGCCCAACCCAGCGATCTGATCGACGTCGACGCCCTGCTGGGCGCCTACGAGGACATCCACCCCGACGTGTCGGAGCCGAGCCAGCAGGTGGTTTTCGGTACTTCCGGCCATCGTGGGTCGAGCCTGGACGCCGCGTTCAACCGCGACCACATCCTGGCCATCACCCAGGCCATCTGCGAATACCGGGCGAGCCAGGGGACGGACGGACCGCTGTACATGGGCGCCGACACGCACGCCCTGTCCGGCCCGGCGACCAGTACGGCGCTGGAGGTGCTGGCCGCGAACGGCGTCACCGTGATGCTGGACGTGGCGGACGGATACACCCCCACACCGGCCGTGTCGCACGCCATCCTCAAGGCGAACCGGGGCCGCACCGACAAGCTCGCCGACGGCATCGTGGTGACGCCGAGCCACAATCCCCCCCGGGACGGCGGTTTCAAATACAACCCACCGAACGGCGGCCCTGCCGACAGCGACGCCACGTCGGTGATCGCCGTCCGGGCCAACGAACTTCTGGCTGCCGGCCTCGACGGCGTCAAACGGATGCCGTACGAGCAGGCCAGGCAGGCCGACTCGACCGGCTTCTACGACTTCACCTCCTCCTATGTCGGCGACCTGGAGAACGTGCTGGACATCGACGCCATTCGGGACGCCGGGGTCCGGATCGGCGCCGATCCGCTGGGCGGCGCATCCGTGGCCTACTGGGCGGCGATCGCCGAGCGCCTCCGTCTGGACCTCACCGTCGTCAACGACAAGGTTGACCCACGTTGGGCTTTCATGACCCTGGACTGGGACGGCAAGATCAGGATGGACTGCTCGTCGCCGTACGCGATGGCCTCTCTCGTCAAGCGGGCCGGGGAATTCGCCATCGCAACGGGCAACGACGCCGACGCCGACCGGCACGGGATCGTCACCCCCGACGCCGGGCTGATGAACCCCAATCACTACCTCGCGGTGGCCATCGATTACCTGTACCGCAACCGCACCGAGTGGTCGCCCGACGCGGGGGTGGGCAAGACGCTCGTCTCGTCGACGATGATCGACCGGGTGGTCGCGGACATGGGACGCAAGCTGGTCGAGGTGCCGGTCGGGTTCAAGTGGTTCGTGCCCGGCCTGATCGACGGCTCGATCGGGTTCGGCGGTGAGGAGTCGGCCGGTGCGTCGTTCCTCCGGCGCCGCGGAACCGTGTGGACCACCGACAAGGACGGCATCCTGTTGGCCCTGCTTGCCTCCGAAATCCAGGCGGTGACAGGGAAGTCGCCGTCACAGCGATATGCCGAGTTGACCGCCCGGTTCGGCGATCCGGCCTACGCCCGGGTCGACGCGCCGGCCACCAAGGCGCAGAAGGCGAAGCTCGGGAAGCTGTCACCGTCGGACGTCCGGGCCGATACCCTCGCCGGCGAGAAGATCACCGATCGACTGGTCACCGCTCCCGGCAATGGCGCGGCCATCGGCGGACTGAAGGTCACCACCGAGAACGCCTGGTTCGCCGCCCGCCCGTCCGGCACCGAGGACGTCTACAAGATCTACGCCGAGTCCTTCCGCGGACCGGACCACCTCGCCCTGGTCCAGGCCGAGGCCCGCGAGGTGGTCTCCGCCGCGCTCGGCGGGTAACCGGCGGTCTGCCGTGGTGCCACGGCGCCAGCGCCCGAGCGCAGTTTCCGCATCCGAGCACCACTTCCAGGGGCCGGCAGGAGCTCGGATGACGAATCCGATGGTCGGACCCGGGTGTGGCGGGTCTGGTGGTGCCGGGGTCTGGTGTGCCGGGGTCCGGTACCCGTGGCCGGTTATCCGGCGAGCCGTTCCAGCAGCGCGGACGCGTGCGGGGCGAGTTCGATGTCGGTGTGGGCCCGTTCCTCGACGTAGGCGAGCCGGCCGTCGGGAGTGATCCCGAGCAGCCGGGTGGCCCCGACCACGGGCGGGGCGGTCGGCGTCCGCCACACCCCGTCGGTGCTGAGCGCCCAGCTCGCCACCGACCTCGGGCGGCCGTAGAAGACCTCGATGCGGCCCTCCGCATGGGCCAGCAGCAGTTCGATGGCGCCGTCGGGCTGCGGCCGCCAGAACCCGACCTCCCTGGCCGCCGGGCCCCGAATGTCGCCGTTCGGCTCCAGCAACCAGGAGACGGACTCGTGCCGGAGAAACGGCCGGCCATCATGGGAGATGACGATCTGCTGACCGAACTGGGGTTCCCGGTCGGCGTCGTTGCCGAAGCGGCCGGTGCCGCGCCACACGCCCACCAGGGGGAGCAACGACAGGCAATTCGGGTGGATCTCCGGGCCGAGCCTGACGTTCGCGGTGTCGGCGGCGACGGGTACCGGCGGGACGGAGTCCAGGTTGACGCTCCGGGTCCCCTGCGCCCGCTCCGCCGCCGACTCGACCGCCGCCGTTCCGCTGACGACCCCACCGGCCGAAGCGGGCGCGCTCACCGAAGCGTCCCTGGGGCCGCCGGCCGGGAGGCCGAACCCGTTCGTTTGTCCGCCGCTCACTTGTCCTCGTGCAGCAGTCGGTAGACGACGTAGAACGCGAACCAGGTGATCAGCAGTGCGACGGCCACCAGGAGCGAGGTATAGGCGATTTCCACCTGGCCAGACTATCGGTCGGTCCGGGCCTGGAGGTGTGACGTCGGGCGGCCGGGAGGGGGGCCCGGCGGTTGCTTCAGCCGACCTGGACGTCGACCCGGTGGATTCCGACCACGCTGGTGATCTGCTCCTGACCGTTACCGGCCCGGGAGAGCGCCCGGACGGTCCATTCGCCGGGCGCGGCGAAGAACCGGTAATAGCCCTCCGGTGAGGTGACGACCTCCGCGGTGAATTCGCCGCCGCCGTCCAGCAGCCGGACGAAGGCATTGGGCACCGGGCCGGTGTCGGACGAGATTGTGCCCTGCAGGATCGAGGCGTTCGTGGTGTCGATACCCGGTGACAGGTCAATTGTCTGAGTGGGCGATCCGCACATGTTTGCGCTCCTTGGGCGAGAGTGGGTGATCAGGCGCCGGTGGCGATCGGGACGCCGATCAGCGATCCGTATTCGGTCCATGACCCGTCGTAGTTCTTGACGTTCTTCTTTCCGAGGAGTTCGGCGAGCACGAACCAGGTGTGGCTGGAGCGCTCACCGATCCGGCAGTACGCGATCATGTCCCTGCTCTCGTCGAGATTCGAGTACAGCTCGGCCAATTCGGCGTCCGAACGGAATGTGCCGTCCTCGGCGGCGGCCTTCGACCACGGCACATTGACCGCGGTCGGAATATGACCGGCTCGTTGTGACTGCTCCTGGGGAGATGGGCCGGGGCCAACAGCTTGCCCGAGAACTCGTCCGGTGAGCGCACGTCGACCAGGTTCGAAATGCCGATGGCCGCGATCGTCTCGTCCCGGAACGCCCGGATGGAGACGTCCTGATTCTTTGCCTGGTAGGAGGTTTCGGGGCGATCGGAGATGTCGGTGGTCAGCGGCCGACCGTCGAGCTCCCATTTCTTCCGGCCGCCGTCGACCAGCTTGACGTTCTCATGGCCGTAGAGCTTGAAATACCAGTAGGCGTACGCGGCGAACCAGTTGTTGTTCCCGCCGTAAAGGAGGATTGTGTCGTCATTGGCGATGCCTTTGGCGGACAGCAACTTTCGAATCCAGCCTTGTCGACGAAGTCCCGGCGCAGGGGATCCTGCAGGTCCGTCTTCCAATTGAGCTTGACGGCGCCGGCCAGATGTCCGGTGTCGTAGGCGGTGGTGTCCTCGTCCACCTCGACGAAGACGAAGCCGGGGGTGGAGAGATTCTTCTCTGCCCAATCAACGGTGACGAGAGATTTTTCGCGACTCATGGCGTTGCTCCTTGGTGCGCAATGGCGATCGCCGCCGTGGTGAACTATTGAAGAGAATCCTTATACCGGCCACAGGGCGCTCGCGGCCCGGTACCGCTCACGATGGTGACCACGGCGACAGGTGCTGCGGGTGGACGGTTGATCAACGAGGCGGCACAACCCGGGTCGGGCCGAGATCAACGCACTTCTGCTGTCACTACCAGCTCAGTCGAACGCCGGTTCAGCAGGCGGGAGACCGGGGGACACGACCCCGGGTGACGCAACACTGCGCGCTGCCGGCCCGCACGAGGTCGACCGCGCGCCGCGAGGTCAGCAGGGGTCCCACGGGGCCCACGGTAGCAGCCGTCGGCATCGCAGCGTCGGCCCAGAGCCCTGCTTCGGGCGGGCTCCGAGCCGACCGCCTCAACGCCTCAGGGGATGGCGCCGACCGAGACGTCGTTGGCGGCCGCGGTGAGAACGAGATCGGACCCGGATGCCGACACCGTCGCCGATGTCACCCGGAACGGCAGTTTGTCCAGGGGCAGGTCGACGGACAGCGTCCTCGCCAGCTGTTGGAGGTAGGGCACGGCGACACCCGCGGCCTTCACCGCACCCGCAGTCAGGTGGAGGACACCGCCCGAGAAGGAAGCCGTCAGTTCGGCCGTCACCGGAACGGTCCGACCGGCCACCGACGCGGTCGCGCCGAGCCGCATCGAGCCATCGGTCCCGGCGCTGATGGTCACGCCCGGCCGGCCGAACGTCTGGGTGAGCACGGCTGCGACGACGGTCGCGGGAACGGTCCCGTTCAGGGTGGCCCGACCGGCGGTGAGCCGGGTGGTGTCCCCCTGCACCGCGTCGGCCAGCGGATACGTCACGTCGTAGAGCTGGACGACGGTGGCGATGCCCGTGACAGGCCCCACCGTCAGGCCGGCCGACGTCAGGGTGATCTGCGGGTAGTGGCCCGGAAGCGCCTGGGCGAGAAAGGAAAATCCGTGGATGTCGACGGCCGGTGCCACCGTGCCGGTCTTCCGGGCCACGGACTCCCCGGCCTTGGACTCGGCAAGAGACCGACCGGCGAGGTCGGCCCCCACACCGAGCAGGATCAGCACAGCCAGCAGGACGAGTAATTTGCGCACCGCACCGATTCTGCCGCGCCGACCCGGTAGCGGGGCCGGTTCGACCGGATCCGACCTTGTGGTGTGCGCTCGGTCGACCGGTGTCGGATGGACCGGCGGGCGCCGCGGGGCGGATAAGATCGGTCCGAGATGTCCGACAGGTGTCGCCCGGATTGATTCTGCTGGAGGAGGCGGTAGATGGACGTTCTGCTGCTGACCGCCGACCCGCTGCCCACAACGGTGCTGCCAGCGGTTGATCTGTTGCCGATCAAGGTGCGCGCTGCCGCGCCCGAAGCCGCATCGCTGGTCACCTCGGGCCCCTACGACCTGGTACTGCTGGACGCCCGGCACGATCTCGCCGCGGCCCGGACCCTGTGCCGGCTGCTCGGAACGGACGGGCTCGCGGTGTCGATCCTGGCCATCGTGACCGAGGGCGGGATGGTGGCCATCGGGCCCGAATGGGGGGTCGCCGATGTGGTGCTGGCCAGTGCCGGTCCGGCCGAGGTCCACGCCCGGCTGCGGCTGCTCGAGTCCAGGACCAGCAGCTCGGCGAACGCCGGACTGATCAGCCTCGGCGAGCTGACCATCGAAGAGGACACCTACACGGCCCGGCTGCGCGCTCGTCCGTTGGAGCTGACCTACAAGGAATTCGAACTGCTGAAGTTTCTGGCCCAACACCCCGGCCGGGTGTTCACCCGCGAACAGCTCGTCACCGAGGTCTGGGGCTACGACTTCTTCGGGGGCACCCGCACCGTTGACGTGCACGTGCGGCGGTTGCGGGCGAAGCTGGGGCCCGAACACGAAGCGTTGATCGGGACGGTCCGCAACGTCGGCTACAAAATGGTGCCGCCGGCCCGCTCGGTGAACCGCGACAGCGCGCCCGCAGGAATGTGAGCGAGGCACCCTTCCCCGATTGGCAGCCGGCCGCCGCCGACGCCGCCGGCGAGATTCGCGCCCTCGCCGCCGCCTGCGCCGCCGCCGACTCCGTCACGCCCTTCTCCGGACATGTGGTCGACGATCTGGCGCTCGGCTCTACCTCGATGCTGGCGCTCCGCGAGACCGGGGGCCGGTTGATCGCCGCCGCGCTGGCCACCGACGGGCAACCCGCTGAGGTGACGGTGGCCCCTGCCGGCCGCCGCCTCGGTCGCGGCCGCGCCCTGGTCAGCCGCGCACTGGACGCGGCGGGTGCCGTCTGGGCGCACGGCAACCTGCCGGCCGCCATGGCCCTCGCGTCCCGGCTCGGGCTGGTGATCACTCGCGAACTGCTGCAGCTACGCCGGGGGCTGACCCAGGAGCAGGCCGCAGCATTGGCCGCAGGGGCCCCGTTGCCGGCCGGGGTCCGGATCCGGGTGTTCGAGCCGGGGCGGGATGAGGCGGCGGTGTTGGGGGTCAATTCCCGGGCGTTCTCCTGGCATCCGGAACAGGGCCGCCTGGACCTGGCCGGCCTGCAGGTCGAGATGGGCCAGGACTGGTTCGACCCGGCCGGGTTCTTCCTCGCGGTCGACGAGACGGACACCGTTCTCGGTTTCCACTGGACAAAGGTCCACCCGCCATCGGCAGCCGAGGAAGCGTTCGGCGAGGTGTACGTCCTGGCCGTCGACCCGCAGGCCACCCTGCACGGTGAGCGGGTCCGGGGGCTCGGGGCGCCGCTGACCGCGGCGGGGCTCGACCACCTCGCGGGTCTGGGCCTGCGCGGGGTGCTGCTCTACGTGGAGGCCGACAACCGACCGGCGCTCGACCTCTACCGCCGGTTGGACTTTTGGGTGCACTCGACCGACGTCGTGTACCGGCGTCCGGTTCAGAGGTAGCCGGCGGTGTCGGCTCAGCGCAGGGGTGGAGCGAATGCGGCGGGAGTGGTGTCTCCGCCGACATTCTCGCCGGTCACCAGGAAAACGGTCCGCCGTGCCACCGACACCGCATGGTCGGCGAAGCGCTCGTAGAATCGGCCGAGCAGCGAGATGTCCACGGCCGGCTCGACGCCGTGAGCCCAGTTGGGAGAGAGCAGCGCGACGAACATCTCCTGGTGGAGGTCGTCCATCAGGTCGTCTTCGGCCTCGATGGCCCTGGCCAGGTCGAGGTCTCGGTCCAACAGCAGCGCGCCCGCCTGGTCGGCGAGGTGCACCCCAACCCGGCCCATCCGTTCGAAGATCGGCCGGATCTCGTCCGGGATGACCTGGGCGGGGTGCCGGCGGCGGGCTGCCTTGGCCACGTGGATGGCGAGGGCGCCCATCCGCTGGACGTCGGCGACCACCCAGAGCGCTGAGATGACGGTTCGGAGGTCCGAGGCGACCGGGGCCTGCAGGGCGAGCAACTCCAGCGCGGCATTTTCGGCACTCGCCCGCATGGCGTCAAGCTGCACATCGGAGGCGATCACCTGCTCCGCGAGCGCGAGATCCGCAGTGAGCAGGGCCTTTGTCGCATCACGGAGGGCGTCGCTGGCGACCTGGCACATCCGGGCACCGTGGACGCCCAGGTCGATCAATCGGGTCTGGTAGGCCTGGCGCATAGCTCAGGATAGATCGCGCCGCCCTTTCGGCGCGCCCGAACGAGCGACGACACCTGGATGGTCGCCCGACCTGACCGCCGTGTGGCCTTCAGGCGCAGGTCGCCGCGCCGGCATTCACCGAGGCGAGATCACTCGATTTGAGCGTCACGGACGGCTTGGGTGAGCTCACCGACGCCTTGGTCGGCGCCGCGGATGGTTTCGACGTTGCCGCAGTCGGCGGTGGCCTGGGTTTGGTCGTCACCTCACCCGGCAGCGGCAGGTCGTTGACCAGAGCGTCGAACACGGCGGGAGCCTTCGACTCGTCCACGTCGAGAGCGCCGTCGATCCGGTTGCTGGCGACGGTCGGCAGGGTGTAGAAGGTCACGTGCTGCGGATCGAGGCTGCCTAGCGATCCGGCCAGATTGACCAGGTCTTCGAGTTTGACGTTCTCGGTGAAGGTGTTCCTGGTGAACGCCTGCAGGAACGAGTCGAGCCGGTTCGGGTTGAGCAGGGTGCCGGCCGCGGTGACCTGCCGAAGAATGGCTGACAGCACCACCTGCTGGCGATGGATGCGGGCCAGATCCGATCCGGTTTCCCCGGCGACCTTCCGAGCCCGGACCAGACCGAGGGCCATGTCGCCGTTCGCCACCTGGACCCCACCGCGCGCTGCGACGGTGTTGAGCTCCTGATCGATGATCGGCCGGCAGATATTGACGGTGATACCGCCGAGGGCATCGACCATCGACTTGAATCCCGAGAAGTCGATGCCGATCAGCCGGTTGATCCGTAAATGGGTCAGGTTCTGCACAGCCGTCACGGTGCATTTGGGCCCGCCGACGGAATAGGCGCTGTTGATGTGATAGAGCTCGCCGTCGGAGATCGGCTGATTCTGGTCGGAAAGCTGGCCCGTCTTCCCGTCCCACTGCTTGCAGGTCGGGGCGGGGATGACTGTGTCGCGAGGAATGGAAAGAACCGTCACATGCTGACGATCCGCCGAAACGTGGGCGATCATGAGGGAATCCGAATTCGCCACGCCATCGGTGGTGGTGCTGTCCGAACCGTCCGCGGCATTCGATCCGGCCCTGGTATCGGAGCCGAGCAGGAGCATGTTCTCGGGTTGGTAGGTCACCGGCGAGGCCGGTTTGACGTTCACGTTGGCGGAGGTACCGGCGAGCGTCTCGGACGTCGGCTGGGTGGCCCGGGGCGTGGCAATGTTCGAATTCTCGAAATCGAGGGCCGAAACTCTATGTGTCTGGATGCCGGTCTCCGCCCGGTCCAGGATCTTCCATTCCGTACCCAGCCCGATGAGGGTCAGTGCCGCGAGGAAGGCCATGACAACGCGCGTCGCGCCCAGTACCCGGTGGTGCTGATGCAGCGGGACGAAGCCCGGCAGCGCGCCGGCGCGTCCGGTTGCGACCGGCGCCTTCTTCGGCGCAGTCGCAGCCGAACCGGTGGCCGGACGAGCATGCTGCCGCCGCAGTTGTTCCCGGATCGCCTGGGCCTCTGCGCGGTCGGCGGCCCGTTCCGCAGCGACACGTTCGGTGTCGTGGCGTGCCCCAGTCAGGGCGGCCGCGAGAGAGTCCGGTCCGGAGTTGCCTGGTCCAGCGGTGTCTGTTGCAGCGGTACCTGGTCCGGCGGTGTCTGTTGCCGCGGTGTCCGGCGCGGCGGTGCCTGGTCCGGCGGTGTCTGTTGCAGCGGTGTCCGGCGCAGCGGTGCCTGGTCCGGCGGTGTCCGCAGGAGATGTGTTGGGTCCGGCGGTGTCCGGTGGCGGGGAGGTCGACCCGCCCGGGTCGGTAGGAACCAGCCCGACAGGTACTCCCGCAACGCGCTGCTCGCTCCCTTCCGCTTCGGCCTGCAGAGCGGCGATCAACTCGCCGGCCGGCACCGCGTCGGGCCCTTGCCAACGGCCGGTATGGCGCGGGTGAGTTGCCAGCGCAGGATCAACCGACATCGCGGAGGCCCCGGAGGCGGGCTGGTGGCTCCCGGACAGGAGATCGCGTGGCTCCTCGGTCACGCCTGTCCTCCATTCTGAGCGCCACTTCGGAGCGCATCGGCAGGGGCTTGTTGCTGCGCCAAGGGTCGACCGCGGAGCGTGAATCCGGACGCGCGGACGGGTGACCGCATTCTACGGATCCGGCCGGCGGGCCGGATGCGACGGGGTTTGCCGGCCCGCAATCAGAGCGAGGTGATGCGTCCGGGTGGTGGGTTTCCGCCGGCGGCTCTCACGAAACGCACAATGCAGCCAGCCGGGCCCGGCCGGCGTCGACGCTCAGGTGTAGGTCGGCGAGGTCGGTGCCGGTGATCCTGCTGCCGGTGTAGATGCGGATCAGCGTCGGAAGCGAGTAGACGGTCCCGCCGACGGTGCCGGTATCCGGCTGCCACGAGGGCGACGGGGCGAGCCTCGAGTAGACCGGCTCGAACGAGATCGTCGTGGTGGCCGCGGCGCAGCGGCGCTGCTCGCCGGACTGGCCGGGATCGACCAACGATCGGAGCAGGTCCTGCTGGCGGGCAACTGTTCCGCCCGCGGCGGCGTTCACCGCGTCGATGGTCGACCGGATGATGCCGATCGCGGCCGGTGCTCCTGCTGTCGTCGACGTTGCGAATGAACCCGGAGGACGGGGCCTTTCGACGCCGGACGTCACGGACGTGGTGACCATACCGGTGGTGTTGGTGGCGGTGCAGCCGATGAGGACCAAGGCCATCGTGACCGCCGCCGCTGCCCCGGCCGGCCCATTGCACCTGGCCCGGCGGCCGGCGCCCCGCTTTCCGCCGCGCCCGATTCTCGGGCCTGTCATCCGATTCCCCTGTCCCAACGTCAACCCCCACCGTCGTCCAGTTCGGCGTCCGCCGGAACCAGCATCTCGTCGGGATCGTCGAGCCAGCCGTAGGGCAGGACGACTCGGCTCTGCGGCCCGCCCTGCCGCCCGCGGGGACCGGCGGCGGCGACCGGATACGGCTGGTCCAGGTCCAGGCGGCCGAGCAGGGTGGTCAATTCTTCGATGCTCGACACCATTCCCAATTCGCGCCTTATTTCGGACCCGGCCGCAAAGCCTTTGAGATACCAGGCGATGTGTTTGCGGAAGTCACGAATTCCGCGATCCGTACCCATTTCGCCGCAGAGCAATTCGGCGTGTCTGACGATGATGGCGGCGACGGCGCGAAGGTCCGGCGGAGTGGGCAGCGGGCGCCCGTCGAAAGCGGCCGCGAGTTCGGCGAAAAGCCAGGGGCGACCCTGACAACCGCGACCCACGACGACGCCGTCGCAGCCAGTCTGTTCCATCATCGCCAAGGCGTCGGAAGCAGCAAAGATGTCCCCATTTCCCAGCACTGGTATGTCGGTGACGATTTCCTTCAGCCGGGAAATGGCGGACCAGTCGGCCTGGCCGGAGTAGTGCTGGATAGCGGTCCTGGCGTGCAGGGCAACGGCCGCCACCCCGCAGTCCCGGGCGATCCGGCCGGCGTCCTCGAACGTCCGGTGCTCCGGGTCGATGCCGACCCGCATCTTCACCGTGACCGGGATGCCGGCCCGGCCCGCCTCCTGCACCGCGGCGGTGACGATCGATTCGAACAGCTTGCGCTTGTACGGCAGCGCCGAACCACCGCCCTTGCGGGTCACCTTCGGCACCGGGCAACCGAAATTCAGGTCCAGGTGATCGGCAAGGTCCTCTTCCACCACCATCCGGACAGCGGATCGCACCACGTCGGGATCGACGCCGTACAGCTGAAGGGACCGCGGCCGCTCGTCGGCACCGAACCGGATCATTTCCAGCGTCTTGTGGTCCCGGGCGATGAGTGCCCGGGTGGTGATCATCTCGCACACATACAGCCCGGCGCCGAATTCCCGGCACAGCCCGCGGAACGAGGAGTTCGTGATTCCGGCCATCGGCGCCAGGACCACCGGCGGCCAGATGTCGAACGGCCCGATGCGCAGGACGTCTGCCCTGGCACCGCCGGGCCGGGCGGCCGGCAGCGTGTCGATAGCGATGGTCACAAGTGTCCTTGTCCTTGCCTGGTGTCCTTGTCCTTGCCTGGTGTCCTTTTTCCTTCCCTGATGTCATTGTCCCTGCCTGAATTGGCCATGAAGCACAACGGCGGAAACTCTGCCGATGTCAGGGCGCGAAGGTGGAGTACCCGAAGTACCAGGCGCCCAGGACTGCGGACCCCGTGCCCGCGAACGAGAGGAACAGGACGATCAACCAGGTCGGCCGGCCGGCCAGCAGTCGGGCCAGCGGCACCAACAGCGGGAACACCGCCAACAGGAACCGGGGGGCCGAGTTGTGCACGTTCGCGGTCCCGACGGCGAGCCCGAATCCGACGATCAGATAGACCAGAACCGGGGCCGGCGGCCGCTGCATTACGGCGATGACGACGAGCGCGGTCAGCCCGACGATGGCGAAGCCGCCGACCGCGGCGAACGGTGTCTGGGCCCGACCGGTCAGTTCCCGGAACACTGACCGCGCGGTGTCGAGGCCGCCGTCGAAGGCGGCGCCCCAACCGCCGCGTTCGGTGACGAACCAGGCGTCCCAGCGTCCGGCTTTCGCGCCGATGAAGGCCCATGACCCGAGCACGCCGAGCGGCGCGAGAAGGGGCGCGACCAGGCTGCGCCACTCCCGGTCGCGCCGGATGGCCAGCGCCGCTGCCACCAGAGCGACGACAGCGAGCACGGCGCCCGTCGGCCGGGTGGCGCCGGCGAGCAGCGCGCACAGCCCGGCGACCCACCAGCGCCGCTCCAGCAGTGCGAGCAGGCAGCCGGCCGCCAACATGGTGAGCAGCGCCTCGGAGTAGGCGGCAGACAGCACGCCGGCCAACGGGTAGACCGACCAGCAGCACGCGGTCAGCAGGGCCACCCGTCGCGTTGCGTAGCGGGCCACCACTTCGGCAATCAGTACGGCCGCCAGGGCGCCGAACAGCGTGACCAGGCTCAGCGCCGCCAGCCACCAGGGCAGCCCGACTGCCGTGAGCGGCCGGGTGGTGAGGGGAAACAGCGGGAAGAAGGCCGACGGGCCGGCAGCGAATGTGCCGGACGCGACGCCGGCGGTCAGCCGACTCGGGTAGGAATGCTCCGCGACGAACTCGTAGAAGTGCCCGTCCCACTGAGTGACCACGTCCGCGAAGGACCGGTGCCGGAGCTGTGCCGCCACCGCAAGAGCCAGGATCGCGAGCAGCCTGGAGGCGAGATAGACGGCGGCCACCGCGGTCCATCGCGGCCGGTGCCCGTCGGCGCGCTGCGGTGAGGAGGTCCCAGCTCCCGACTTCCCAGCTCCCGATTGCCCAGCTCCCGATTGCCCAGCTCCCGATTGCCCAGCCGACGCGGCCCGTTGCACCGTCAGAGCCTCGCACATGCGACCGGCCGGAGTTGGGCGCCGACCTCCCGACACCCGTGGCAGGGTGGGGCGGTGCTGCAGCCACCTACCCTCGGCCGACTGGAACTCGAACCCGCCTCGGCTCGGCCGGACCTGCTGGCCGATCCCGTTCGCGCCCGGCTCGGTGAACAGGACGCCTGGTGGGGGGACGTGTGGGTAGCGCCGATCGACCCGGCGCTGTCGGACACCGCGGCGTTCTGCGCTGCCTATGACGTGTCGCTTTCTGCTTCGGCGAACTGCGTCGTGGTCGCCGGCCGGCGCGAAGGTCAGCAGCGGTGGGCGGCGGCCGTTGTGCTGGCCACCACCAGGGCCGATGTCAACGGCGTCGTCCGGCGCCGGCTGGACGTCCGCAAGGTTTCCTTCGCCCCGACCGAGGTGGCGGTGGCCCAGACGGGGATGGAGTTCGGCGGGATCACCCCGATCGGACTGCCCGCCAACTGGCCGGTGCTGATCGACCGCGCTGTCGTCGACGCCGGGCTCGTCATCATCGGCTCCGGCCTTCGGGGGTCGAAGATTGCGTTGCCAGGCCGGCTGCTCGCAGCCCTTCCGGGCGCTGAAGTCGTCGACGGTATGGCGGGCTGACCGACTGGGTAGCTCGGTGGCTCGGTGGCTCGGTGGCTCGGCGGCTCGGTGGCTCGGTGGCTCGGGGTCAGCCGGCCAGCGCCGGCACCACCGCTGCGCCGATCTCGGCGATGTGGTCGAGATCGTGCAGATCGAGCACCTGCAGGTAGGCCCGCCCGGTGCCGCTATCGGCAAACGTCCCCAGCTTGTCGACGATCTCCTGCGGGGACCCGGCCAGCCCGTCCTGGCGGAGGCTTGAGACATCGCGGCCGATAGCGGCGGCGCGCCGCTCGAGGTCGGCAGGTGACGCTGCGCAGCAGATCGTCAGCGCGGTCGAGTAGACCAGCTCCGCTGGATCCCGGCCGATCGCCTCGCAGGCCGTGCGGACCCGGTCGAACTGCGCCGCAACGGTTCCCACGTCGGAGAAGCCGACGTTGAAGTCGGCGGCGAAGCGGGCCGCGAGCTCGGGAGTCCGCTTGGGTCCGTGGCCGCCGATGACCAGTGGGATGTGCGGCGTGCCGTCCGGCCCGGTCTGCACCGGCTTGGGCAGGCCGGGCGCGCCGCGGAGCTGGTAGTGGGCGCCCTCGTGGTCGAACGTGCCGCCGAGTGCGGTGGCCCACAGTCCGGTGAGGATTTCCAGCTGCTCGGTGAGCCGGTCGAACCGCTCGCCGAAGGAGGTGCCGAACGGCAGCCCGTAAGCGCTGTGCTCCTGCTCGTACCAGCCGGCGCCCATCCCGAGATCCAGTCGCCCACCGGAGATGTCGTCCACGTTGGCGGCGGCAATGGCCAGCATCCCCGGATACCGGAATGTCGCCGAGGTGACCAGCGTGCCCAACCGGATGTCGGGCACCTGCGCCGCGATCGCGGCCAGCGAGACGAGCGAATCGGATGGGCCCGGCAGCCCGTCGCTGGCCATCGACAGCACGTGATCGGATCTGAAATAACCCGAGAACCCAGCAGCAGCAGTGGCTCTGGCCACTGCCAGGAGATCGGCGTGCGATGCGCCCTGCTGGGGCTCGGTGAAGATGCGAAGGTCCATCGGAAGGGCCGTTTCTTGTCAGGTGGGTCGATGTCAGGTGGGTCGATGTCAGGTGGGTGGACGGATCAGTTGGATCGGACGGCTACAGCATGCCGTCCGGGGTGCGGGATGATGTGAGCGGCCCGTGGCCGCTTGGTTGCGTGACCCGCAACCCGTTGCGCGATCGTGACATTTTCGGTCGCGCCCTGGAGCCGCGCCCTTGCTACGTTCTCCAGCAGTTCACCGCTAAGGCCCCGTTCCCACCCCGCGGAGTCACCTGCGAAAGTCACGCTCCGTAGCGTGGCCCCGCCGGTTGGCGTCATGGGCGGGAGCCGCTGCACCGATCTACCCCGCACGACGTGGCGCTGGTCGACATCAGTCACCACGGCCAACGTTCGGGGCCATCTGTTCCCATTGGAGGACCACGTGCACGCAGATTCTCCCCGCACCATCCGATCAGGCGCCGATCGTCCAGGCACCATCCGGTCAGGCATCGCTCGATCCGGCACCGGCCGGGTCGGCCTGCTCGCCGGGGTGGCCGTCCTGGCGTTGCTCGCCAGTGCCTGCGGCTCCAACACCGCGACCACGGCCGGCAGCGGATCGTCGAATTCGTCCGCGGCGCCGACCAGTTCGGCAGCGGCCACTGATTCCAGCTCCGCCCCGGCAAGCTCATCGAGTGCGGAAGGGGGGTCCGGTTCCAGTTCCAGCGGGTCCGCACCGGCATCCTCCAGCGCGCCCGAGTCGTCCACGGCGGCCGGCGGCGATGCGAAGACGGCCACCTCGGCGAAGGATCTCGGCGGGATGGAAGGCCTGGTCGCCGCGGCCAACAAGGAGGGCGCGCTCAACGTCATCGCGCTGCCGCCGGACTGGGCCGACTACAAGGAGATCATCACTGGATTCAAGGCGAAGTACCCGAACATCAAGGTGACCTCGGCTCAGCCCGACATCTCCAGCGCCGAGGAGATCCAGGCGGCCGACAAGCTCAAGGGCACCGACCAGGCGCCGGACGTGTTCGATCTCGGCGCTGCGGTCACGTTGAAGTCGACGGCGTTCTTTGCGCCGTACCAGGTTGCGGCCTGGGCGGACATCCCGGACGCCAACAAGGAGCCGACCGGGCTCTTCGTCAACGACTACACCGGCGTCATGTCGGTCGGCTACAACGCCGACAAGTTCGGTGACGTGACCTCGCTGGATCAACTCAAGGACGCGAAGTTCAAGGGCGCTGTGGCCCTGAACGGCAACCCGACCCAGGCGAACGCGGCCCTCAACGGTGTGGTGATGGCGGCCGTGGCGAACGGTGGTTCGCTCGACGACGTGTCCAAGGGCGTCGACTACTTCAAGTCGCTCAAGGCGGCCGGCAGTTTCTCGAGCATCGATCCGACCCCGGCCACCCTGGTTTCCGGTCAGGTCGGCGTGGTCTTCGACTGGTCCTACAACCAGCTCGGTGCCGCCGTCAAACTCAAGGCCGAGGGTGTCAA
>JBBRDH010000018.1:0-52690 GCA_038204125.1 Mycobacteriales bacterium
GCAGGGTGTCACCGCGACGCAGGTCAAGAACGACATCATCGACGCCACCCGGCCGTGGTTCCAACACGAGTCTCACGGTGCATTCGGTGGCTACTTCGCTCTCGCTCGTGGCCCCGTGAACGTTCGAACCACCAACCGGAACGTGTGCCAGGGTGACTGGCTGGCCGAGATCGCCGACCTGGCGGACAAGGCGGTGCAACTGCACGAACCCAGTCTCAATCTGAAGAACTTCGACGCTGTCATCTACTACTTCGGTGCAGTTGCTCCCTGCACGGCCGCCGAGGCCGGTTGGGGCGAGCTGTCGGGCAAGCGGATCTGGCTCAACGGTGACCACTCCGCCCGGACCGCGGTCCACGAATTCGGTCACCACCTGGGCCTGGGTCACGCCGGAGCCCAACAGTGCCTGAGCCCTTTAGGCGCTCTGGTGCCGTTGAGCACCAACTGCACCACGGCCGAATACGGCGACCTGTTCAGCGCCATGGGCAGCACGGCGGCGTTGACAGACGAATACTCACCTTTTCAGCAGGCCCAACTGGGTTGGAATCAGGCCTGGACCAGCACCGCATTCGCCGGCGACCCACCCAAGACCTACTTCCTGACACCCGTCGAGGACGACGCACCTCCCGGGACCACCCAGACGCTCCGCCTTTTCGACAACGCGGGCGAAGACCTCTGGCTCGATGACCACCGGAACCACCAGGGCCCCAACATCGGCTTCGACTCCTACACCAGCGGGCTGCTCGTCCGCCGGGAGACGAATCCGCTCGCACCGTCGCCGGTCCTGCTGTACATGAACCGCGAACTGAGCAAGGGCGGGCCCGGCAACACCTTCCGTCCCAACATGTTGGTCGGCCAGTCCTGGACGAATCCGCTCGGCACGATGACGATCACCCTGAACTCGGCGGATGCCACGGGCGCCAGCGTGACGATCCAGTCACCACCACCGCCGCCGCCGACCGACATCGTCGTGCCGAACCTGATCGGCCTGCAGCCCAATGCCGCGGCCGCCGCCATCAGGGCTGCAGGCCTGACGGTCGGGCCGGTCAACCAGCAGATCGATTGCGAGGACCTGTCCAGGGTGGTCGCTCAGTCACCCGGAGCCGGCGCCCTCGTCCGACCGGGCTTCGCCGTCGGCTACACATACGGCACCGCGCCTCGCAACGGATGCGGTACGCCGAACTGATCGCCGGTCGGGTCCTGGGAGGGGACCGGGCCATCGGTCATCGACGACTGCCGGTCGGCGCCTGCGGAGAGACGCCGGCGGAGAGATGACGGTGGGCGCGCTTCTGCCCCGATCAAGCCGGTAGCAGCACCTGCACGGACGCATCGGAAGCTTCATGGTCGAGCAGCCAGCGCTTGGCCGGCAGGCCCCAGCGGAAGCCGCCGAGCGCGCCACCGGTTCGTAGCACCCGGTGGCAGGGCACGAACAACGCAGCGGCGTTCCTGGCGCAGGCGGATGCGGCTCCCCGGATCGCCGTCGGCCTGCCGGAAAGCGCGGCGAATTCGGTGTAGGTGACCGGCGCACCGGCCGGCACCGTCCGCAGCATCTTCCACGCGTGGGTGAGAAAGTCACCCGAGATTTGCTGTACCGCAACGTCATCGATCGCCGACAGCTCGCCGTCGTGATAGGCGGCAGCCGCGTCGGTGACGCCGGGAATGGCCGCGACGGTGCGGATCTCGTCGGGCCGCAACGACGGCGCGATGACCACCATCAGATCGGCCGGGTCGGCGGTCCAACCGGACGCGAGAACTTGCGTGCCGCAGTCGGTCTCGGTGGTGATGATGGTGAACGGCCCGATCGGGGTGGCGATGGTGGCCGTGCTGGCTGGGTGGTTCATGCGGAGCCTTCCGTGGTGTTGTTCCGGTACTCGTCCTGTGCGGCGACGGTGTCGGCGGTGGGGGAACGGGCGGCCTGCCGCCAGAGGTGCATCCCGGCATAGGACCGGAACGGGCGCCACCGGGCGGCGCGGGCGGTGAGGGCTGCGGCCTCGGTGGGCAGTCCGAGCGCGGCGGCGCCCTGTCTGAGGACAAGATCATCGGTCATCAACACGTCCGGGTCGCCGAGCACCCGCATCGTGACATAGCCGGCGGTCCAGGGCCCGATCCCGGCCAGCCCCATCAGGTCTTCGGCCAGCTCCGCCGACCGGCGCCCGGCGTCGATGACCAGGGTGCCCTCCGCGATGGCGGTGGCGGCGGCCACCGTGGCCAGTGCCCGGCGCCGGGGGCCGGGAAGCACCGCGGGATCGACGTCGGCCAGCTCTGTGGCGCTGGGGAACAGATGGGTCAGTCCCGGATCGCCGGTGTCCAGCTCAGTTCCGACGAGTCGGGTGACCCGGCCGAGCGTGGTCCGGGCTGAGGCGACCGAGACCTGTTGTCCGAAAAGCGCTCTCACCAGGATTTCCGGTCCGTCGACAGCTCCCGGGAGTCGGAGGCCCGGACACTTGTGGACCGCGGGCGCCAGGATCGGGTCGGCCCCGAGGATCTCGTCGATCCGAGTCGGGTCGGCGTCGGCGTCCAACAGCCGTCGGCACCGGTCGACAGCTGGGATCAGGTCGGACAGCCGGCTGAGCTGCAACGTCGCCAGGACGACGGCCGGTGGGTCGCCAGGCCCGGGAAACCTCAGCTGAACGGTGCCGGTGCCCGCCGGCAGGCGCAGGGTCCGCGCATAGCTGCGGCCGGTGACGTACTCGACGCCGGGTATCGCCCGGGCGGCCAGGAATGCCAGCAGTGCGTCGCCGGCGAACGGGGATCGAACGGCGAGCCGGATCGTCAGCCGGCCGTTGGTCGCTGTTTCCGCCCGGTGGTGCCGGCGCCGCAGGGCGGTCGGGTCGGTGGCGTAGACCGCGCGGATGGTGTCGTTGAACTGGCGGATACTGGAAAAGCCTGCGGCAAAGGCGATATCGCCGACGGGCAGATTCGAACCGGTCAGCAGCACCCGCGCGGTGTGCGCCCGGTGCGCCCGGGCCAGGGTCAGCGGCGCGGCCCCCACCTCGGTGTTCAACATGCGGGCCAGGTGGCGCTGGGTGTAGCCGAGGCGGGCGGCAAGGCCGGGCACGCCCTCGCGGTCGACCACGCCGTCGCCGATCAGCCGCATCGCGGCGCCGACCGTGTCGGCCCGCAGGTTCCATTCGGGCGAACCGGGCGCCGCGTCCGGCAGGCACCGACGGCAGGCCCGGTAGCCGGCGGCCTGGCAGGCCGCCGCGGTGGGGAAGAACTGCACGTTGCGCCGCAAGGGGGTCCGGGCCGGGCAGGCCGGCCGGCAGTAAATTCCGGTGCTGCGCACTGCAGTGAAGAACTGCCCGTCGAAGCGGGCGTCCCTGGTTTGCACCGCCCGGTACGCGGCCTCGGAATCGCTGATCACCACAGTGACTCTGCCACCGCCTGCGCACCGGCGCTGGCGGGATTCGGACATGGCAGTGGTTGCCCGGCATCCGCCAACAGGCGACAAGGCCTCAGTCCGCCCATCCACCCCCCGTCTGAAGGTTCTGGTAACAGCGGTGACGGTCCAGGGTCTTGCGGGTAAGCGCAATCAATTGCGAGGATCCGGAAGTGCGACGACCCCAGTGCATCCATCCGACGTGACCGAACCCCCCTCCGCCAGCAAGAACCCTCCGGTGTGTCCGGCAGACGCGCCGATGTTCCATGCCGAGACGGTCGAGGAATGGCGGGACTGGCTGCGCACCCACTCCCTGTCGGCGACGGCTGTCTGGCTCGTGTCCTGGCGAAAAGCGACCGGCAAACCTGCAGTGGGGTACGAGGAATCGGTGATCGAGGCGCTGGCGGTCGGGTGGGTGGACAGCAAACCGGCCAAGCTCGACGACGAGCGGACGATGCTCTACTTCACCCGCCGGAAGCCGGGCAGCGGTTGGTCCCGGCCCAACAAGATCAGGGTCGAGGCACTGAGCAGGAACGGGCTGCTCACCGACGTCGCGAAGGACATGATCGAGCGGGCGAAACGTGACGGCTCGTGGTCGCTGCTCGACGACGTCGAAGATCTCGTCGTACCGCCCGACCTGTCGGATCGGTTCGACGTGCACCCGGGATCGCAGGCGAATTGGGAGAGTTTTCCGCCTTCGGCCAGGCGGGGGATCCTGGAATGGATCGTGCAGGCGAAGCGCCCGCCCACCCGGGCGCAGCGAATCGACGAAACCGCCCGGCTGGCCGCGCTGAATCAGCGCGCAAATCAGTGGCAGCGGCGTGGTTGAAAGCGGCGTTGTGGGATCCGAGCAGCACTCCGGACGGGCCGGCAACAGCAGTGACGGTTACCGGTGTTGCGCGGACCACGAAACTGTTGCGAGGATCCGGCAGTGAACGGACCAGACCCGACCCAACCGCCGCGGACGCGCTGGGAAGAGCAGGTCGTCGGTGAGCGGTGGGATTTCTACACCGCCCGTTTCGACCAGATGATCGCCGCCGGGGAGGACCTGGAGGGTGAGGCCCGGTTCGTCGACGCGATGCTGCCACGCGGGGCCGCCGTCCTGGACGCGGGCTGCGGCACCGGGCGGATCGCCGCAGCGCTGGCGCGGATGGGTCATCGGGCCGTCGGCGTCGACAAGGACACCGGGCTGATAGACATTGCGCAGCAACGCTATCCGGGTGTGCACTTCGTCGCGGCCGACCTACTCCAGCTGAGCCACGCGCTGCTGACCGCGAACGAGGCGCCGGCGGCCTTCGACGTGATCGTGTTGCCGGGCAACGTGATCGTGTACCTGGCACCGGCGACCGAAGCGGAGGTGCTCACCGTCCTGGCCGCCCTGCTGGTCCCCGGCGGCCGGATCGTCGCAGGCTTCGCCACCGACCGGGACTACCGGATCGACCAGTTCGACAAGGACACTGCCGCAGCTGGTCTCACGGTGGAGCACCGCTTCGCGACGTGGCAACTCGATGCATTTGGCTCCGGGTCCAGCTGGGCGGTGAGCGTGCTACGCGGCGTCGGCACCGGCGCTGACCACGGGCCGGATCACAGCTGGCAACCCGCCACCAGCTGGCCCCGCTCGCCCAGCCGACCCGACACCGCAGGCTGACCCGGACGGTGGTGGTGCCAGCACCCCTTGCGGGGGGTGGTGGTCGGTCACGCTGATTCGGGTGCTGCCCGGCTGTCCGTGACGAACTGGAAGTTCTTGACTCGACAGGGAACGAAAGCCTCGCCGGCACCACGGCGAGGAACGACCAGGGACCGGCCGGCAGTTCGGTTCCACCCGTCAGGAGTCGAAATGTCGATTCAAGCGGCCGTCCGCGCGTCGGACCGGCAACCCTTACCGGTGTCCGCTTCGGTTCGCGGCACCGGTGCACGAACCATGGCCTGGCGGCCAGTGGGGCGGCCGAGGCCGTCCGGCTCGGGGCGGGTCCCGGTCACCCTGGGCGTGGTGGCCCTGCTGCTGTGCGCGGCGATCGCGACCGCCACCCTCTGGCGGGCCGCAGACCCGGAATCGGGCCTGCTCCAGGCCTTGTCGTTCGGGACTCCGCGGTTGCAGGACGGGCGGATCTGGACCTTCGCGACCGGCGCATTCCTGCTGCCCAGGCCGGAGTTCTACCCAGTAGTGGGGCTCCTGTTGGTCATCGGACTCGGTGGGTACGAGCGACGGGTCGGGTCGGTGAAGGCGCTGATTGCGCTGGTCGGAACGCAACTCTTCGGCACGGTGTCGGCGGCCATCGTCCTGTTGCCCTTCGACGGCGGCGTTTGGCCTTGGGCGGCGGCCCTGGCGGACAAGGTCGATCTGGGGCTGTCGGCCGGCGCATTGGGAGTGGTCGGCGCGGCGAGCGCACTTACGAGCGATCAACTGCGGGTGCGCCTTCGTGCCTTCGGCATCGCCTATCTGACCGTAGCGGTGGTCCGGTCCGGATTGTTGTGGGACCTCGAGCACCTGCTGGCATTCTCGGCCGGCCTCATTGCCGGCCCTCGGCTCGCCGGCCGGCGCTGCAGGCGAATGCCGTTGCGCCACTTCGACTCCCTGCACGTCCGCGGCGCTGTCGCAATCCTGATCAGCTCGATCGCCACAGCTAACCTGGTGGACAGGTTGTATCCCGGCCTTGGTGGGCTGTTCGGCAACGGGACGCCGACCCATCCGCCGATGCGTGGCATTGGCATTGCCGTCGGTCAACTGGTCGTCGCGCTGCTGGTCGCTGATGCGCTGCGCCGGGGCCGGGCTGCCGCCTGGTGGGTCGCCTCCGCCGGTTCCGGCCTGACCCTCGTCAACTCTGTCATCGGTCTACTGGCCCCCGCAGCTGTCGACCCGACAGCGCACAGTGGCGGCGGGTCCCCTCTGGCGGACCCGCTCAGTGCCGGGCTGGTGCTCGCCGTCCTGCTCGTCAACCGGCGCAGTTGGCGTTGGCGCACCCGGACGGCTTCGCCCGTCGTTGCCTCCGACGGTTCGGCGGCGCGATGCTCCTGTTCGGATTCGGCTGGACGCTGTTCTTCTGGACACTACGGAACCGTTTCAGTCCCACTCCTGACCTGCTGGACATCGTCCGGCAGGTGCTGGCCAGGTTGACCCTGCACAGCGGCCCGTTGGTTCCTGACGGCGGCGGCATCCGGCTCGCACTGGGCGTCGCGACGTTCGCCTGGGCGGCAACGCTGATCGCTCTGCTGGGCACCTGGCTGTACGCAGACCGTGGGCCAGGCCAGGGTTGTCAAGAACTGATCGGGAAAATGCTCAGGCGGCACGGCGGCGGCTCGCTCGGCTGGATGCGGACCTGGCCGGCCTTCAGCTCTTTCACCACTCGGGACGGACAGGTGATCATCAGTTATTGCGTCGTGGGCACCGTGGCGATCGCCATCGGCGATCCGGTGGGACCGTTGTCGCGCCAGGCCGATGCCGCCCGGGAGTTCCGGCAGTTCTGCAGGTACGCGGGATGGACGCCGTGCTGGTTCGCCGCGACTGCTCCGTTCGCCGAATCGGCCGACGGCTGGCGCGCCGTCCAGATCGGTGAGGACACCGTGATCGACCTCGCCGCACTGAAATTCGTCGGGAAGTCGTGGCAGGACATCCGCACCGCGCGCAATCGTGCCGAGCGGGAGAACATCAGAATGTCGGCGGGCCGACTGGCCGATTTCCCGCCGGACCTGAGGGCCCGGATCGAGCGCATCTCGAACGAGTGGGTGTCGCAGAAATCGTTGCCGGAAATGGGCTTCACCCTGGGTACCGTCAGACATGCCCTCGACCCGGAGATCCGAACGCACGTTGCGCTCGATTCCGACGGTGGCGTCCAGGGTGTCACCACCTGGCTCCCCGTCCACAGGGAAGGCGAAATCGTCGGCTGGACATTGGATCTCATGCGGAGGCGGCCCGACGGCTTCCGTCCGGTGATCGAATTCCTGATCGCCCAGAGCGCACTGCTGTTCCAGAGCGAGGGATATGAAACGCTCAGTCTCTCGGTCGCACCGTTGGCCCGGCGGACCACGACGAACGGTCGCCCCAATGATCGGCGGACGGCGCTGGACAGGTCGCTCGATGTGATGTCGAACCTGCTGGAGCCGACCTACGGATTCAAGTCACTGTTGGCTTTCAAGGCGAAATTCCACCCCGAATTCAAACCGGTCTACCTCCTCTATGGCCGGCCCTCCGACCTGCTGGCCATTTCGGTCGCGATCAGCCGGGCGTATCTCCCGAACCTCGATACCCGCCAACTTGCCGGTCTGCTGCGGACCCTGCGGCCGGGGCGGTCGATGCGGAACTCGCCGGATTCACCGGCCGCGGCCTCATGAGGCCGGTCCGGGTCCTGGTGGTGGACGACCAGGCGCCGTTCCGCGAGGCCGCCGCCGGTCATCTGGTTCACCGAGCCGTTCGTGCTGGTGGGCGTACCTCGCGGCGGTACCGGGTCTGGCCCCAGATCTGGTTCTGATGGACATCGGCCTGCCCGGCATCGACGGTATCGAAGCGGCCGAGCAGCTCAGCGGGCTGGCGCCGGCCGCCGCGGTGGTACTGGTCTCCACCTACGCCGAGCACGAGTACCGCGGTCGGGTGGCCGGGAGCGGTGCCGTTGCCTACCTCGACAAGTCGGCCTTCGAACCCATCGCACCGGGCTCTGGGCCGAGGGTCGTCGGGTCGAACCTGACCGCCCACCGCCTCCGCGGGCAGATCGGCCGGCAAAGGTCTGCGGCGCGGCGACCAGTCCTTGCCGGTCCAGCAATGGGGGGAGCACACCGCTGGCGATCCCCCGCAGTTCATCGATGCCCCGGGCCGTCGACGCCTGCAGCCGCGCCGGCTCCGCACCGACGGCGACCGGATCGGCCCTGACCTGATCCAAGAGTGCGGCGAGCGCGTCGGGCAGGTCCTGAAGGTACGGGACGACTTGGTCCGAATGGCCCCGGCGACCTGTTCCCGCTCGGTGACAGCCGCGGTGACCAGTCGACGGCGCGCTGCGGTGAGCTCGGCATCCTGTCGGCTCAGTTCCGCCGCCCGGCCGCGCAGCCCCGCCGCCAGCCCGGCGTTGTGGAAGGCCGGCGCGGACCGGTCAGCGACGTTGCCCAACAGCTCTCGATCGGCCCGCCGCAACGATGCGCCTGGCGGTAGGAACAATCCGATGGTGCCGACGTGGTCCCCGCGATACCTCACGGGGACGTTGACAGCAGGTTCGCGCTCGACGTCGCCGGGCGGGGTCGGACATGGCCACTTCGCCGGCCGGGCACCAGTTCTGGGGTCGCCTCGGCGGTCTCGCCGACGACGGCTGAGCTGCCCTGGCAGGTGCAGGACGGCGACTACCGGATGGTTGTGATGAATGCCGACGGTGGACCCGAGTTCATCTCGACCCTTCGGCTGGGGGTGACCGTGCCCAATGCCTTCCCGATCTCGCTGGCGGTGCTGGCCGGAAGCGTCATTGTCACCGGGTGCGGCGTGCTGATCCTGGTTTTCGGGATGTCGCGTCGGCGGCGCCAAGGTCGATGAATCGCGGATCGGTCAGGCCGACCCGTCGACCCGTCGGGCAAGCGGATCGGGCGGGCGTATTTGGTGAGAGTCAGGCCCACCTAGACTGGGCCCTCGTGAGTCTGACCCTCGGCATTGTCGGCCTGCCCAACGTCGGCAAGTCCACCCTGTTCAATGCGCTGACCCGTTCGGACGTGCTGGCCGCGAACTACCCGTTCGCGACCATCGAGCCGAACGTCGGCGTGGTACCGCTGCCCGATCCCCGGCTCGACCGGCTGGCCCGGTTGTTCTCGTCGGTGAAGACGGTCCCGGCGGTGGTGTCATTCGTCGACATCGCCGGGATCGTCAAGGGTGCGAGCGAGGGCGCCGGTCTGGGCAACAAGTTTCTGGCGACCATCCGGGAGGCCGATGCGATCTGCCAGGTGGTCCGCGTTTTCCACGACGACGACGTGGTGCACGTCGATGGCAAGGTCGATCCGCTCTCGGACGTCGAGACGGTCAACACGGAATTGATCCTGGCCGATATGCAGACGGTCGAAAAGACGCTCCCCCGGCTGGAAAAGGAAGCCCGCAACGCCAAGGAGCGCAAACCGGTGCTGGAGGCCGTGCAGGCGGCGGCGGTAACTCTCGACTCGGGGCGGACATTGTTTTCCGCCCGAAAGGACGTCGATCTGGCGCTGCTCCGCGAATTGACGCTGTTGACGGCAAAACCGTTTCTCTATGTGTTCAACTCTGACGAGGGGGTGCTCACCAACCCGGAGCGGCGGGCCGAACTGAGCGCAGCGGTATCGCCGGCCGATTCGGTATTCCTCGACGCCAAGGTCGAATACGAATTGCTCGAACTGGACGACGAGTCGGCGCTGGAACTGCTCGAATCGGTCGGCCAGGACGAACCCGGGTTGCATGCGTTGGCCCGGGCCGGATTCCATACCCTCGGCCTGCAGACGTATCTCACCGCCGGCCCGAAGGAGTCCCGGGCGTGGACGATCAAGCAGGGTGCGACCGCGCCGCAGGCCGCCGGCGTCATCCACACCGATTTCGAGCGCGGCTTCATCAAGGCCGAGGTCGTCTCCTTCACCGACCTGATGACCGCCGGTTCGATGGCCGCCGCCAAAGCCGCCGGCCGGGTCCGGATCGAGGGCAAGGACTACGTGATGGCCGATGGGGACGTCGTCGAGTTCCGGTTCAACGTCTAGTGGTCGTCCATGTGACGACTGACGACCCCGGCGGCGCGGCCGGGCCCGTCGAACGGCCGCACTCGGCTGCGCCGCGACCGATGCACCACCCTGATGCAACTATGAAGGAGGTGAGAACCACCGTCGATCTTCCGCCCGCGCTGCATCGGCGTGCCCTGGAGCTGGCCGAGAGGCGTGGCCAATCGCTGTCAGCCACCCTGGCAGAGCTGGCGGCTCGGGGCCTGAGTCAGCTTGACGAGCCCGTTGTCGTCCATACCGACGCGGTCTCCGGCTTTCCCGTCATCAGCATCGGGCGCCGCATCACCTCGGACGAGGTTGCTGCAGCTCTTGACGAAGACTGATGGTTTACCTTCTCGATGCGAATGTGCTGATCGCCTCCACAGTTGCTGAGCACGAGGATCATTTCCGGGCCTCCACCTGGCTTTCGACAGTGGATCGGGTGGCCGTTTGCCCAGTGGTCGAAGGCGCGGTCATCCGGTTCTTGATGCGGATAGGCGAATCGGTCGAGGCGGCCAGGGCCGCCCTGCGCTCGCTGCACGCCAATCCGCGTTGTGAATTCTGGCCCGACGAACTGTCGTACGCCGACGCTGATCTGAGTCACGTTCGCGGGCACCGTCAGGTGACCGATGGTTATCTCACGGCATTGGCAGCGACACATGACGGGGCGCTGTTGGCCACTCTCGATGAAGGTCTGGCCCGCGATCGGCCGGCACACACCCTGCTGCTGCCGCTCGTGTGACGCCCTCCACCTCGCCGCCGCGATGGCGACGCGCGATGGCGAGCCAGTACTGGTCACCGGTGACAACGACCTTTCCGGTGCGGCCCGATCGGAGGGACTGCCGGTCGCGTTCACTGGCTGACTCATGGCCTTCCGGTGCCGGCTGGAATCGTGCCGCGCAGTCGGGCCACGGCGGCCAGGGCGTCGTCGTGATGAAACTCCTCGCCGTACAGGTCACCCTTGGCTTCCTGATGGCCGACCTCGGTGCGGGACAAAGTGCCGGTGCTGACCGGGTCGAACCCGGCGTCGATGATCAGCGATTCGACCGCCGGTTTGGCATCGCCGTCGTTCGTCGCGTAGAACATGACGACCCGGTCGGGCCCGGTGCGTCCGGCGGAAGAGGCCTGGAAGCCGGCGGTCAAGGTGTTGAATGCCTTGACCCACCTCGCGTCGGGCGCTTTCGCGGCATTCGTTTCCGCAGCCGATCTCCCGCCCAGGTCGAGAACACCGAAGTGGCCGTCGACCCGGCCGAACTGATTGGTTGTGTCGACGACCATTTTTCCGGCCAACGCAGCAGGCCCGCCGGCCTGGCCGAGTGCGGTGTCGATGACCGCCCACGGCACCGAGAGGACGACAATTTCAGCGCCGGCCGCGGTCTCGGCGGGAGTGCCGGCGCGGGCGCCGATTGCAGTGGCCAGGGTGCTGAGTTTGTCGGCGTCGGTGGAAAAGCTGACGGTCACCTGGTGCCCGGCCGCTGCGAGCAGGCGAGCGATGTTGCCGCCGATGTTGCCGGCGCCGATGATCCCGATCCGGGTCATGGTTGGTCCTTTCCTGTGGCGGAGGTGATCCCGGGTCAGACGCCGAGCATCTCGATGACGACCTTGGCGACCTCCCGGCCGGAGTACTGCTGCTGGCCGGTGACCAGTCGCCCGTCCCGCACCGAAAAGGCCTTGAACAGACCACCCTGGATGTAGTTCGCACCGCGTTCACGCAGCACATCCTCCAGCCGCCAGGGCATGATTTCGACCCCGGCGGCCTTGTTGCCGAACTCTTCCTCCTCGTTGGAGAACCCGGTCAACGTCCTGCCCTGCACCAGGTGCTGACCGTTGGACAGCGTCACGTTGATCAGCGCAGATACCCCGTGACAGAACGCCCCGGTGACCTTTTCCGACTCGTAGAACGTGCGAATCGCGTCCTGCAGGTCGGTGTTGTCGGGGAAGGTGAACATCGGCGACTGGCCGCCGCAGATCAGCAACGCGTCGTAGGTGTCGTAGTCGAGGCCGGCCAGTTTCGGGGTGTCGTCCAGCAGTGCCATCAGCTCCGGGGTGTGGATGAACCCCATCGAGATCAGGTCGTCGGCCGACCACCGACTGGGATCGCGCGGGTCGGACAGGCCGTCGAACTCGACCTTGCCGCCTCCCGGGGAGGCGATCGTGACCTCCACGCCCCGCTCGGTCAACTCCAGGTACGGGTGGGTCAGTTCGGCGGCCCAGAAGCCGACCGGCCAGCCGTTGTTGCTGCTGACCGTCGGGTTGGCGACGACCATCAGAACTTTCTTCGGCGTGCTGCGGACGAGGTCGATCGCCATCCGGTGGCTGGCGGTATCGCCGGTGATCTGGGCTCCTTGTTGTGCCATGACTGACTCCCGGTATCTGTTGGTCGGACGCGAATGTCGGTCCGTGTAGGACCATGCATGGACACCATGCTTGATATCAAGCATTGATGCAAGAGTTTGAGTCACGTATTCTTCCGCCGTGGGTGAACAGTCAGCGACGGACGGCCGCGGCCGGTACGGGGTTCCCACCTGCGTGGGGGGTCGGGACCAGGTCGACGAGCTGCTCGTCGAGTGGGAACAGCAGCGACCGGACCTGGATTTCACGCCCGTCGGCGTGATCACCCGGCTGGCGAGGATCCGTGGCTATCTGGACGCCGAGCTCTCATCGGTCTTCAGAGACTTCGGCCTCACCCAGGCCGACTTCGTCGTCATCGTCACCCTGCGCCGCTCCGGCCCACCGTTCACCATGCCGCAGGCCCGGCTGATGGATGCCCTGGGCCTCACCTCAGGAACGGTGTCGGTGCGGCTGGACCGCCTCGAGCGATCCGGAATCGTCACGAGGGAATCAGATCCGGCCCTCGGCCGGCGTTCGCTGGTCCACCTGACCGACAAGGGCTTGCAACTCTTCGATGACATCGCTCCGGTCCACCTGCGCAACGAGGACCGGCTGCTGTCCGCCCTTTCCGGCGACCAGCGCCGGCAACTCGCCGACCTGCTCCGCCGGCTACTCGCCTCCTTCGAGGGTGGAACCACGGACGTGGCCGGCGACCTCGGGCTGATGCTCGAGCCGGCTCATGTCGCGCGCACTCGGCGGCAGGCGGTGGGCCTGTCGGATACTCCGGGAATGCTTGTCGCGCACATCACCCCCGGCAGTCCCGCCGACCTGGCCGACGTCCAGCGCGGCGACCTCATCACCGCCATCGACGGGATCCCGGCCGTCAGCAGCGTAAGTGTCGCCGAGTTCCTGGCGGACGCTCCTCACCCGGCGGCAATGACGCTCTCGATGCTGCGGGGCAACGCCGAAATGACTGCGGAACTTCAGTTTTCAAGGCCGGACCCGGCGGGTCCCGGGACCGTCGACAGCGGTATCGGCCCACAGCCGGAGGTGCAGACTGCTAGTAGGCGAGTTCATTGACGCTGTGACGTGGGCTCGGTCCGCGGGCGCGAGCGTCTGTGGCAGTAGGGAATCAAAGGTCGCGAGCACGCAACCAGTAGCGGCCGCCAGATTTGACCAGATGCAGGCCGGTCACCTGCTTGGGCCCGACCAGCGTCTTCACCGAGACCACCGCGCCGGTCAGGCTCAAGTCGTCGGAGATGAATCGGTGGTCGGGCCGCCCACGCAGCAACCGAAGAAAGTCGATTGCCGTGGCTGGTCGGATTTGCCGGCCCGCGACCGCGGGATTGATCATCAGTCGGACAAGAGCTGACCAGGTCATCGGAGTCGTGGCCAGCACGAGCGCAGAAACGGCGCGGCCAAGCGAAATGTGCTCCGCTCGCCGCCTTGGCCCGGGCGACGCCCAGCTCAATTTCATCGAGATCCAGCGTGGTTCCCACGGCAGAAGGCCAGCGGGCACGCAGCAAAACATCAGATGCGCAGGCAGCCAACCGGCGTGACGTAAGTGATCGGAGCGCGAAGACGGTCAACCTGCCGCCGCGCCGGTTACGGCTGGAACGGGTCTCTTTCGTCGGCCAGGAGGTCTTCCCCTTCGCCGGGGAAGAGCCACCGTTGGGTGTTCAGCTCCGCCGAACGGGTCAGGTAGGCATTCTGACGGTCACCGGTGACCGGAATCTGTTCTCCGTGCCGCGGTAGCCGGAGTTCGGTGGCGGGAGTGCCGAGGTAGCTGATCTGTTCGGTGAACCCGCCTGGGGTGTAGAGGTTGAGGACGCGCGCCGTTTCGGACGCGACCGCGAAGCCGTGCACGGTGCCGGCCGGGATCGAGAGCATGCTGCCGGTCCGGGCGGTCTTCACCTCGTTGCCGATCTGGAAGTTGATCTCACCGTCGAGCAGATAGAAGTACTCGTGCAGCCGGTCGTGGACGTGGGGCGGCGGGCCGCTCCGGCGGGGCATGACCTGGTCGAGCACGGTGAGCGCGCCGCCGGTGGCCTCGGCGGGGGCGAGGACCGTCCAGAGCGAATCGACGAGCCAGTAGCTCGGCGCCTCCTCGCGGGTGGTCATGAACGGTTCGTTGGACAGTGGAATGGTCATGGCTGGGTTCCTTCAGCGTTGGTGTGGGGGGCCGACCCATGGGTTTGATCGGGCGGGGTTTGATCGGGCGGGGTTCGATCCGGCCGGGTTCGATCGGGGCGGCTCAGGAGTGCGCAAGGGCGCGGTGCGCCGCGGTGAGGTAGTGGTCAAGCGTGGTGAGCCGCAGGTCGGGGTAGCGGTCGTTGTCGGTGTGGGCGAACGGCGGCACGGTGATCATCGAGAGGAAGTACCACTGCATGACGACGGACCAGGGGTCGCCGGCCGCTGCCGTGATGCGGCGCAGATCCCCGGCGTAGCCCCAGACGCTCCTCGTCAGCGTCGTTCCGGACAGTCGTTCGGATGCGGCGATGATGTGGTTGAACGTGGTGACGGCGCCGGAGACGGTCCGGACGCCGGAGACGTCGGCAGGGTCGGTGGCCAGGTGTGCGGTGAACCTGGCGGTGTCGTCGACGGTGGTGAGGTTGAAGGGTTCGTCGCCGGTGCCCCACAACTGCGCTGTGCCGTCGGCCAGGTTGACGATGCCGGCCGTTTTCGGGTCGAGCATCATGTCCATGAACGCCCCGTTCAGGACGTGGACCACCTGCAGATCCATCGCGTCGATGGCGGCGTCGGCCTCTTTGCGCATGTCGAACTGAGGGGCGCCGGTCGGGGCGGCGAACAGATCGAGGGCGAAATCCGACGGGAAGAATCTCCGCACACCGTTGCGGACAGCTGCCTCGGCCAGCTGGATCTGGCCGTCGACGATGACGTCGGGGCCGCCCTGCAGGGCCGAGATGACGACATCGGCTCCGGTGGTGGCCCGATCCATGGAAGCTGAGTCGCTGACATCTCCCACGAAAACCCTCGCCCCACGGGCGACCAGATCGTCAATCCGAGCGGCCTTGTCGGGGTCGTTGCGGGCCGACCCGCGGACCAGCAGGCGGACCTCGACACCGTCCTGCTCGAGCAGATGTTCGGTGATCAGGCCGCCGAGCATGCCGGTGCCGCCGGCGATGAGCACTGTGGTCATTGCGTTCTCCCTCGTTCAATGTGGCGACGGTCGTCGACCTCGACCAATATAATACGATACCGACTCGTATTGCAAGGACTATGCTGGGATGGTGACCACCACAGCCAGGACAGCCGGGCGGCCCAGGGACGCAAACGTCAACGCCGCCCTACTCACCGCCACCCAGGAACTGCTGTTGGAGCAGGGCTTCGACCGGCTTTCGGTCGACTCCGTCGCGGCTCGCGCCGGCGTGGGGAAGGCCGCGATCTACCGCCGCTGGGCAGGCAAGACCTCACTGGTGGTGGCCGCTGTGGCGGACCTGACGCAGCTCCCGTCCGTTCCCGACACGGGCGTGCTGCGCGAGGACCTGCTGGCCTGCGGGCGGGCTTTCGTCCGGACCGGACGGAGCCGGCAGATCCTGGCCGGCCTGATGACAGCGATGCTTCACGAGCCGGAACTGCGGGCGGCCGCTCGCGACGCTCTTGGGGCTCCATTCACCGAGCTGTTCCGGACAGTCATCGAGCGGGCGATGGAACGCGGCGATGCGCCGCCATCGGTCGACGTGGAGGCGGTGAGTGATGTGTTGCCCGCGTTGGCCTTCCACCGCAGCGCCGCGCTGGGGCTGCCCGTGGATGACTCCTTCGTCCTGCGGGTCGTGGATCACCTGCTGCTGCCGCTGCTGCGGTAGCTCCGAACGGTCCGATCGCCGAACGGGTAAACGTGGGTGCCAGGCTCAGCCCGATTGAAGGTCGTGCTCGCGCGCTCGGTCGCCGCCGGAGTACCGAGTGCTGTGACAAATTGGCGCCACGGTCGTCGGGACGAGTGAGCGTCATCGCCTCCGTTGCCCTGGCGGAGCCGTTGCCGTTCCTCACTGGCAACCCGGACGACTTCGCAGGCTTGGCGGAGTTGATCGACGACGTCCCGTTGTACGCACCTCAAGTTTGAAGCCCAGCGGTGGCCGGATTCCAGTGGCTCACGGGACGACCGTGCCCCAGCCCGCCCCACAGGAATTCGTGGCCGCCAGGCGGCGGACCTACCGGGTCACCCGACCTGCTCGTCGTCGTCCTCGGAGGTGGGGAGTGCGGTCCCGGCGTTCTTGGAGGTGTACATCGCGCGGTCCGCGGCGCGCAGCAGTGCCAATGCGTCGGCGCCGTCCGGAGGAATGGTCGCCACCCCGACACTGGCCCCGATGGTCACGAGGTGTCCGCCCGGCAACCGGATCGGCTGGCGGATCGAATCAACCAGCCGGACCCTCAGGTCGGCGACCGCGCCGTCGTCGAGATCGTCTGCGATGACCAGGAATTCATCGCCGCCCAGTCGGGCCGCCATGTCATTGGGCCGGACTGCGGCGGCAAGCCTGGTAGCGACGATGGTCAACGCCTGGTCGCCCAACAGATGGCCGTAGACGTCGTTCACGTCCTTGAACTTGTCCAGATCGATGAAGAACAGTGCGCCGGGTCGCCGCCCGTGGTGGGCCAGCTCGATCGCCTGTCCCAGCCGGAGGAGCAGCGCCGCCCGGTTCGGCAGGTCGGTGAGCGGGTCGTGATGGGCCCGGTGCTGCAGCTCGACGGTCAGGGCGCGGCGGGTGGTGATGTCCTCGACCTGGCAGATCGCATGCCGGGCCGGCCCATGCGGCGTCGCGATGTGCGTCACCGTGACGAGCACCCACACCGAACTCCCGTCGCCGCGCAGATACCGCTTCTCGCGTTGGTAGAAACTCCTGGTGCCGTCCGCCAGTTGGCGAAGGTTGACCTCGACCATTCCCCGGTCGTCGGGATGGGTTACTTCAGAGGCGGTCATGCCGGTGAGTTCACGCTCGGATCGCCCGGCGATCCGGCAGAACGACGGATTGACCCGTAGGTAGCTCCCGAAGTCGGCCGAGACCAGCGAGATCATCGCCATCCCGGTCCCGGCGCTGTCGAACGCCAGCCGGAACAGCTCCTCCCCGGCCCGCAGGTCGTCGGCCAGTCGCGCGTTGTCGATGGCGATCCCGGCCTGGGCCGCAAGAAGTTCCAGCAGTTCGCAGGCCCAGCGACGCGGGCGTTTGCGATTGGTGGGCAGATCGACCGACAGCACCCCGACGAGATCACCGCTCGGTGCACGCAGCGGCGCATAGAGCGTGTCCAGGGGATGCCAGGCGCGCCGTGACCGCCCGATCGGCCCGTCGGGTACCCAACCCGGCTCAGCGGCGGCGGGCATCCGGTCGTGCGGGACGAACAGCAGGGTGCCCCACGAATCCGCGACTGCGAATTCCTCCTCATACCGCGCCAGCGCGGTCAGCTTTCCGGTCAATTGACGATGCGCCTCGGCACTTCCGGCGACGGCGAGCGTGCGAAGGTATCCGTCAGTCTGAACCACACTGACTGCGGCGACCTGGAACGTCGTGACATCCACGACCGCGTCCACCACGGATTGGACCGTTGCCTCCAGCGACGGCCGGCCGTGGACGCGCAGGATCATCTGACGGAGATCGCGCGCGGTAAGGACTCCCCACCTTCGCCATCGTCTCGCCACTGGATCACTCCTTCCTCGGCGGGTAGCTGTCGCACCCCTCACAGGTGGCTCGAACCGAGCGGGATCGGGTCGATCTGTGGGTCACTGCCACTGCACAGGTTCGTTGGAGACCCGGCATCGGGTGGGTGCGGCCACCCATTCGTCGACCGGGCCGTTCCATGAAGTTGTCCGCCACCGGCCGGAATGGCCACGGGTCATACGATCGTCGGGCCAACACCGGAGAGGGCCGACCACTGTGCAGAGCCGGGGATACCGCCCGCCGACCACCGGACGCCACGCTGCGATCCGCGGCCGGTATCCGACCGTTCCGGCCCCATGCTGACCGGCGGCCGACTGCTGGGTCGGGCCGTCGGTACGCCCTGGGCACCCTGGTGCATGCTGGCTGTGAGCGCGACGCTGCACATAGTAGTCACGTTCGCCGGTGCCGATCCGTTCAAGATGGTCGATCTGGAGGTCTACGTCGAGGGTGGCCGACACCTCACCGACGGCACGCTGTACGACTTCCTCACGCCCCCGCTGGATCTCCCGTTCACCTATCCGCCGTTCTCGGCGCTGCTCTTCTCCCCGTTGGCCGGCATCCCGTGGTGGCTCACCAGGGCGGCCTGGCAGCTCGCATCGCTCGCCGCCCTGGCCCTGCTGGTGCGCCTTTCCTTCCAACTCCTCAGGTCGCCCGGCCCGCGGACGCCGCGGTCGACGGCGGGGGGGCCGCCGGCGCCCGGGACGGGAGTCGTGCTGGTCGGAACGGCGGTGGCGCTCTGGGTCGAACCGGTCCGGACCACTTTCAACTACGGCCAGATCAACCTGTTCCTGGCTTGCCTGGTGCTGGGCGGTGCAGTGGTCACCAGAGACTGGCTCGCCGGTCTGGGAGTGGGGCTGGCCGCCGGGATCAAGCTCGTCCCCGCCATCACCGGCGCGTACTACCTTCTCGTCGGCCGCTGGCGGGCGGCCGGCTGGTCGGCGCTGTTCTTCGGCGGCACCGTGGCCCTGATGCTGGCGATCATCCCGACCCAGACCTGGCGGTACTTCACCCGGCTGATCCTCGATCCCGGGCGGACAGGGCCGGTGTGGTCGGCGATCAACCAGTCGGAGCGCGGCGCACTCGCCCGGCTGGCCGGCCACGACGTCAGCACCTCCTGGCTGATCGCCGCCGGCCTCACCGTGCTGCTCGGTAGCTGGGCCGCCTGGGCATCGGCCAAGGCCGGTGACCGGATGGCGACCCTGCTCGCGGTGCAGCTGACCGGTCTGCTGATCTCACCGATCTCCTGGTCGCACCACTGGGTGTGGGTGGTGCCGCTGCTCATCTGGTGCTTCTTCTCGATCAGGCCGCCCGGGCGTGCGGTGCGGGCGACAGGGGTGGCGTGGCTGATCGCGACGGGCAGCTACCTGGTGAGCATCCTGACCGCCGTACAGATCAAGGAGCTCGGTGCGAATCGACCGGCCTGGCAGTCCTGGCTCGGTATGTGCTATCCCGCGCTGGCGTTGCTGACCCTCGGTGTCCTGCTGATGGTCGCCCGGAGCAGCTCGACGGTGCGGTCGCCGGCGTAGAGTGGTGTCTCGACACGGGAGTCCGGTGCGCCGGGCTGAGAGAGGGGCACGAAGCCCCTGACCGTCGAACCTGATCCGGGTCATGCCGGCGAAGGAACGTCGTCTTCTTTCAAACACCCGTGCCTGAACCCTGACGGGAGAGGCACAGCAGATGAACGACCCCCTGGCGCCCACGTGGCCGGGTTTGCCGACCGATATTCTGAGGCGATCATCCCGAACGTCCCGCGCCGTCCGGCGCTGCACGGCTGCCCTCCTCGGATCTTCGTTGATGGTCCTGGCCGGGTGCGGGAGCGGTTCGGGCACTGGGCCCGCCGCGGCGAGCCGTTCGGGGACCACCGCGGCTACCTCCAGCGAAACCATGACGGGGACTGGCCGGACGGCGGGATCCAACCCCGCTGCGGCGGGCGGCGAGGTGGTGCTGATCACCCACGACTCGTTCGGTGTGGACAAGAAGACTCTGGCCGACTTCGAGGCGCAATCGGGAATAAAGGTGAAGCTGCTGGCACAGGGTGACGCCGGAGCAATGGTCAACATATTGGTGCTGACGAAGCAGAACCCGTTGGGCGACGCGGTGTTCGGGGTCGACAACACTTTCGCTTCGCGGGCGCTGGACGCCGGAATTCTGCAGCCCTACCGCTCGCCGTTGGCGGCGCAGGGCTCGGTCAGGTACTCGGTCAACCGCGACAACCGGTTGAGCGCCGTCGATTTCGGTGACGTGTGCGTGAACGTGGATCACGGATACTTCGCGGCCAAGAAGATCGCCGAGCCGAGAACGTTCGAGGACTTGGCGCTGCCGGCGTACAAGAACCTGCTGGAGGTCGAGTCACCGGCGACATCGTCGCCCGGGCTTGCCTTTCTGCTGGGCACGATCGCGCACTTCGGTGAGAGTGGTTGGCAGCACTACTGGACCGCCCTTCGCGGCAACGGCGTGAAGGTGGCCGCCAGCTGGGAGGACGCCTACACCGTCGACTTCTCCGGTTCGACCGGGAAGGGCTCGCGCCCGCTCGTAGTCTCCTACGCATCCTCTCCGCCGTCGGAGGTGCCGAAGGGGGCTGCCGCCGCGCCGACCGGGGCGTTATTGGACACCTGCTTCCGGCAGGTGGAGTACGCCGGTGTGCTGACCGGCGCGAAGAATCCGGCCGCTGCCCACAAGGTCGTCGACTTCCTGCTGAGCAAGGCGTTCCAGGCCGGGGTGGCCGGTCAGATGTACGTCTACCCGGTGGATCCGGCGGTGGCGTTGCCCGCCGACTGGCAGAAGTTCGCCCCCATCGCGCCCAAGCCGGCGACCCTGCCCGCCGAGCAGATCGCCGGACATCGGGAAGCCTGGATCACCGCCTGGACCGACTTGTTGCAGGGCTGAACAGATGTCCGCCCCGGTAATCCTGGCACCCGCGCCGAGCATTCCCGACCCTGCTGACGGCTGGGCGCCGCTGACCGCAGAGCCGCGTTGGCGGCCCGCCCTGCGCCGGGCGGGGCTGGTGGTGGCGGCCGGCCTGCCGCTGCTCTTCTTCGCAGTCTTCTTCGTCTACCCGGTCGGTTCCCTGCTCGGCCGGGGGCTCCTGGACTTCCCGGACGCAACCCGGGCCGGTAGCGGTGCCCCCGGCGGGATTCGCGGGTTTGCTGAAGGCTTTTGGGAGGTTTTGCAGCGGGCCCGTTTTCGCCGCATCCTGCAGTTCACGGTGGAGCAGGCAGCCGCGTCCGCCGGCCTCTGCCTGTTACTGGGCGTCCCGGGGGCGCATTTGCTGTACCGCTGCAGATTCCGCGGCCGGACGGCGCTGCGCGCGCTGCTGACCATTCCCTTCGTCCTGCCGACCGTGGTGGTCGGGTTGGCCTTCCGGACCCTGTTCGCCGCCGACGGCGCTCTGGGCTCCTGGGGTTGGGACGGTTCGGTCTGGGCGATCCTGGCGGCCCACGTCTTCCTCAACTACGCCGTCGTGCTGCGCATCGTCGGGCCGGCCTGGGCGCGGCTGGACCGGCGACCCGCCGAGGCAGCCCGCACCCTGGGAGCCGGCCCCACCCGGACCCTTTTCACGGTCGTCGTCCCAGCGCTCGGGCCGAGTCTGGCCGGAGCCTTCTTGATGGTTTTCCTGTTCTGCGCCACCAGCTTCGGGGTGGTGCTCATTCTCGGCGGCGGCGCCCTTTCGACGCTGGAGACAGAGATCTACCGGCAGACCACCGAGCAACTCGACCTGCGAACCGCAGCGGTGCTCTCGGTGCTGCAGATCCTGCTGGTCGCCGCGGTGCTGATCATCGGCGCCCGGTTGCGCCGCCGCACCGAGGTCGCGTTGCGGTTGCGGTCGACGAGGGAATTTCGCCGACCCCTGCGGCTTTCCGACCTGCCGGCGGCGCTGGTCACGGCCGGGGCCGCGGTGCTCGTTGCCGGGCCGCTGGGCGTGCTGCTGGTCCGGTCGTTGCGCACACCGGCCGGCTGGGGGTTCGGGAACTACCAGGCCCTGGGCGGGATCGGCGAGCACAACGTCCTGCTGGTGTCGGGTGCGGCGGCACTGGAAAATTCACTGCGAACCGCTGCGGTGGCCGCGTCGATGGCCGTCGCTCTCGCCGTGCTGCTGGCGGTGTCGCTGGCCCGGCGACCGGCCCGCACCCACCCTCGATCACTCTTGGCCGGTGTGCGGAACGGGCTCGACGGGCTGGTGATGCTGCCGCTCGGGGTCAGCGCGGTGACCCTGGGTTTCGGCTTCCTGCTGGCGCTGGACTCGGGGCCACTCGACCTGCGGGCCTCGGCGTTGCTCCTGCCCATCGCGCAGGCCCTGGTGGCCACCCCACTGGTAATCCGCATGGTGTTGCCGGTGCTGCGCGGTGCTGACGACCGGCTCCGGCAGGCGGCGGCGGTGTTGGGCGCCCCACCTGGCCGGGTCTGGCTGTCGGTGGATCTGCCGCTGATGGGCAAGACCCTGGCCGGCGCATCAGCTCTGGCCTATGCGGTGGCGCTGGGCGAGTTCGGCGCGACCTCGTTCCTGGCCCGGCAGAATCCGACGCTGCCCATCGTGATCGGCCGGTTGATCGAGCGGCCGGGGCCGGCGAACAGCGGAATGGCCCTGGCCGCGGCCACGATCCTGGCGCTGGTGTGCGGCTGCGTCGTGGCCGCCGTCGACATGGCCGCCGATTCGCATGCCGGGCTCAGTGGATCGGCCGGCGGGTGGTGAAGTGCTGACGGCGCAGGGTATCTCGGTGGCCTACGGCGCCATGAGGGCCGTGGACGGGGTCGACCTGCGAATTCCGGATGGCTGCGTGCTCAGCCTGCTCGGTCCGTCGGGCTGCGGGAAGTCGACGTTGCTGCGGGCGGTGGCCGGTCTGGAACCGTTGCAGGCAGGGCGGATCGACTGGGACGGGACCGATCTGGCCAGTGTGGCGGTGCACCGCCGCGGCTTCGGCCTGATGTTCCAGGACGGCGTGCTGTTCCCGCATCGCACGGTGGCCGGCAATGTCGCCTACGGCCTGCACCGGCTTCCGGCCGGCGACTTCTCGGCGACCCCGCCCGGTGGTGGTGGCCCGTCGAAAGCGGGCGGCGGGTTCCCCGGTCGGTTCGGTCGGCATCGCCGGAACCGGGCGGCGATCGCCGCCCGGGTGACGGAGTTGCTGAACCTGGTCGGGCTCGGTGGCCTGGGCGACCGGGAGGTGGCGACCCTGTCCGGTGGTCAGGCGCAGCGGGTCGCCCTGGCCAGGGCGCTGGGTCCGGAACCCCGGCTGCTGCTGCTCGACGAGCCGCTGGCCGCCCTGGACCGCTCGTTGCGCGACCGACTGGTGGTCGATCTACGGCGGGTCCTGGCCGAGACGGGGACGACGGCGCTGTACGTGACGCACGACCAGGACGAGGCCTTCGCGGTGGCCGGGGCGGTCGCTCTGATGGACGCGGGCCGGATCAGGCAGATCGGTCCGCCGGGTCAGGTGTGGCGACGCCCCGCCGACGAGTGGGTGGCCAGGTTCGTCGGCTACGAGACGGTGTTCGACACAGCGGCGCTGCTGGCCGCCGGCGTGCCATTGGGTGACACGGCCGGCTTCTCGGCCGGCTCCCGGGTCGCTGTTCGCCCGGCCGGATTCGTGCTGGACCCGGCGGGCACGGTGCGTGCCGACTGCCTCGGGGTGTTGCCCGGGCCGGATGGGCTGAGGCTCACCGTTCAGATTCAGGCGATTGGCCGCCAGATGGGCGGCCGGTCCGTGGCCGCAGTCGCCGCGCTGGGTTCGTCGGTCATGGTCGGGGATCAGATCAGACTGCGGTTCGTTCCGGCGGCGGCCGCATCGTTGGCGTCGTGAGTGACGCAAACGGGACTGCTCACCCGGCGGGCCCGGTGCGGGTGGTGGCTGCCGCGCTCTGCTCGGCGGGCCGGGTGCTGGCCGGGCGGCGCAGCTATCCGGCTGCCGAGGCCGGACGCTGGGAACTGCCTGGCGGAAAGGTCCGTCCGGGGGAGTCCGACCATGCTGCGCTGCGGCGTGAACTGCTGGAAGAACTCGGCCTGGCCGTCCATATCGGCGCCCAGTTGGGACCGCACATCCCGCTGCCCGGTGGGGTCCTGATCTGCTACCTCGCCGCGCTCCGGGTCCCCGAAGGTGAACCGGGTCTGCCGTCTATCCCGCAGTCCGGGCCTGCGCACGAGGAGATCCGGTGGTTGCCCGCCGCCCAACTGGATGACATGGACTGGCTGGATTCCGACCGCGCGCTGCTCGGGCCGCTGCGGTCGGCGCTGCGGCGGACCACCGGCGAGAGACGGGGTTCGCCACCGGCACACCCGTCGCGGGCGGGTTGACGATTCACCCTGTCGGTTCACCTGGAGTCACCGCTTCGCCGTCGTAACGAGAATGACACCGTCCGCATGGCAGGATGCTGGCACGCGCAACCTCCCTCCTCGGTCCGAAGACGGAGCCTTTTCGATTACCTGGGGAGTAGACGTGTCATTGATTTCCCGCAGTAGACGAGCAGCCCTGCTGGCGGTCACCGCAGCCGGCGCGCTCGTGCTGATCACCGCATGTGGCTCCAAGGCGGCGACAGCGGCAAGTTCGGTCGCGTCGTCGGCCGTGTCCGCCGGCTCGTCGGCCCTGTCGGCGGCCGGGTCCGCCGGTTCGTCGGTGGTTTCGTCGGCCGTTGCCGCCGGTTCTTCGGTCGCGTCTTCGGCCGGGTCCGTCGGTTCCTCGGCCGGGTCCGCCGGTTCGTCGGCAGTTTCGGCGGCCTCGTCCGCTGTTTCGTCCGGCACGGCCGCCGCCGGTGGTGCCCTCACTCCGGCTGACATCGCCGCCGCCAAGGCGACGCTGATCGATCCGGCCGCGCTGACGATCTGCACCTCGCTGTCGTACAAGCCCTTCCAGTTCACCGAGAAGGACAAGGTCGTCGGGTTCGACGTCGACCTCGTCGACTTCGCGGCCGCGAAACTCGGCGTCCCGCAGAAGATCGTCGACACGCCTTTCGAGGGCATCAAGTCCGGCGAGGCGACCAACACCGGCAAGTGCGACGGAGCCGCCGCCGCCATGTCGATCACAGCCGCCCGAGAGAAGGTGATGACCTTCTCGGCTCCCTATTTCGACGCCAACCAGGCATTGGTGGTGCCGACCGCGAGCACTGCCAAGACGCTTGCCGACCTGAAGGGCAAGAAGGTCGGTGGCCAGAATGCCACCACGGGCCTGGATTACCTGAACGCGCAGAAGGCCGCGGATGGCTTCGAAATCGTTGTCTTCAATGATTTCCCGACCCAGTCGGAGGCACTACTCACCGGCCAGATCGACGGCGCCGTGAACGACATTCCAGTGTGGAACCAGATCGTGAAGGACAACGCCGGCAAGGTTGCGGTGGTCGCCCAGTTCAACACCGGCGACAAGTACGGCGTGGGCATGAAGGTTGGTAACACGGCGCTCAAAAAGGTGATCGACGCCGCCGTCGCCGAAGCGAAGGCCAATGGCGAATACGACAAGATCTACAAGAAGTGGATCGGCGACCTCCCCAAGAAGTAGTCACCGGCGCGCAGGCCCCGTAGACCCGGTGTTTCTTTAAAACCCTGGGCCGGCGGGGCCTGTGGGGATCCGTTCGAGGCTCCGAATCGTCCGGCCCGGCTCTGGTCGCCATTTCCGCAGAAAGCGTTCGGCCGGCGTTCGATGAAGGAGTGCACCCGTGGCTTTGACCCGACGGCAGCGTGCCCGGCTGACCAGGGGGATCCAATACCTCCTCGGTCTGGCCGTCCTGGTGTTCATCGCCCTCCAGGCCGACTGGCCCCAATTCGCCAAGGCCTTCCTGAACTGGGACAAGGCCTCCCAGATGTTTCCCGGCGTCATAAAGATCGCGCTGGTCAACACGCTTATCTATACGGTGCTGAGCTTCACGTTCGCATTCATCCTCGGCATGATCATCGCGCTGATGCGACTGTCCCAGATCCGGGTCTACCGCTGGGCGGCGACGGCCTACGTGGAACTCTTCCGGGGATTGCCGGCGCTCCTCGTCCTGTTCATCGTCGGATTCGGCATTCCGCGGGCATTTACCGGATTCAAGTTTCCCGGGGCTTTTCTCGGTCAGGTCACCGTCGGGCTCGGGGTCACCGCCGCCGCATATATGTCAGAGACGTTCCGGGCCGGCATCCAGGCCGTGCCCAAGGGTCAGGTCGAAGCTGCCAGGACACTGGGGATGTCGGCGGGACGGACGCTGTTCACCATCGTGCTGCCGCAGGCGCTGCGGATCGTCATCCCGCCACTGACCAATGAAATCATCCTGCTGGTGAAGGATTCGTCTCTGGTCTCCATTCTCGGATTGACCATCACCGACTACGAGCTCACCAAGTACGGGCAGGGCAAGTTGAACGAATTCGCCAGCTCGACGCCGTTGACGGTGATCGGCTTGATGTACCTGATCATCACCCTCCCGCTGTCCCAATTGGTCCGCCGGCTCGAGCGCCGCCACGCAAAGGCCAGGTGACCTTCCATGACCAGCACGTCCGGAAATATCGCAACCGCTGTCAGGCACGCCATTTCGGTGCAGGGGCTGGCGAAGTCCTTCGGCCCGGTCGAGGTGCTGAAGAACATCGACCTCTACATCGATCCTGGCGAGGTGGTCTGCGTCATCGGGCCGTCCGGCTCGGGTAAGTCGACTTTGCTGCGCTGTGTCAACCTGCTCGAGCAGCCCACCGCCGGCCGGATCTTCGTCGGCGACGACGAGATCACCGATCCCGACGTGGACATCGACCGGGTTCGCCGCCGCATCGGCATGGTGTTCCAATCGTTCAACCTCTTCCCTCACCTGACGGTGCTCGGCAATCTCACCGTGGCCCAGTTGAAGGTGCTCAAGCGTTCGAAGGCCGAGGCCGTGAAGGTCGCCCGGCAGAACCTGGAACGGGTGGGTCTGGCCCACCGGGAGACTGCATTCCCGGCCCAGCTCTCCGGTGGTCAGCAGCAGCGGGTGGCGATCGCCAGGTCGCTGTCCATGTCGCCGGAGCTGATGCTTTTCGACGAGCCCACCTCGGCGCTGGACCCGGAACTGGTCGGCGAGGTGTTGGCAGTGATGAAGGGACTGGCGAAGGAGGGGATGACGATGATGGTCGTCACCCACGAGATGTCGTTCGCGAAGGACGTCGCCGACCGTGTCGTCTTCATGGACGGCGGCTTCATCGTCGAGCAGGGCACGCCCGCCGAGGTGATCGGCAACCCGCAGCACGAACGCACCAAGTCGTTCCTCTTCCGGGTGCTCAACCCGACAGCGGTGGAGGAGGGCGACGAGTATTCGGCCCCAGCTCTGGGCCAGTCGGTCGATCTGATCGGCGGCACCGCCGAGACGCTGACCAGCCCGCTGGACACCAATGTCAATCGCGGCCAGGGCATTTGATCCGGGTCGCACGCTCGCTCGGGCCGCGGCTGTTGAGCTCGAACCGGCCCGCAGTGGGCAAACGTACCCCCGCGGCAACCGGTTTCCCTGTTGCCCGCCGGTAGACTGAGAACGCCACGCTGTCCCGTTTCGACGGGACAGGCGGCTGCCGCGACCACGTCACGGCCCCTGATCCGCTCCCGGTTCTCCGGTGCACGCCGGCGTTCCAGCGGCCGGTCTGCACCGCACCGCCTGGGCGCCCCGGTTCCACCTGAGGAGTTCACCAGCCGTGCCCGTACGCTCTGACCTGCGAAACGTCGCCATCATCGCCCACGTCGACCATGGCAAGACGACCCTCGTCGACGCCATGCTCTGGCAGTCGGGGGCGTTCCGGATCGGCTCGGCCCACACGGACCGGGTGATGGACTCCAACGACCTGGAACGCGAAAAGGGCATCACCATCCTGGCCAAGAACACCGCCGTCCGCAGGGGCGACATGGTGATCAACATCGTCGACACCCCGGGTCACGCCGACTTCGGCGGCGAGGTGGAACGAGCGCTGATGATGGTGGACGGCGTGGTGCTGCTGGTCGACGCCTCCGAGGGCCCGCTGCCGCAGACCCGTTTCGTGCTCCGCAAGGCCCTCGAGGCCCGGCTGCCGGTGGTCCTGGTGATCAACAAGACGGATCGTCCGGACGCCCGCATCGACGAGGTCGTCGACGAAACCTATGCGCTGTTCATCGACCTGGACGCCGACGACGAGCAGATCGAGTTCCCGATCGTGTACTGCGCCTCCCGCGCCGGCCGGGCCAGCCTGAACAAGCCGGGGAACGGCGAGATGCCCGACCACGAGAACCTCGACCCGCTCTTCGACGTGCTGCTGCAGGCCATCCCGGCGCCGGTCTATACCGAGGGCGCGTCGCTGCAGGCGCAGGTCACCAACATCGACGCCTCGCCGTTCCTGGGCCGGATCGGGATGTGCCGAGTCATCGAGGGCACCATCCGCAAGGGCCAGCAGGTCGCCTGGATGAAGCTCGACGGCACCGTCGCCCGGACCAAGATCACCGAGCTGCTGATCACCGAGGCGCTCGACCGGGTGCCCGTCGAGTCGGCCTACGCCGGTGACCTGATAGCGGTCGCCGGGATGTCCGACATCACCATCGGCGAGACCCTTGCCGACCCGGAGAACCCGGTCGCGCTCCCGCCGATCACCGTGGACGAGCCGGCCATCTCGATGACCGTCGGCATCAACACCTCGCCGCTCGCCGGCCGGGACGGTGGCAGCAAGCTGACCGCCAGGCAGGTCAAGAACCGGCTGGACGCCGAACTCATCGGCAACGTCTCGATCAGGGTGCTGGAAACCGAGCGGCCCGACACCTGGGAGGTGCAGGGCCGTGGCGAGCTGGCGCTGGCGATCCTGGTGGAGACCATGCGCCGGGAGGGTTTCGAGCTGACCATCGGCAAGCCCCAGGTGGTGCTGCGCGAGGTGGACGGCAGGAAGCACGAGCCGTTCGAGCGGCTGACGGTCGACGTTCCGGAGGAGTATCTCGGCGCCGTCACCCAGCTGCTCGCGCTGCGCAAGGGCCGGATGGAGAACATGAGCAATCACGGCACCGGCTGGGTGCGGCTGGAGTTCCATGTGCCCTCCCGCGGGCTGATCGGCTTCCGCACCGACTTCCTGACCGACACCCGGGGTACCGGGATCGCCAGCGCGATCTTCGACGGCTACGGGCCGTGGGTGGGGGAGTTGCGGGCCAGGGCCAGCGGTTCACTGGTCGCCGACCGGGCCGGGAAGGCGACGCCGTTCGCTATGTTCGCCCTGCAGGAGCGCGGCACCATGTTCATCCCGCCGACCACCGAGGTCTACGAGGGCATGATCATCGGCGAGAACTCCCGCTCCGACGACATGGACGTCAACATCACCAAGGAGAAGAAGCTGACCAACATGCGGCAGTCCAGCGGCGACGAGCTCGTCCACCTGGTGCCGTCGCGGTCGCTGAGCCTGGAACAGGCGCTGGAGTTCTGCGCCGACGACGAATGCGTCGAGATCACCCCGATGTCGGCCCGTATCCGCAAGGTGGTGTTGAACGCCGGCGACCGGGCCCGGACCAGGTCGCGGGCCAAGGTCTCCTCCTGACCCTTTCCCCGGTACCCGTTCCTGCCGGGTGCTGTTCGTAGAGTGGGCCGGGTGAGCGGGCCAGGGCGGCGACGGTTTCGCCGGCGCCTGCGGCCTGCTCACCGGTTACCGGTGCTGGTGCTCCTGCTGCTGGCCGGCTGCACACCGCCCGGCCTCCCTGCGCCGATCAGCCCGTCCGCGCAGACCGCCAGGCCGACCACCCCCACCGCCGAGAAGACGGTGATTCTCGGGGTCGACGGCACCGTGACCGGATTCAACCCGCATGCGATCGCGGACTATTCACCCGCCGCCGCCGCGGTGGTTTCGCTCGTCCTGCCGTCGGTGTCGAAAGTGGCCGCCGACGGTTCGCTGCGGCTTGATACCGACGTGGTGCCCGATGCGGCGGTCACTTCCCAGGATCCGTTCACCGTCACCTACACCCTGAACCGCAAGGCCGCCTGGTCCGACGGGACGCCGATCGCCGCCGAGGACTTCAGCTACCTGAGGGACCGGATGATCGCCGAGCCGGGCACCGTCGCCCCCGCGGGTTACCGGATGATCACCGCCATCAGGTCACGGGATGCCGGCAAGACGGTCGATGTCGAATTCGCCGGCCCGTTCCCCCAGTGGCTCACCCTCTTCTCGCCACTGCTCCCGGCGCACATCCTGAAGGACTCGCCGGGAGGTTGGGCCGCCGGCTTGGCGGCGGGCATCCCGGTGTCGGGGAACCGCTACAAGATGGACGGTTACGACAGCGTCACCGGCGAAATTACCCTGGCGCGCAACGACAAGTACTGGGGAGATCAGCCCGGACCCGGCGCTGCCCTCATCCGGCTGGGCACGGCTGGGGCGTTGATCGACGCGCTGACCCATGGCGAACTGCAGGCCGTCTTCGTCCGGCCGGGTGCGGCGGCGCAACAGGCCCTCGAGGCGGCGGTGCCCGCCGGGTCACGGGTTGCGGTCGGGCTGCCGGGAACCGTGCAGCTGGTCTTGAACAACGCGGCGGGGCCGACGGCCGAGCTCGCCGTTCGGCGGGCGATCGCCGCCGGACTCGACCTGCCGGCCCTGCGTTCGGCGCTCGGCGGCGGCAACCCGGCAGGCGTCGAGCGGGCGAACTCACTTTTCGCCCTGCCGGACCCGTCGCTCGAGTCGGACAGCCCGACCAGCTCCGCCCTGGGCCCCGGCACGTCGGGGGGAGCTCCAGGGGCCGACCGGTCAGCGGCGCTCGCCGAACTGGCGGCGGCCGGATACCGCCGGGTATCGGTGTACGCCCGGCGGGGCGGCACCGTCCTGCGGCTCAACCTGGTCTACCCCACCGATGAACCGCGCCTGGCCGCCGCGGCCCGCCTGATCCAGTCGCAGCTCGCCGGCGTCGGGATCGAAGTGGATCTGATCCGGGACATCCCCAGGTCGGTGGTGGCCGGTCGGCTCGCCGCCGGGACCGCCGATCTGGGCCTGGTGATGGTGCCGCGGGGACCCTCCGACGCTGTCGCGTTGGCCTCCGCTTTCGAATGCGCGCAGACGCCGACCGATCCCGCCGCCAGGCCGCCGCTCCGCACCGGCAATCTGTCCGGGTTCTGCTCGGCGGACGTGCAGGATCTCCTGAGGAACGGGCTCGCCGGCAGCTCGGACGGCCCCGCCGTCGAGGCGAGGTTGCGTGCCGAGTTGCCGGTGGTGGCGCTGGGTCGGCCCAGGGCCACGTTCGCGACCTCAGCGGCGCTGTCGCCGGTCGTCAGGGTGGCCGGGCCAGGGTGGGTGTTCTCCGGCCCGTTCGCCGGCCTGGCGCGCTGGCCAATAGGTTGAGACAGTCGTGGGGAGCTTTCTCCCGACCATGACGCATCGGGAGGAAGTGACCGATTTGGCGCCGAACCCACGAAGATTCTGCGGGGTCGACCCACCTGAGACGTAAGAGCTGCGGGGTGGGGCTGTAGCGCCAGATGTCCGTTTCATGTTTCCCTCGCGCTAACCACCGGTCACCCTTTGGTCACGATCACCCCCTGCTGCTGGCCCATGGGTGGGACACTTCGTAAGGTTCTGGCGGTCAGACAACTATGTTGCTGCCCAGGATCGACTGTGCCCGGTCAATGATGTCCGGCTGGCGGTCCGGCAGCGCTCCTAGGAGGAACATCGATGAGAAGAACACGGGCAGTGTCCATCACTGCCCTCGTTGCGGCGTCGGCGATGGTTTTCGCCGCCTGCTCGAGTACACCCGGGCAGCAGTCCAGTACGTCTGCGGCAACGTCGGGCGGATCCTCGACGAGCGCGGCCCCGGGCACCAGTTCGGACACTGGATCGTCGACGACCGGCGCGTCCTCGAGCGCTGCCACGGGCGCGTCCACCGCACCGTCGAGCGGTTCGGCGGCATCCGGCGGCGACGGCTGTGGCAAGCCGCACGGCCCTTACGCCGACCCCGGCGCGGCCAGCGGCACCGTCGTCACCGGACAAAGTGAACTGGCCACGGCCTGGAACTCGATCGCTTCGCACGACAATTCCATCTACAACGCCATTCCGGCGTATTTCACCCAGGCTCAGGTCTGGTACTACGACAAAGACCAGAACCTGATGAACAACGACTCGTTCGTCAAGTGTGAGGTGACCTCCAAGAGCCCGCTGACGGTCAAGTACACCGTCAACAAGGACGCCAAGTGGTCTGACGGCGTGCCGATCACCGCTGAGGACCTGTTGCTGACCTGGGTGTCCCAGAGCAACTTCAACACCACCTCGGCCACCGACAAGGACGGGAACCTGATTCCCAACCCCAAGGGCATCGCCTTCGACGCGTCTGCCCCCGGCCTTCAGTTGATCACCAAGTTCCCGGAGATCTCGGCCGATCACAAGTCGATCACCACGGTGTTCTCCAAGCCGTTCGTCGACTACACGCTCAACATGAACATCAATCTTCCGGTGCACGTCCTCGCCCAGAAGGCCCTGAAAGTTGCGGATCCAGCCAAGGCGACCGACGCCTTTGTGACCGCCTTCAAGGAGAAGGACGAGGCGTCGATGAAGAAGATCGCCGACTTCTGGAACACCGGTTTCGACTTCACCGAGTTGCCCGCCGACAAGTCGTTGTACCTGTCGTCCGGCCCTTACCTGCTGACCGGGTTCAAGAAGGATCAGTTCATGACGTTCGAGGTGAACCCCGACTACACCTGGGGCCCGAAGGCCTCGGTCAAGACGATCACCTACCAGTTCCTGCCCGACCCGACAGCCTCGGTCCAGAGCATGGCGAACGGTGAGGTGGCCATCATCGAGCCGTCGAGCCCGACCACCGACGTGACCAAGGGCCTTGCCGGGCTCAGCGGGCAGGGCGTCAAGTCCGTCCTCTCACCGAGCGGCAGCTACGAGCACGTGGACCTGGTTCATGACAACGGTGGGCCATTCGACCCCAAGACCTACGGCGGTGACAAGGAGAAGGCCAAGGCCGCCCGCCTTGCCTTCCTGATGACCATCCCGCGGGAGAGCATCGTCGACCGGTTGATGAAGCCGATCGACCCCAAGGCGACCGTTCGCGACTCCTTCACCTCGGTGCCCGGTTCCCCTGGCTATGACGCCATCGTCAAGGCCAACGGGATGAGCGCCTACGACAAGGTCGACATCGCCGGCGCGAAGGCCATGCTGGCCAAGGCCGGCGTCACCTCCCTCAAGGTTCGCTTCCTGTACTCCTCGAAGAAGCCGGTCCGCGCCCAGGAGTACCAGCTGATCGCCGAGTCGGCCAAGCAGGCCGGGATCACAGTGGTGGACGGGAAGGATCCGGACTGGAGCAGCCATCTGGACAACCGGCAGAACTACGACGCCTCCCTGTTCGGCTGGCAGAACAGCAATGCGGGTATCTCCCAGCAGCCGCCGAACTTCCTCGGGTTGGACAAAACGAACAAGGACTGGGGCCCCAATAATCACGGCCACTACTCCAGCCCGGCTGTCAACGCGGCGATGAACGAGCTGAACACCACAACGGATCCAGCGAAGCAGCAGGAGCTGTTGCAGACCTCGGAGAAGGAGCTGGTCGCCGACGGCTTCGGCACTGTGCTGTACCAGACTCCGGATGTGGTCGGCTACGACTCGACGAAGGTCACCGGAGTGTCGTCCATCCCCTTCGTGCCCGGGGTGTTCTACAACTTCTGGGAATGGAAGGCCGCCAGCTGAATCCGCCCCCGGTGACGGCTGCCTGAAGCAGTTGCGCCAAGATGGGCTGCGTGAAGATGGACGAAGGTGCCGGGCCGAAGGGTCCGGCACCTTCGTTCGATCAGCAATCGCCTCGGGTGAATTCAATGTTGGTGCCTTGTCACATAGCTGCGGAAAGGTGGAGCCGCCTTGTTGAGTTTTGTGGTCCGGCGCATTGTGGCAGGTTTTTTCGTCATTCTCGGAGCCACCTTCGTCGCGTATGTTCTGGTAGCGAACGCGGGTGACCCGCTGGAGAATGCAAGGTCCATTCCGAACGTGAGTCTGCAGCAGCAGACGATGACTACGATCACTCAGACCCTGCACCTCAATATCAATCCGGTCGCCCGCTATTTCCTCTGGCTCAAGGGCGTCGGCGGTTGTCTCATCGGCAAATGCGATTTCGGGGTCAACATTCAGCAGATCCCGGTCAATCAGACACTCTCCACCGCGCTGTTGGTATCGCTCCGGCTCATCGCGGCATCGGTTGTTCTGTCGGTGGTGTTCGGGATAGCGATCGGGATCGTCACCGCGCTCCGCCAGTACTCCGGTCTCGACTACTCCGTTACATTTGTCACCTTCGTTTTCTTCGCCCTGCCGACCTTCTGGTTCGGCGTGGTCCTCAAAGACCTGTTCGCGATCAGGTTCAACACTTTTCTCCAGCACGGCGCTACTTTCACCTGGGCTGCGATCATCGTCGTCTCGCTGTTGATAGGCGTCATCGCCTACAGCTTGCTCGGCGGCGAATGGATCCGCCGACTGACGACCGGCGCGGTGGCTTTTGGAGTCAGCGTGCTGGCCCTCTACTACGTCACTGTTTCGCACTGGCTGCTCGATCCCAGCCTCGGCCCGGTCATCATTGCGGTGGTCGGCGCGGGACTCGGACTCGGCGTCACGTCGATCACGTCCGGAACGGGCAACCGCCGTGCCCTGTACACCTCGATGACGACCGTGCTCATCGGTGTGCTGCTCTGGTATCCGCTCCAGTTCTTCTTCGCCAACGGGATGTCATTCCTCAGGCTGGTGGTGCTGCTGATCATCGCTCTGGGCGTGGGAGTCGCCGTCGGCTATCTCTACGGCGGGGATGACAAGGGTTTGTCGGCGCGAGTCGGAGCGCTGACCGCGTTTTCCACCGCTTTCGTCATTTTCGCCGACCGGATGATGAGAGCCTGGCACGCCTATTCCACCAACCCGGCGATCTCCGGGCGACCGATCCGCACCACCTTGCCGGCCACCCCGAACATCAAGGGCGACTTCTGGATTCTCACCACCGACACCCTGACCCACCTGGTGCTGCCGACCGCAACGCTGATGCTGATCTCGTTGGCGACTCATTCCCGATTCGCCAGGGCCAGCATGCTCGAGGTGATGAACATGGATTACATCCGCACCGCCCGGTCCAAGGGGCTCACCGAACGCACCGTGGTGATGCGGCACGCCTTCCGGAATGCTCTGATCCCGATGGCGACCGTGGTCGCGCTCGACATCGCCGGGGTGATCGGCGGTGCCGTCATCACCGAGAAGGTATTCGGCTGGAAGTCGATGGGCACGTTGTTCCAGGACGGGTTGACGGCGAGTGACCCCAACCCCGTCATGGCGTTCATGCTGGTGGGGGCGGTGGTCACAGTGGTGGTGAACCTGCTGGCTGATTTCGCCTATGCGGCGCTGGATCCGAGAATCAGGGTGGGGTCATGACAATTTTGATTCCGGAGCCCCATGAGCCCGGAGCAGAGGTCATCCCGCCGGAGGACATGCCGCCGACCGGGGATGAGACGAGTCTCGAGCAGAAGGAAGTCGCCGGGCTCTCCCAGGGGCAGATCGTCCGCCGCCGGTTCTTTCGGCATCGCGGGGCGATGATCTCATTGATCACCCTGATCCTCACCTTGCTGCTCGCCACCACCAGCATCGGGTGGGGGCCGATTCCTGGCTGGTGGAAGTGGAATCCCTTCGGTATCGTCGGTCGCCCGGAGGGCGAACGCGCGACGTTGTCCATACTCGGGATCGGCGGAAACGGAACGCACCTGGGCGATTTTCCCTTCGGCGCCTCCCATACCGGTTGGGACAACTTCGCGCAGGTGATGCGCGGGGTTCAGCAGACCATCGTGATCGTGGCGATCATGGGGGTGCTGTCCACCGTCATCGGCGTTGTTCTCGGCGCGATCGCGGGATTCTTCCGCGGGTGGGCGGACTCGGTCATCATGCGTTTCACCGACCTGGTGCTGACCCTGCCGATCATCCTGATCACGGCCGTGCTCGGAAAGGTGTTCAACGCCCACGGGGTCTTCTCGGTGGCTCTGGCCCTCGGCTTCCTCTCCTGGACCCAGTTGACCCGCCTGGTCAGGGCCGAATTCCTCACCCTTCGAGAACGTGAGTTCGTCGACGCGGCCCGGGTCGCCGGTGCGTCGTCAGCCCGGATCATCTTCAAGCACATCCTGCCGAACACCGTCGGCGTCATCGTCGTCAATGGCACCCTTACCGTCAGCGGCGGGATCCTGACCGAGGCTGCGTTGAGCTTTCTGGGCTTCGGCATCCAGACTCCGGACGTCTCCCTCGGTTCGCTGATCTCCAGCTACGTGGGAGCCATCGGTACGAACGAGCCGTATCTGTTCCTCTGGCCCGGCATCTTCATCATCATCATCGTGCTGGCGCTCAACTTCATCGGTGACGGCCTTCGCGACGCTTTCGACCCCCGCCAGAAGCGGATACCCAAGGCGCGTGACCTGCGGCGCTCCCGTGAGGTCGAGGCCATCTCGGTAGATGCGGGCGGCAAATGAGGGCTGTCCGGCGGCCCCGGTGGAGCGTGTCAGGGGATGAACTGGGTGAGAGCGACCCAGCTGAGCAGCAGGACCCCGCCGGCGATGGTGCCAAGGTGCCAGGTCACCGGTACCCGCTGAAACTCCAGCCGAGGGTCGTCCAGGTGACCCGCGTCGCGCAGGGCCTCCCATCGGGTGCGCACGGCGAGCGCGGCCGCGCCGGACGGAGAATCGGGCAGATCTCCGGGGCGGATGCCGCCACCGGAGGAGTAGGTGGAAGGCGGCAGTCGGTGGACGTCGTCCCGGCTCTGGGCGACCACCGAGCGCAGGCTCGGGGCCGGGGCGGCCCAGGCGGTGTAGGAGCCGTACGCGGTGACCAACTCCAGCGCCCATTTGGTGTCGATCCGCTGGATCGACGGCCACGGCAGATCGATGGTCCGCAACACATTCACCAGGTGAACTCCGGCGTCGTCAACACTCACCTGTGGTCGCCACATCGCGGCCCACACGGTGCCGGAGGCGAGCAACAGCCACGGGGCAACGGAACCGGCCGCGCCGATTCCACCGTCGGCGGCCGCGATCAGGATGCCGTAGGCACAAAGCGCCCAGATCGCCGCAGACAGCCAACGACCGAACCGTGGTCGGTAGAGGGAGGCCACCATCGAATGGTGCCACAGTGCTCCAGGGGACTGGTCCGAACTGGACTGGGCCGAATCGGACTGAGCCGAATCGGACCGGGCCGAACCGAACCAGACTGCATGATCCGAATGCGGCCGACGAATGGGAGCGCTCCAGCATGACGAAGAGCAGATCAGGCTCGACCGCCCTGGAACCCACCGCCAATCTGCCCGCCCAGGCCGGCTCGGCGAGGGCGGCGCGGGACACTGCGGGCAACCCGGAGCAGCCGGTTCTGCGGGTGCGCAACCTGGATATCGACTTCTGGGTGAGCGGCACCTGGTATCCGGCGGTTCAGAACGCCGAATTCGACCTCTTTCCAGGAGAGGTGCTGGCGATCGTCGGCGAGTCGGGCTCCGGCAAGTCCACGATGGCGATGGCTGTGATGGGACTGCTCCCGAAGAACTCCCATGTGGAGGGTTCGATCGAGCTCGGTGACCGCCAGCTGGTCGGGGCGTCCGAGCGAGCAATGCGGCAGATTCGCGGTGAGGACATCGCAATCATCTTCCAGGAGCCGATGACGGCACTGAACCCGGTGTACACCATCGGATTCCAGATCGCCGAGATGCTGCGGAGTCACCAGGCGATGGCCCCGGTGGCGGCCAGGGCGAGGGCGATCGAGCTGCTCAAGCTGGTCGAGATCCCTGATCCGGAGCGGCGGGTCGATTCCTACCCACACCAGCTGTCCGGCGGCCAGCGGCAGCGCGCGATGATCGCTCAATCCCTGGCGCTGGATCCGAAGCTGCTGATCGCCGACGAGCCCACCACCGCTCTCGACGTCACAGTCCAGGCCGAAATCCTCAAGCTGATGCGAGACCTCAAGAACCGGGTCGACGCCTCGATCATCCTGATCACCCACGACATGGGTGTGGTGGCCGACATGGCCGACCGGATCATCGTGATGAAGGACGGCAAGATCGTCGAGACCGGCGACGCCGACAAGATCTTCCACCGGCCCGAGCAGCAGTACACGATCCAGCTGCTCAACGCCGTTCCCCACCTGGGATCGATCGTCGCCGACGAGGGCGTACACATCGCCGCAGATCTCGCCGAAGGTATTGACGACGAGGGCATCCGGACCGGTGGCGGCACCTCGACCACCCCGCGGATGGAGAAGGCTCCGGTCGACCGGACCATGAGAGCCGGCCTGGCGGCCGGTGTTCCCGCCGTGGTCGAGCTCGAATCCGTCGCGGTCGAGTATCCGAAGCGCGGCCGGACGGCTGCCTTCCGCGCTGTCGACAAATTCACCCTGGCCATCGGCCAGGGCGAGGTGGTGGGCCTGGTCGGCGAATCCGGATCCGGCAAGACAACCATCGGGCGGGCTCTCGTCGGGCTGTTGCCGTTCGTCGAGGGAACCGCCAAGGTCATCGGCACCAACATCGTCGGCGCCCACAAGAAGGACCTGCGGCAGATCCGGCGGGATGTGAGTTTCGTCTTCCAGGACCCCGGATCTTCGCTGAACCCCCGGCTTCCCATCGGTGAGTCCATCGGCGAGCCGATGCTGCTGCAGAACGTGGCCAAGGGCAAGGACCTGTCGAACCGGGTGGAGAAGCTGCTCGACCAGGTCCAACTGCCGCGGGCCATGCGCAACCGCTATCCGCACGAGCTGTCCGGCGGTCAGCGCCAACGGGTCGGCATCGCCCGCGCTCTCTCGCTGAACCCGAAGCTGTTGATCGCGGACGAGCCGACGTCGGCGCTGGATGTCTCCGTACAGGCGCGGGTGCTCGACCTGTTCCAGGAGCTGCAGGCAGAACAGGGTTTCGCCTGCCTGTTCATTTCGCACGACCTGGCAGTCGTCGAGATCCTGTCCCGACGGATCGCGGTGCTCCATCACGGAAAGTTGGTCGAACAGGGCACCCGCGAGCAGATTCTGTCCAACCCGCTCGACCCGTACACCAAACGCCTGCTGGCGGCCGTGCCGGTGCCCGATCCCGGTGAGCAGGCCAGTCGGCGGGCACAGCGGGACAAGCTCCTCGCGGCCGGGGTGGGCGCCGAAGACGACGAGTACCAGGTGTTCGCATAGCTCGCCAGCCCGGCTGTCGAACGGGTACCTGACCGCATGGGGAAGCGACCGGGTCGGCCGAACGTGGTGACCGGAGGTGTCGGCCGGCCCGTTTAGGCTGACGGCGTGTCGAATCGCCGGCTGCTCGCCGTCCATGCCCACCCGGACGACGAGTCGATCACCATGGGCGGCACGCTGGCTCGCTACGCGACGACCGGGGCGCAGGTGACGCTGGTGACCGCCACCCTCGGTGAGGAGGGCGAGGTGATCGGCCCGGAATTGCAGGGACTGACCGCCTCCAGGGGCGATCAACTGGGCGGCTACCGGCTGACCGAACTCCGAGCGGCCTGCAATGGGCTGGGTGTGCTGGACCACCGGATGCTCGGCGGACTCGGTGCGTTCCGCGATTCCGGAATGGTCGGCACACCGTCCGCCGCCCATCCGCGGGCATTCGTCCGCGCCCGGCTGGGCGGTCCCGATCATGATCGCGCCGTCCGTGCCTTGGTCGACGTGCTGGACGAGGTTCGCCCCAATGTGCTGCTGACCTACGACAACGACGGCGGCTACGGCCACCCCGATCACATTGCGGCGCATGAGGTCGCGGTAGCTGCCGCGGTCATCGCCCGGGTGCGCAGGACGATGGCCGTGGTCCGGCCGCGGTCCGTCGCGCAGGCCGCAGTCGCCACGTTCGCGGTGCCCGCCGGGTACCTGGCGCCACGGGTGACCGACCTGGGCTACCTCGCCTCCGACGACCAGATCTGCTGCGCCGTCGACGTGCGCGGATTCACCGAGGCCAGGTCCGCTGCGCTCACTGCCCACGCGACGCAGCTGGAGTTGGTCGGAGAAGGATTCGCGCTCACGAACCTCATTGCGCAGCCGCTGTTTCCGGTCGAGTACTACCGGCTCCTGGCCGGAGAGGCGATGCCGGCCAACGACTCCGTGCCGTCCGGCGATCTCTTCGACGGGCTGGGTTGATGACGGAGGAGCTCGACCAGACCCGCCGGGCATCCGGCCCGGAGCGGGTGCCCCGTGATTTCGAGCACGGTAATTGCGAACCCGCTGGGCTCGTCCAGCCCGCCGTCGCCGTCGACAACCAGGAGCTCGTTCCGGTCCGGACGGCGGTCCGGGTTTCGGCCCGCGATTGGGCAGCGGTGGCTTTCCTCTGCCTGGTCACCGCCGCCCTCAGCGTCGAGGCGGTTTTCTTCCTGCCGATGCGGATCCGGTCCGTTCCGGTTCCGCTGTCCGTCCTGCCGGTCGCCGCGATGGTGGCCGTGGCGCCGCGGGCGGCCTACCGGCTGACCGGCCGGATGAGCGCCGCCGTGGCTCCGTTGATCTGCTGGTTCGTCACGACCGCCTGGCTCGGCCTGACCCGCAGTGGCCTGTACGCCGGGGTGCCGTTGGTGATCACCGGCTGGCGGTTCCTGCTGTTGCTCGGCGTCGGCGCATTGGCCGGCGCGTCCAGTGTCGGGTTGCTGTGGGGCGACCACCTTCGCGTCGCCGACAATCTTCGCGCGGGCGGCGCGAGCGCGTCGACGGACCAGCCCTGAGCAACGGCATCCAACGATCCTGAAGGCGGCTTTCCGGGCTGGCCCGAACGCCCTCTCGGGCGGGTCGACCGTCGTCGCCGGACTATGCGATCGGTGAGCGCATTTCCTCTGGGCTCGGCCCTGCGGGATACTGGAAGTTCCGAGGGCACGGTGATCATGGCCGGGCCCGGCGAATACGCGTGGAGAACCGCTGTGACATATGTGATTGCCGAGCCGTGCGTCGACGTACTCGACCGCGCGTGCGTCGAGGAATGCCCGGTCGACTGCATCTACGAGGGCGACCGGATGCTCTACATCCATCCCGACGAATGCGTGGACTGCGGCGCCTGTGAGCCGGTCTGCCCGGTCGAGGCGATCTTCTACGAGGATGACGTCCCTGCCGCCTGGGGCGACTACACGAGGGCAAACGTCGATTTCTTCGACGAACTCGGTTCTCCCGGTGGTGCTTCGAAGGTGGGCAAGACCGGTACGGACGATCCGCTGGTCGCCGGGCTTCCGCCGATGGGCGAAGGCTCCTGAACCCAGGGCGATCCCGCTGTGGGGTGATCCGGTGGTGAGAAGCAGACCCGGGGAAAAGCCGGCGCCCGGTCCGAGAGCTGGTCCGGCCGACCGGCTGCCTGATTTCCCGTGGGACCAGCTCAACGAGGCGCGCACGGTGGCGACAGCGCACCCGGCGGGCCTGGTCGATCTGTCGGTCGGCACTCCGGTCGACCGGGTCCCGGGCCCGGCGCGGATCGCCCTGGCCGACCACTCCAATGCGCCCGGCTACCCGACGGTGCACGGCACCACCCAACTCCGGAACGCCCTTTCGTCGTGGCTGTCCCGTTGCCACGGGGTGGCCGACCTGGACCCGGAGAACGTGCTGCCGACCATCGGTTCCAAGGAACTGGTCGCCTCGCTACCCACTCAGCTGGGCGTCGGGCCCGGGGACATGGTCGTCATCCCGGAGATTTCCTACCCCACCTACGAGGTCGGCGCGCTGATGGCCCGCGCGACGGTGCTTCGGGCGGACTCGCTGACAGCGATCGGGCCTGAAAGTCCGGCGCTGATCTGGCTGAACTCACCGTCGAACCCCACAGGTCGGGTGCTGCCGCCGGAGCATATGGCGAAGGTGGTGACGTGGGCGAGGGCCAGGGGCACCATCGTCGCCTCCGACGAGTGCTATCTGGATCTGGGCTGGGATACCAACCCGGTGTCGGTGCTCCACCCCGAGGTTTGCGGCGGAAGTCATGAGGGGCTGCTCGCCGTGCACTCGCTCTCGAAGCCGTCGAACATGGCGGGCTACCGGGCCGGATTCATCTCCGGTGATCCGGCGCTCATCCGCTTGCTGCTCAACCTGCGCCGCCACCTCGGCCACATGATGCCGACCCCGGTACAGGCGGCCGCGGCGGCGGCACTCGAGGATGACGGTCACGTGATGGCCCAACGCGCCCGCTACGGTGATCGTCGGCTCAAGCTCATCGACGCCTTCGCCGCCGCGGGATTCGAGGTGGCCAACTCCGAGGCCGGTCTGTACCTGTGGTGCACCCGGAACGAACCCGCGATGGATTCGGTGAACTGGCTCGCCGAGCGTGGGATCCTGGTCGCCCCCGGCTCGTTCTACGGCCCTGCTGGGAACAGCCACATCCGGGCCGCGTTGACCGCCGCCGACGACCGCGTCGACAGCGCCGTCGCGCGCCTCAACGCCTGACCAATCGTTGACGCCGGCTCGACCCGGATCAGCCGGCTCGGCCCCGGCCCCGCCGAGCTCGGCCGAGGGTGCTCCCGCGGGTTCGGCTGGGGTGCTCCCGCGGGTTCGGCTGGGGGTTCGGCTGGGGGCGCTCCCGCGCGGATCATCTTCGCCCGCGCGGACGAAGTGTGGCTGTTCGGGGCCGATGGGACAGTTGAGTCCTACTTCATCCGCGCGGGATTGGCCCCGCTCAACCTCGGCCGAGTGCGGCTGAAAGCGGATCGCCCAGGTAGCCATTGCGAGCTCCCAACGGCTGCTGCCACCCCTGCGGTTCCGGCTCCGGCTCCGGCATCGGAGCACCATCGCTGACTTTCACCGGGCGCGGATGGCGGGGTACGAAAGCGGAACTGCTGCCACCCCTCCCGCTGTAGATCCACCGCCCGTTGATCGGATCAGGTGCAGCGTCCAAGGCGGCCCTGACTGCCGGGCCGGCGCGGAAGACCAGCCATTCGCTCTCGTCAGCAAAAGAGAGTTCGAGGAGAACGCCCCAGTCCCTGATCACCCAGGTCCATTCCTTCGCTCCGTTGGTGACCGCGGCCTCGACGAGCCGCTCACCGTGTCGCGCTGCCAGCTACCCGCGGACCACGACGGCCCGTCAGCCACTTCGATGGTCCAGAAATCCATGAGATCAGGATGCGCGCCGGTGGCCAATCGGCACAAGAGCGATTCAGTCCGGGGCCGGGTCGGCACCAGGTCGTTGCCGGGGCCGGGTGCTCAGCTCCTGCGGCCTGGTATTACTTCGGTCCGTAAGCATCGCCGGCGGCCCTGACGACGGCCTTCCAGGCGGCCGGGTACATCTCCCGGCAGCGGGCGCGGCGTTCCCGGGCGCCCTGGATGACCCGGCCGGCGGCCACCGCGGCGTCGACGTTGCCGCTGCTGGCCACCATCGCACGGAGCTGATCCTCGAGCACGCAGGCGTCCTGATGATCCCCGAGTACTTCCTGGAACGAGGCAAGAGCTTCCAGAAAGACGTTGTACCGCTTGTCCTTCGGCAACAGTTCGGCGCTGTACCTGGCCCGCTTGCCCAGGATGCGCAGGCCATGCAGATCGTCGTCCGGTGGTTGCCAGTCATATTTGCGGTTGAGCCGGTTCTGCGCCTTGGCGAGCTTGTCGAACTCTCTTGCGCCGAGCGCGGTGAGGTCGGCCCACGGGTCGGCGACCGGCGGCCTCTTACCGGCGGCGTCCAGTTCTGCCAGCAGAGCCTGATACTCGGGGTCGTCCAACTCACCGACCAGCGCGGTCCTGGCGTCCGTCCGTTGGGCATCCAGGGTTCCGATCAACGCTTCCAGGGCAGTGGTGTCGGGCTCGCCCAGCGGGGCGGCCTCCGAGTGCATCCGGTCGATCATCACGTCCAGGTCGCGGACCTCACCAAGCGCGCCGGCCAGATCGGCCAGGTCGGCCCGCAGCCCGTCGGCGGCCTCGGCGTCCAGGGCGGGTTTGGCCGCCTTCAGATAGGCGCGGATCCGGCGGGTCGCGACCCGCATCTGATGGACGTTCTCGATGTTGCCGCCCCTGCGGCTGCCGTCTTCGTGGTGCCGGATGGCCTGGGTCGCCTTGGTCAGAACCGCGGAGAGGGCGTCGGCGATGTCCGTGGGAATGAGCCCGGGCCGGCGCGGGGCCGGGCGCGGCGGAGCAAGAACGCCCGGCGCGTCGTCCCGGCCGGCAGGGTGGCTCTCCGAGACAGCGGCCTCGCCGGCCCCAGCGCCAATGAGACCAGCGGGCTGGACAACGGCAGGGAGTGGACTGGCCGGTGGTCGCCGGGCGGTGCGGCGGGGGCGGGGAGGCACGATGCCATTATCCCGCCACCGCTGATGCATTCGGCGGCCAGGCCACAGCGGTTTGCCGTCCCCCGCCGCTCGTCGCAGCCGAAATCAGGAGGCGTGAAGTATCGCGTTCAACCCGCCCCAGGTGCCCGTTCTGGGCACTGCCTCGACCCCGCCGGTCAACGAGTTGCGACGGAACAGCAGTCCCGCGGCGCCGGACAGCTCCCGGGCCTTGAGGACGGTGAATTGGTCATCGGCCAGCAGCGTGAGCTTCGTCCCGGCGGTCAGATACAGACCGGCCTCGACGACACAGTTGTCGCCCAGCGAGATCCCGACGCCCGAATTCGCGCCCAACAGGCAGCCGGCCCCAATCGTGACCTGCTCCTTGCCGCCCCCGGACAACGTCCCCATGATCGAGGCGCCGCCCCCGATGTCACTGCCATCCCCGACGATGACGCCCTGCGAGATGCGGCCCTCCACCATCGAGGTGCCGACGGTGCCGGCGTTGAAGTTGCAGAAACCCTCGTGCATCACGGTCGTGCCGGCCGCCAGGTGGGCGCCGAGCCGGACCCGGTCGGCATGCGCGATCCGGACACCCGACGGGACGACGTAGTCCGTCATCCGGGGAAACTTGTCGACGCCGACGACGGCCAACCGAATTCCGGCGATGGCTGCGGCCAGCCGCGCCTCCTCGACCTTCTCCGGCTGGACCGGGCCGAGGGAGGTCCAGGCGTTCGTCGGCATCAGGGCGAAGAGCCCGTCCAGATTGATCGATCGCGGCAGCACGGCCCTGGTCGACAGCAGATGCAGCCGCAGATAGGCATCCGCGGTGTCGGCCGGCGGGTCGTCCAGTGAGTCGATCGTCGTTCGAACGGCCTTGAGCCGAACCTGCCGGATCTCATCGGTGCGTTCGGCCGTCCCCAGCTCAGGCTGTGCGCCGGGGGCGATGCTCCGTGGCCCGAGAACCGGTGCGGGATACCACACGTCGAGAACCGTGCCGTCGGACGCCTCGGTGGCCAGGCCGTCCCCGAACGCGGCACGGGTGTCCTGCTTCTCGGTGTGGATCACGGCTTGACCCTATCCACCGCATCTGTCACGACCGTCCACCCGGCGGGTGAGCTCCCGGCGCCGGGCTCGGCGAGGCGTCGATCGGTCTATCCGGCAGTCAGCGAGACGTGGCCGGCGGCCAGCGGGCGGGTGGACGGACCCCAGGCATGGTTGGCCCACCCGTTGGCGGCCACCCCGGCGAAGCTCACACCCGAGCCGGCGTTATGGGCGACGGCCCAGGCGGCCAGTGCCCTCGCCGCCTGAACCGGGCCGGTGCCCTTGCGGGACACGGACAGTTCGGCCGACCGCCGGTCCGCCGAGATGGCTACCAGGCTGACTCCACCCACCTCGGCCCTCGCCGCTGCGAGCACGTCGGCCAGGGCAGCGTTCGCGCTCGACGCACCGGCCAGCGCCGGTCGGACCGGAGGCGTTCCGGTTGGCCCGGGTGCACCGGCCATGCAGCTGAGCCGGGGAGTCGTCGACCCGTCCAGCCCCCAGACCAACGTGACGGCCTGGCTCTCCCATTTGGCGTAGGCATCGGGGAACCCCGAGTACTGCACCGCCTGGGCGGCTTTGGTGAGAGTCATCGACGGCCAACCAGGAACGGCGATCAGCGCCGCATAGAACCGGCCGGCCGCATAGACCGGGTCCATGATCTGCGCCTTCGTCCCCCATCCCTGGGAGGGGCGCTGCTGGAACAGGCCGAGCGAATCCCGGTCACCGCTGGGCAGATTACGCAGGCCGGACTCCTGGAACGCCGTGGCCAAGGCGATGATCCGGCCTCGTTGGGGCACCCCCCGCTGCATTCCGACGGCATTGATCGTGGACGCGTGCTGCAGTTGCACGGCGGTCAGGAAAACTTCGGCCGCCGGCACCACGGATCCGGCGCTGCTGGATGAGACGGAAGCACCGGAGGTCGACGCTGCGGCCGGGCCGTCGTAGGGGACGGTGCATTCCGACGTCGGGGCCGCTGTCTGCGCGGGGCCGAGGAGTTTGATCCCGATCACCACTGCCGCGACCAGTACCGCGCCGAGGACCAGGACCGCGATCACCCAGCTCGCCGATCGTCGCAAATCGGGGGCCATCATGCTCGGCGCGTCACCGGTGTGCGCTGCGCGCTGACCGGGTCGGCACCCGGCCGCTGACCCGGGCAGGGGCTCGGCTTTCGGGTCGGGCAGCCGGGTCTTCGGGTCGAGCTGATCGCCATTCCCGGAACGGTACTGTGCCGTCATGCCCGATCTCGACCTTTCCGCCGACCCCGCCGAACTCACCGCGACCCTGGTCGACATGCCGTCGGTCTCGGGCTCTGAGCAGGGCGTGGCCGATGCCGTCGAAGTGGCGCTGCGGGAGATTGCCGGGCTCGAAGTTCTCCGCTCCGGTAACGCAATCCTTGCCAGGACGCAGCTCGGGCACCCGACCCGGGTATTGATGGCCGGCCATATCGACACCGTGCCAATTGCCGGCAACGTTCCGTCCCGGCGCGAGGGTGACACCCTCTTCGGCTGCGGCACAACCGATATGAAGTCGGGCGACGCGATGTTGCTGCATCTGGCGGCGACTCTCGATTCGCCGTCCCGCGATATGACGTTCATCTTCTACGACTGCGAAGAGGTCGAGCACGACCGGAATGGCCTGACCCGGATCGAACGTGAGCTACCTGACTGGCTGGCCGCCGATCTCGCGATTCTCGGCGAGCCGACCAACGGTCAGGTCGAGGCCGGGTGCCAGGGCACCGCGCTGGCGACCGTCACGGTGCGGGGGATCCGGGCGCATTCCGCCCGGTCGTGGCTCGGCGACAACGCCATCCACGGCGTCGCGCCGGTCCTGGAACGGCTCCGCGGCTTTGCGCCGCGGACGGTCGACATCGACGGCTGTGTGTACCGGGAGGGGCTGAACGCGGTGTCGATCAGCGGCGGTGTCGCCTCCAACGTCATCCCCGACGAGTGCGTGGTGAAGGTCAACTTCCGGTTCGCGCCCGACCGGGACGCCGCCGGCGCGGTGGCCCTGATCCACCAGGTGTTCGAGGGCTTCGCCGTCGAGATTCTGGACGTGGCGGCCGGTGCGTTACCCGGACTGTCGGCGCCGGCCGCCGCGGAGTTCATCGCCGCAGCGGGGGGGATCGCGGTTGCCAAGTTCGGCTGGACCGACGTCGCCAGGTTCGCCGCCCTCGGCATCCCCGCGATGAACTTCGGCCCCGGTGACCCGTCTCTGGCGCACACCATCGAGGAGCATGTCTCGCTCACCCAGATCCGGGAGATGACCGAGGTGCTGCGCGCGTTCCTGAGCTGACACCGATGGTGACTGATAGGGCAGTGCCGGTTGACTCTGGGCAGAACCGGGTGGTCATCGGCAGCCCTTACCCTGACGAGCGTGACGAACTCTGGGCAGCCCGGGCCGAACGGCCGGCGCAACGTCGATGCAGCATCGAACGCCGTCTCCGGCGAGAAGCACCGCGGACCGGTGATTCTGCGTGGTGAGCAGAGCGTCGACACCAGCACCACCGATCAGCGCCTGCTGGACTCCCGCGGCCCGACCGACTGGGTGCACACCGACCCGTGGCGGGTGCTGCGCATCCAGGCGGAATTCGTCGAAGGTTTCGGCGCACTGGCCGGACTGCCCCGCGCGGTCACCGTGTTCGGCAGTGCCCGGACCAAACGGGATACTCCTGATTATCAACTGGCGCAACGGATCGGCGCGGCGCTGGCGGTCGAGGGTTTCGCCGTGATCACCGGCGGGGGACCGGGAATCATGGAGGCCGCGAACCGGGGCGCCAAGGAGGCCGGCGGGATGTCGGTGGGTCTGGGTATCGAGCTGCCGTTCGAGCAGGGAATCAACCAGTACGTCGATCTCGGCATCAACTTCCGGTACTTCTTCGCCCGCAAGACGATGTTCGTCAAGTACTCACAGGCGTTCGTCTGCCTGCCGGGCGGCTTCGGCACCCTGGACGAGCTCTTCGAGGCGCTGACCCTGGTGCAGACCAAGAAGGTCACCAAGTTTCCGGTGGTGCTCTTCGGCACCGAGTACTGGGGCGGGCTCGTCGACTGGATCCGCACCTCGGTGGCCGGCGCCGGCAACATCGGCGCGATCGACCTCAACCTCATCCACCTCACCGACGACGTCGACGACATGATCCGCGTCGTACACGACGCCTACGCCGCCTGGCTCGCTGCCCACTGATCTCGGCCGGATCTGATGATCGGGCGTGCATCGGCCCAGTGGACCGGCCGCGCGCATCGGCCCAGTGGACCGACCGCACGGATCGGCCCAGTGGACCGGCCGCGCGGATCAAGTAGGACTCACCTGCCCCAGGGGTCCCAAACGGACGCATTTTCGCCCGCGCGGCCGACTTTGATCCGCGCGGTGGGGTCCGGAGGGTCCGGTGAGGTCCGGCGGGTCCGCTGGGGTCTGGTGGGTCCGGTCTGCCAGTCAGTCTTCGGCCGTCGAAGGACAAGCCGTTGCGAAACAGGGACCGGGGCCGCCCCGTGAAAGGATGGGCAGCGTGTTGCGCTGGATCACCGCAGGGGAATCACATGGACCTGCCCTTGTCGCCGTCCTCGAAGGACTGCCTGCCGGCGTACCGGTGAGCACCTCGGACATCGCGCGACAGCTGGCCCGCCGCCGACTCGGGTACGGGCGCGGCGCCCGGATGAAGTTCGAGCAGGACGTCGTCACCCTGCTCGGCGGGGTCCGGCACGGGCTGACCATGGGCGGTCCGATCGCGGTGCAGATCGGCAACACCGAGTGGCCGAAGTGGGAGCAGATCATGGCTCCGGATCCGGTGGATCCCGAGGTGCTGGCCGGACTGGCCCGCAATGCTCCGCTCACCCGCCCGCGCCCCGGCCACGCGGATCTCGCCGGGATGCAGAAGTACGGTTTCGACGACGCCCGCCCGGTGCTGGAACGTGCCTCGGCCCGGGAGACCGCTGCCCGGGTCGCGCTGGGGACCATCGCCCAGCATTTCCTTCGTGAAGTGCTGGGCGCAGAAGTGGTTTCCCACGTCGTGTCGATCGGCGAGGGCGACGCGGTGCTCGGCCCGCTGCCCACACCCGCCGACCGGGACGCCATCGACGCTTCCCCGGTGCGTGCCCTGGCCCAGGAGTCGGCCCAGGCGATGATCGCCGAGATCGAAGCAGCCAAGGCTGACGGCGACACGCTCGGCGGGGTCGTCGAGGTACTCGTCTACGGGCTGCCGCCCGGGCTCGGGTCGTTCGTCCACTCCGACAGACGGCTCGATTCCCGGCTGGCCGCCGCGCTCATGGGCATCCAGGCGATGAAGGGAGTCGAGATCGGCGACGGTTTCCGAACTGCCCGCCGCCGCGGCTCCCTGGCCCACGACGAGATCGACCCACGTCATCCGGGGGTGACCCGGCGGTCGAACCGGGCCGGCGGCGTCGAGGGCGGCATGACCAACGGCGAGGTGCTGCGGGTCCGCGCCGCGATGAAGCCGATCTCGACGGTGCCCAGGGCGCTCGCCACGCTCGACATGGTGACCGGCGACGCGGCGGTGGCGATCCACCAACGCAGCGATGTGTGCGCTGTTCCGGCCGCCGGCGTGGTTGCCGAGGCGATGGTGGCCCTCGTGGTTGCCGACGCCGTGGTCGAGAAGTTCGGCGGCGACTCGATTGCCGAGACCCGCCGGAATGTCACCGCCTATCTCGCCACTCTCGGCGACACCCTGCCGATGCCGGCCGAAGTCATGCCGGCGGCAGTCGCGCCGAGCGGAGCTCTTTCGGAGGAAACTGCTGCGGCTCAAGCTGTCCCGGCCGTCGGTCACCTCACCTGATGACCGGAACCCAGCAGCCGGGTCGTCCGCATCCAGGACCGACCGTCGGCAGGACCCTGGCCCGCTCCGCCCGGCCGGCCGTGGTCCTGGTCGGAGCCCCCGGTTCCGGCAAGTCGACCGTCGGCGCCGCCATCGCCCGGATGACAGGCCTGCCGTTCCGGGACACCGACGCCGACATCGAGCGGACCGCCGCCCGGCCCATTTCACAGATATTCCTCGAGGACGGGGAGGAGAGCTTCCGTGGGCTGGAGCGGGCCGCCGTCGCCATGGCGCTCGCCGAGCACCGTGGGGTGCTCTCGCTCGGCGGCGGAGCGGTGTTGTCCCCGCAGACCAGGACCAACCTGGCCGGCCACGCCGTCGCGTTTCTCAGCGTCTCCATGCCGAACGGCGTCAGACGGACCGGACTCGGCGCGAACCGGCCACTGCTCGCCGGGCTGAACCCGCGGGCGACCTACAAGGCCCTGCTGCAGGAACGGGTGCCTGCTTACCTGGAGATCGCCACCCTGGTTGTCGACACCGACGACCGCACCGTCGCCGAGGTGGCGAAGTTCATCATCGAGACCCTGGAGCTGAAGTGACTGCCGAACTGCCGGACCCGGTCACCGTTCGAGTCGGCGGGGCGTCGCCGTACCCGGTCGTCATCGGCACCGGGCTGCTCGACGAACTCGTGGCTGCCGTCGCCGGACCCGAAGCCTCCCGGCGGCCGGCCCGGGCGGCGCTGGTGCACGCGCCCACGCTGGTGAAGACGGCCGAGGCCATCAAGGAAGCGCTCGGCAGCGTGGGTATCGACACCCACCTGCTGGAGGTTCCGGACGCCGAGGACGGCAAGACCCTGGAGGTCCTCGGTTTCTGCTGGGACGTCTTCGGGCAGATCGGGATGGACCGGTCGGATGTCGTGGTCGGCCTCGGCGGCGGCAGCGTCACCGACCTGGCGGGCTTCGCAGCGGCGACCTGGATGCGGGGGGTGCGCGTCGTTCAGGTGCCGACCACCCTGCTGGCGATGGTGGACGCGGCCGTCGGCGGCAAGACCGGCATCAACACCGGCGCCGGCAAGAACATGGTCGGCTCCTTCCACGAGCCGGCAGCGGTGATCGTCGATCTGGCCACGCTGGAGTCGTTGCCGCCCAACGAGTTGGTCGCCGGGATGGCCGAGGTCGTCAAGTGCGGTTTCATCGCCGACCCGGAGATCCTGCGGATCGTAGAGGCAGATCCCGGCGGAGCAGTGGACCCGGCCGGGCCGGCTCTGGCCGAGCTGGTCGAGAGATCAGTCGCCGTCAAGGCGCGGGTGGTTGCGGCGGACCTCCGGGAGTCGGACCTGCGGGAGATCCTCAACTACGGGCACACCCTGGCGCATGCGATCGAGAAGCGGGAGCGCTACCGCTGGCGGCACGGCGCGGCCGTCTCGGTGGGACTGGTCTTCGCCGCCGAACTCGGCCGGGCGGCCGGCCGGCTCGACGACGCCACCGCCGACCGCCATCTGGCCGTTCTGCAGTCCCTGGGCCTGCCGACCACGTACGACCCGGACGCGCTCGGCGAGCTGGTGACGATCATGGGATCGGACAAGAAGACCCGCTCCGGCGTCCTGCGGTTCGTCGTCCTGGACGGGTTGGCCAAACCCGGTCGGCTGGCCGGGCCCGACCCCTCGCTGCTGGCCGCGGCCTACTCGGTCGTCGCCGGCCGCCGATTGCCGCGGACCATCTCGCTGTGACCGACCGCGACCCTTCCCGCTCTGCCGCAGAGGTATGAGGAGCAGATGACCGAGGAGCAGATGACCGACGTACAGATGGCCGACGTCGGGCAGGCCTCGCCGGGCCGACGGGTGCTGGTCCTGAACGGCGTCAACCTGGGTCGCCTGGGAAGTAGGGAACCTCTCGTCTACGGGTCGACGACTCATTCCGAGCTTGCGGCGCAGGTCGGTGCGTGGGGGGCCGAGCTGGGTTTGGCGGTCGAGGTCCGGCAGACCGATGACGAAGCGGAGCTGATCGGCTGGCTGCACCGGGCGGCCGACGAGGCGGTTCCGGTGGTCTTGAACTCCGCAGCGTGGTCGCACTACTCGATCGCGCTGCGGGACGCAGTCTCCCAGCGCAGGGCTCCGCTGGTCGAGGTCCACATCTCCAACATCCATGCCCGGGAAGACTTCCGGCACCATTCCGTCGTCTCGGCCGTGGCCACCGGGGTGATCGCCGGTTTGGGCATCACCGGCTATCGGCTCGCTCTCCAGTTCCTGGCGAACCACCCGGATGAAAGGTAGTCGACATGCCCTCCACCCGCGCCCGTCACCGCCGGGAGGCGCTCCGGGCCGTGCTGGCCGACCGGAACCTGGACGGCCTGCTCGTCACCGACCTGATCAACATTCGTTACCTCACCGGATTCACCGGCTCCAATGCTGCGTTGCTGATCGGGACCGGCGGCGATGCCGACGGGACGGTATTCGCCACCGACAGCCGCTACGAGCTGCAGTCGGCCCAGGAGGTCCCGGATCTTCCGCGCCGGATCGACCGGCCGAGCGATCTGGCCCTGCTGGCCGCCGCACCTTCAGGCAGGATCGGTTTCGAGGCGGGTTCGGTGACCTTTGCCGCGCACCAGGGCCAGGTATCCGCCGCCGCCAAAGGCGTGCAACTCATCGACACCGAGCAGTTGGTCGAGGAGCTCCGCGCGGTCAAGGACCTGGTCGAGATCGAGGCGTTACGGACCGCCTGTTCGGTGGCCGACCAGGCGCTGGCCGATCTGCTGGACGCC